>JAJYLL010000157.1 GCA_021787735.1 Acidobacteriota bacterium | reverse complement strand
TCACCTGAGCACAAACTGAGGATTGTGGAAGGCCTTCACCGTCGCGGCCATATTGTCGCGATGACCGGCGATGGCGTAAACGATGCTCCTGCGCTGAAAAAGGCGGACATCGGAGTTGCCATGGGAATCACCGGGACTGATGTTTCCAAAGAAGCTGCGGATATGGTTTTGCTGGATGACAACTTCGCCAGCATTGTCGCTGCCGTGGAAGAAGGCCGGGTGATCTATGACAATATTAGGAAGTTTATCCGCTACATTCTGACAACAAATTCAGGTGAAATCTGGCTGATGCTGGTTGCGCCTTTTTTCGGGATGCCCTTGCCCTTGCTCCCGCTGCAAATCCTCTGGATGAACCTGGTAACTGACGGGTTACCCGCGCTGGCTCTGGGCGTGGAGCCATCTGAGTCTGACACCATGCGTCGCCCCCCGCGCCAGCCAAGAGAAAGCATGTTTGCCCGAGGCATGGGCCGACACACCATTTGGGTTGGGTTCCTAATGGGACTCCTTTCTTTAGGCATTGCTGAGGGCTACTGGCAAGCCGGCGATCCCAAATGGCAGACGATGGTGTTCACAACTCTGACACTCGCGCAGATGGCTCATGTTATGGCCATCCGGTCTGAACGCCGGTCGCTGTTTGAAATTGGCCTGTTATCCAACAAACCGCTGCTGGGCGCAGTAGCGCTGACGGTAGTAATGCAACTTGCGCTTGTCTATGTACCGTTCTTTCAATCAATTTTTAAGACTATAGCTCTGCCCCTTCCTGACCTGATTCTTACCCTGGTTGTCAGTTCCCTGATCTTCTGGGCTGTCGAAGCCGAAAAGTGGTTTCTGCGGAAGCAGACAAGGGTCTCATAGATGCTCGTCTGGGTTCAATTCCTGATTTGCACCGTTGTGATTGTTTACGGCGGGTCCCGTCTATCTCATTACGGGGACGTGATCGCGGAGAAGACGGGGATGGGAAGGACGTGGATCGGTGTTGTCCTGATGGCCTCGGCGACTTCATTGCCGGAAATTGCGGTGTGCAAGACTGCGCTTCGAATGGGGGCTGTGGACATGGCGGTCGACAACGTCCTCGGAAGCAACCTCTTTAACCTGCTGATTCTGGCAATCAACGACGGTTTTTTCTTAAAGGGTCCTCTGTCGCCGTTTATTTCCCCCACGAATGCATTGACGGCGTGCGCTGCCATGATCATGACCGCCATCAGCATGATCGCCCTTGTGTATCGTTCCAAGAAAAGGGTCCTGGCCTTTTCCTGGGATTCGATTGGGGTGTTTCTCGTTTATTCCGTGACCGTTCTTTTGCTTTTCCTGAAGCGCTAGCTACGCCATCCAAGACCGTTTAAGCGCAGGCTCGCGGCGCATCGCCGGGCCTCAGCGCAGATCGGTCTTCCCGCCGAACCAAGTTTTTCCCCTGAAGGACTCTCAATACAACGAAATCAAGGTACAAGCCACAGTCAATGCTTTTCTGACTGTGAGCTTTTGAAGTACGTTACCGCGGGCGCATGTGTCGCCGCCTTTGCGATGTGTGCGGATATCGAAGGCCCTGATAGCGGGATGAACCCGCCGCTACGAAAGTTCCCCTTACCCGGAGGCGAGCGCGTCCACCCTCTCCCCAAGGTCGAGGACTATATGATCCAATTCCGGAGGCTGGCGGTGGGGACACGGCCGCTACAGAAGAGCCGCGGACCCCGCCAGCATGGCCAAGTTAACGTACGGGCCAGGGCAGTTTGCGCAAGGAGAAGGTGTTCTCTTAACCCCTGATGGATCAAGCTTGCTGCCCGCCACTGCGTTGCTGCACAAGCCATTCAAAGGCGCGCTCCTGCAGGCGGCGTGAAAAGCGATTGATGTCCAAGGGCGTTTCGAACTGCAATGCCTCCCGGTGGCCAAGCAGATCATAGACCTTTTTCGGCCCTTCCATCTCGCGCCGAACATCCGCCACGCGTGCGTAACGGTCAAGTTCCGGCGCAACCAGCAGCACCGGCTTGGGGGCCAACAGTGCCAGGACTTCATCGAAATCAAATGGCACGCGGTCTTCGTGGCCATCAAAGAAGCCGAGCCGGGGCAGCAACCCGTGGAGGTGCGAATAGTGGCGGAGGCGCTCGGTCCCTTTTTCCTGTGTCTGCAGACGCAACGGATCAAACCCGCATACGGAAACCACGCCCTTGATACGATTGTCAAAAGCCGCCGCCAGCAATCCAACCTTGCCCCCGAGCGCGTAGCCCATCAGGTAGATCTGAGACGAGTCGATCTCTTCCAGCGTCGATAGCGCATCAATCGCCGCCCTCGTATCCTCAATCATGTTCCCCATCATCGACCATTTCGGGTAGCGCTTGTAGAAATCCCTGGCCTCGTGGACACGTGTCCCGTGGCCAATCAGATCAAAGCCAAAAACCGCAAACCCCTTTTTCCAAAGCAAGTGGAACGACGGTCTTTCGTCCTGGCCGTAAGGCCATTCGGTCGAAATCCACGGATGCCCTGCCGACCAGCCGTCCTGGTAGGAGTGCTGATGGAGCCAGACCACTACCGGCCATTTCCCTGGCTTGGGTTTGCCATCGGAACCCAGCGGATAAAACAGGTCTCCCATGAGAGAATCTCCAAAGGGCACGCCTGTGGCACCAATCTCTTGGCGTTCCAATCTCTCCCGCTGATAACGATCCCCGTAATTGCCCCAGTCGTCTTTCGCCGGGCGGCGGTACAGAGTCGCAAGCCAGCCGTCCGTCGCCAAAATCCTGTCTGAAATGCTGTGGTTTGCCGGAAATGGAACTCGGGGTGGGGTTTCGCCCAGCACGACTGAAATGTTCCGGCTGATGGACTTCTTCCTGGCCTCCCACTCGGCAACCGTGGTAATGGGGCGTCCGTCTTCCTGCTTCAGAAAATCCCCGATCGCCCTTTTGGGATAGGCGAGAGGATCGATCTTCTCACCGCTCAGCTTCTGCCAGTTTTCGAACGTGTATCCGAGAATCCAGGTCTCGCGTTTCGGATATGACTTTCGGCCGAAAACTGTATCAAAGAAGTCCACGATTTCCTCGATGCGCTCGGCGCCAAATTCGTGTTCTCCGTCGCGAAGATGCAGCCACACGTTTTCCTCACGACCATGGAACCGGTAGGCGCTCAGCACCGAACGGTAGGCCTGCTCAAATCCAAACGGGTTGCCAGCCGATTCGGCATAGCCGGCGAGCATCATCAACCCTCGTGGGGCGATAGCCGCCATCAAAAGGTTCTGGTCAACTGGGAGCTTATCTTCACGTCCGGCGAAAAACCTCAGCCTCGGATGAAACCAATGGGGCTGAGCGCCGGTCAGCAATTCGATGCTTTCATTTACGAACATGTCGGTAGTGTATCGCCAGGGGTCGGCCTCGCCCGTGTTGCCGCTCGACAGGACAACCGCGCCAATCCGCTCGTCGAATGCCGCTGCCACCAGAGCCTGCTTCCCGTTTCGGGAATGCCCGGTCAATCCGATTTTTTTCCCGTCAACTTCGGGCAGCGTAAGCAGGTAGTCCACGGCTCGTGATGCCGACCACGCCCAGCGTGCCAGGCAGGAAAAATCGTACTCGGGATAGATGTCAATGTAAGCGTCTGAATCATCGCCGATGCCGCCGTACATTGGATCGGCGGCAAAGTAGATGCACCCAATGTATCCCCGCCGAACACCGATGGCCGCCCACGGCCGCGGGCGAGGATGGTTCGTAAGAAAAACCGGGAAGGGGCCTTTGCCATCCGGAATGATCAACTGGAGACGCAGCGTGGCGCGATGGCCCGGGCCAAACTCAAGCCGCACGTCGCGCACGGTCGTCGTGCCTTCTCGCCGAGTGCCAGTGACAACCGCGCGCATGTTGTCGGGCTTCGGAGGCATGGTCCCGAATACCCAGTGTTCGGTTTGCGAGAGAATCCACTGCCGTTGGCGCTCCCACAGGGCATTGTTGGTCACGGGGATGCTCCGGGCGTTCTCCCGAAGCACTAGCGGGTCCGGAAGTCCCGGAATGGAAGGCATGGAGTCGAAATCTGGAGGAAGGGCGCCGGTGCGTCTGACCCAGTCTTCCCATGTCTCGTCGTAGGCGTTGATCCGGCCGGTCCGAGGCTTTTGGCTGTGGGGGAATATCCTGAGGAAATCCTCCAACTCCATACGGCGTTTGTCCTGCTCGATGGCCTGTCCGGCCGCGGCCTGTACACCGGCCATGCCTGTGGCTCCCAGGGCTGACGCCCCGATTGTCAAACTCGCGGTTTCGGCAAAGAATGCTCTACGTGTAATTGCCTCGTCTCGTTTCATGACTTCCTCCAACGTATTCGTAGCTTTGGCCAGCTACTCTTTCAGGACCTGCCAGGCCCCCTCGTAGGCCTCGCGAATAACCGTCTTAATGTAATCAAGATTTTCTTTGATGTCTGCCATGACTGTGGGGACTTTATCACGCGAAAGCGCAATCCCTGACCCTTTTGAGAAGCCAGCAATTCCATACTCAAGCTGGTAGGAAATGAGGCCATGGAAATGAGACTCTGCGAGGATCTGGAAAAACTCGTTGCAGTGGGATATCCCCTGGCCTGTGGAGCATATTTCCAGACGCCATCGGCGCAAGCCGGTCGGTTCCCAGAGAAAGCCCTTTGCTGGCATCATCTTCAGGCAAGGCATGACAAGTTTGGTTGAAATCCCATCCGCTATCGCCACGCTCGATTGTGGCCTGGCGCAGATCATAGTAACAGCCGCACGAACGCGGGTAGAGAGGCCCAATCACCCTTGCAAAAATAATGATAAGGGCTGTTCCTTATCTTTATTCACACAAGCGCAGTGAGGGCGGCTCCCATTGTACTCCTGACTTCAAGGTCCGGTGATTTTTGCGTTTTCGAGAGTGCAACGTTGCCCTCAACAGCCTGCGGAACGTGGATGGGAAGTCTCTGGATGTCTATCGGATCGTGCCTAAGATGATTTTTTTCTTGTATTTGAAAATTTGAGAGGGGAAAAGTTGCAAGCGGAGAGGGGCAAGATCGGGATCGCTCGGCAGGCTAAATGCAGGATGGGAAGGCAACCCTTTCCCCTAGAGTTTGCGTCTGAGAGTATTCTTGGTTTTCAACTGGTGGTTAGAAAATTAACTCCCGGTGTACCAATTCTTAGAGACAATTTTGCATTTGACGCGGGCAAAACTGTCCGGAGCGATTCAGCCGGGGCCCGTAGGCGCCACGACGATAATGTTGCATCGCGAACGAACAGGTTGTATTGTATTTTGATATCAGTGTATTAGGAGATGGAGATTGTCCAATGCGCGGGGCAGAAGCGTAATTTTCGTCGCCACGGCCTTGGGCTTCACGTCAAAGGAAAAACCAAGTGGGGAAACTTTACAAGCTTTTTCTCGTCGTCGTCATCATCTTTTTGATTCCAATTTACGGTATGGCTCAGGATTCTTCCGCACAGGAATCTCAGGCTTCGCAGACGACGAGTCCGACTGGCGCAACCGCCTTTGCCCAGGCAGTGGCAATACAGTCCAATCTGGGAACGATCTATAACGAAGGTATCGGGGTCGGTTACAACATTACCGAGCACTTTGGCGGGGATATCGGGGCATCGCTTTACACTGTTCAGAGCCCCTTTTCTATTGTCACAAACCACGACTGGCGTTGGACAACCTTGGCGGGGGACCCTTTTATAGACCTTCGTTACACTACAAAGTGGCATGGGTTGGATGCAACTTCTGTCGTGACCGGGACTATACCGCTTTCAAGCCCCGAACGAGTTTTCAGTACCGGGCGCTTTGGCGGCGACTGGTACAACCATGTCAGTGGGCATTTCGCTGGAATAACTCCCTTTGTCAACTTTGGGGCTGCCACCGGAACCATGGACCGGTACGTTTTACCGCGCCCTTATAATATTGCCCGCCCCTATCAGATCCTGGGCTTCAATGCGAATGGTGAGGCGGGCGTGAGTTTTACGATTCTTAAACACTATTCCATAGGCGCCTCTGCATACGGGATCCTTCCCTTTGGACGGCAGAAGGTGTTCAGCAGGCTGGTTGCGCCCGATTCGGCGATTGCCGGAGACGCAAATCACTACCGCTACTGGAATAATGCGTTTGAGACTATCGGCGATTCCAAGATTGCTCGAGACAATGGTTACTCCGGGTGGGTCGATGTTGCCCGGATTAAGAACCTAGTAGTGGAGGCTGGATATACCTACAGTGTTCATTACCGATGGGGTTCTGCATACCTGATGCTCAAGTTTGACGGAACTTCGCTGATTCGATACCTGACAGCAACTGACTAAGCCTGTGAAGACTGCAAGCCCCGATTGCGGCCTCTGGGATTGGAGTGGGTGAACCCACCGATTTTTCTGAAGTGAAGGGAAAGAGGGATTTGAAAAGGAATACCGTTGGCTGTCTCTTGGTGGCATTTTTGCTGGGGCTCGCTACTTGGTCGTCGAACCGTGCTCAAGCACGGCCCGAAATTCGTCTTCCTGATGCGGGTCTCCGGAATAAGCAGATTCTTTCGTACGCTCAGCTTCCTCTCAGCTTTGAGCTTAACAAGGGACAGACAAACTCACAGGTCAGGTATTTGGCTCGGGGTCGGGGGTTTACTCTTTTCCTTACTTCAACAGATGCCATCCTCAGGCTCAATAAGTCCGAGACGGGTGATCATGCCACCGGAGCCGTTGCGGCGGGGTCAAGGAATGATCCAGCGGGCACAGCTTCATCCCTATCGGGGGTGGAAAGTGCGTCGTTCTTTCCATCGCCCGCTATCGGCGGTAGCCATAACAAATGGACTTCTCAGACTCCCTTGCGGGCCACGACTGACGTGGTTGATCTGAAGTTGCTGGGAGCAAACCGGGAAGCGAAGATTACTCCTTTAGGCATGCTCCCCGGCCGAACCAGTTATTTCCTGGGAAATAATCCTCGCCACTGGCATACGAATATCCCCAACTATGGCCGTGTGCGCTATCACGAGATCTACCGCGGAATTGACCTCGATTATTACGGACGGCAGGGGCAATTAGAGAGCGATTTTATTGTGTCTGCGGGCGCTGACCCGGGGGCGATCAGTTTTGGTCTGAAAGGCGCCGAAAGCGTACGCCAAAATGCCGCAGGAGACCTGGTGCTAAAGGTCGGCGGTGGCGAGGTTTCCCTTCGACGTCCCCGTGCTTACCAAGGTTCTGGAAGCGGCCAAAAGGATGTAGCAGTTCACTACGTTCTCAGGGCAGGAGACCGGGTTGGCTTTGCCTTTGGCCCTTATGATCACCACCAGGAACTTGTGATTGATCCAGTGCTGACATATTCGACGTATCTGGGAGGCAGCGGCGGAGACGTCGGCTATGGAATCGCCTTGGATTCGTCAGGTGACGCTTACGTTACCGGGACTACAGCCTCGCTGGACTTCCCCACGACGGGCGGGCAGACAACATTGGGAGGCGGCAGGGATATCTTCGTAACAAAGCTTAATCCTTCGGGAACAGCTTTTATTTACTCTGTCTTTCTTGGAGGTGGCAACCTCGATAGGGCAACTGGCATTGCGGTTGACTCCTCGGGTGATGCTTACTTGTCCGGTTACACGACATCAACCGACTTCCCGACCACCTCTGGCGCCTTCCAGGTGACGAATGCCGGAAACACCGATGCATTTCTGACCAAGCTTGATCCGACAGGTACTTCGCTGGTTTATTCCACCTATCTGGGCGGAACTGGAATCGATTATGGACGGGCAGTTGCTGTAGACGCTTCGGGTGATGCCTTCATTACGGGGTCGACCCAGTCTATAGACTTTCCCAAAGCGAACGCCCTGCAGGTGGGGCTTGATGGTGGAGCCGATGCGTTTGTCGCGGAATTTGATCCGAACGGCGCAGCCCTGCTTTACTCGACTTACCTCGGGGGGAGCGGTGCTGATGAAGGGCTTGCCATTGCACTTGATGGCTCGGGTAACCCGTACATTGCTGGATATACTTTTTCGTCCAATTTCCCAACTCATAATGCTTTCCAATCAACGCTGTCCGGAGCGTCCGACGCGTTCGTTGCGGAGATCAACCCCGGGACTTCCTCCCTAGTGTTTTCAACTTATCTTGGAGGGAGCGGGTCGGATAGCGCGCAATCTATCGCACTTGATTCGGTTGGCAGCATCTACCTGGCTGGTAGCACTAGTTCGAATAATTTCCCTGGAACAACGGCGACGGGGCAGACAACCTACAAGGGCCAGGGAGACGCATTCATCGCTAAACTGTCGCCGGGCGCGACACAAATTGTATATGCCACATACCTAGGCGGCAGTGGCTTGGACCAGGCAAATGGAATTGCCCTCGACTCGACCGGAGAGGCTTTTGTTACGGGCTTTACACAGTCCAGTGATTTTCTTCTGGCGGATGCCTTGCAACAGGTGCTGGGGATT
>JAJYLL010000040.1 GCA_021787735.1 Acidobacteriota bacterium | reverse complement strand
GCGCAGGGTTTTATTGGGTATGAGCCTCGAGCCGAACCTGCGTATCTGAATCGCCCAGAAGATCTGGCTGGCGAAAAACAACCAAACGAAGACCAGAAAGAACAAGTGTCGTCCCATGTTGCCCACAAAAGCTACTTTCTAGGATGTTGGGTCTTGCCTCACTCTGTCAAGTTTGATTCTGTCTTGTCCCAAGGCCGTTGCTTGACTTCATAACGTAATTCCCTTACGTTGAAGCACTTCCGGTCGGGAGCGGTCGGTGGGCAGCTTCAGGATTTTTGCCGCCCGGCGCGAGTTATCAGGGATTGACTGCTTCCACCACGAATCGAAGCGCGATAGAATGAACTCTCTATGCGAGCAGAAAATGTGGCCGCTGTCGCTGATGATATTGCGTTAACTCCCTCGACGGCGGATGGAGGCTATACTGCGTGAAGGGCGCAGGATGACGGAATCTGATGGCAAATAATTCTCCCAAGGTTGCACTATTCATCACCTGTCTGGTTGACCAGTTCTACCCGCAGGTCGGTGAATCGGTTGTAAGAATTCTGCAGCGTGCAGGAGCCATCGTTACTTTTGATCCCGCACAAACCTGCTGTGGCCAGCCGGCCTTCAACACCGGTTATCGTGACGAGGCGCGCGATGTTGCCATTCGCAACCTCGAATTGTTTGAGGATGCTGATTATGTTGTAGCGCCGTCAGGTTCCTGCTCGACGATGTTCCGCGTTTTCTATCCGGAACTGTTTGAGAATGAGCCGGAGTTGCTGCAGAAAGCTGAGCGCCTTCGGGGGCGCTTTTACGAGTTCTCGGAGTTTCTGGTCAAGGTGATGAAGGTGGAAAATGTGGGCGCAAGTTTCCCGCACCGTGTTGCCTATCATGATTCCTGCCACCTGCTGCGGGAACTGGGCATTGAGTCGGAACCGCGCAAATTAATCAAAGCCGTCAAGGGGCTTGAACTGGTTGATTTGCAGGACAACAAGGTCTGCTGCGGTTTTGGCGGAACGTTTTCCGTAAAGTTTCCCGAGGTTTCCGTGGCGATGGCGCGGGATAAACTTCGAGCTGCCGCCGACGCCGGAGCGGAATATCTGGTGGCGAACGACGCCGGCTGTCTCATGCACCTGGCCGGCTATATGCATCGGGAAAAATTGCCGATTCAAACCCTGCATCTTGCAGAATTACTGGAAAAACACGAATGAGCGAATCGGGAGTTCACAGCGCGGCTATCCATGAAAGGGCCCACACGGCCATAGGTGACGCCCATCTTCAGGAGGCGTATCGATCCTCCACTCTTCGGCTTTACTCACACCGACTGGAAGCGATTGGGCAGGTTCCGGGATTTGAGCCACTGCGCCAGCGCGCGCGCGAACTCAAGCGCGAGGTCATGAATCACCTGGATTATTACCTTGCCCAGTTTGCCGACAACGTGGAGCGCCAGGGAGGAAAAGTCCACTGGGCGCGAACCGGCACGGAAGCGTGCGACATCGTCAAGCAGATTGTCAAAGCCGCCGGAGCAAGAGAAGTTGTTAAGGGCAAGAGCATGGTGGGCGAAGAGATTGAGCTGAATCATGCGCTGGAGGCCGACGGCATTGAGGCCATCGAAAGCGATCTGGGCGAGATGATTGTGCAGCTTTCGGGGGAGCGTCCTGCCCACATTGTCGCGCCGGCCATGCACAAGACCCGCCACGACGTTTCCGACCTGTTTTCTGAAAAACTCCATTCCGAGCGGACCGAAGATCCCGAGCAGCTTACGGCCATTGCGCGGAAAGCTTTACGCGCGAAATTTGCCAAGGCGGGCGTGGGCATGAGCGGCGCCAATTTTGCCGTTGCGGAAACGGGCAGCGTGGTGACGATCGAAAACGAAGGCAACATCCGCTTTTCCACCACGGCCCCGCACGTCCACATTGCCTTGGTTGGAATTGAAAAAATTATCCCCCGGTTTGATGACCTGGGAGTGTTTCTCCGGTTGCTGGGCCGGTCGGCAACCGGCCAGAAGTTGACGTCCTACACTTCCATCCTGACCGGGCCGCGGCGCCCTGGCGAAGACGGTCCGGACGAGATGCACGTGGTCCTGATTGACAATGGACGCACCGGGGCTCTGGCTGACGAAAAGATGCGCGAGGCCCTTTATTGCATCCGTTGCGGCGCTTGCCTCAATACCTGCCCGGTTTACCGCAAGATTGGCGGCCACGCCTACGGATGGGTTTACAGTGGCCCGATTGGCGCGCTGGTCACGCCGCAGTTTGTTGGGCTGAACCAGGCGCGGGAGCTTCCTTTTGCGTCCTCACTATGCGGCGCGTGCCGTGAAGTCTGTCCGGTGAAGATCAACATTCCGGACCTGCTGCTGCATTTGCGCGGCCAGGCGCAGGCGCGGGTTCCGGCAGAGCCCCATTTGGGTGAGGTTCTTTCAGAAGGGAAAGGTATGCGCCTGTGGGCTTGGGCGATGAAGCATCCCTGGGTCTATTCGCTGGGAGGCGCCGCAACCCGGTTTGGAACTCGCTTGCTGCCCACGGCGGACGAGAGCGGCGGGCGAAAGTGGGTTTCGCGGCTCCCGTTCTTTCCATTTTCAAACTGGACCCTGGGGCGCGATTTTCCCGTGCCCGATCCCGTACCATTCCGCAAGCGGTGGGAAAAACAGTTCCGCTAGGTTGGGTCCGGCAAGCCATCCTGGCAATCTTCAGGTAGAGGTGTAGGAATGCACACATCCAAGGAATTGCTGCGGTTTGTCCTGGTTTCAATAACGATCTCTGTTGCCAGTCTCCTATCCATAACTCCTGCCAGTGCGCAGAGTAACGCGGAAGCTCCCTTCCATTTGCGCTGCGAGTACCTTGCAAACCCGGCTGGGATTGACGTGCGCCAGCCTCGCTTCCAGTGGACGCTGGGCGGTTCCGGTCGTGCAGTGATGCAGACGGCCTACCAGGTGCTTGTTGCATCAAGCCCTGCGGACTTGGGCGGCGACCGCGGAGACGTTTGGGACAGCGGGAAAACTGTGTCCGGGGACTCGACCCAAGTTGTCTATAACGGGAAGCCGCTCATAAGCGGCCACACCTATTATTGGAAGGTTCGCGTCTGGGAAAACAACGGAAACGCCAGCGATTACAGCCGGCCCGCAGAGTTTGGAATGGGCTTGCTGGAGCGATCGGACTGGCATGGCCAGTGGATCGGCGGGGACGGCTTGCTGCGCAAGGAATTTACCCTGCCGGGCAAGGTGGTTCGCGCCCGGGCCTACGTGACGGCGCTGGGCTACTATGAGCTGCATATCAACGGCAAAAAGATCGGCGACAAGGTGCTGGACCCTGCCTGGACGGTTTACCCGAAGCGCGTGCTTTACTCCACCTACGACGTAACCTCCGCGCTGAAAGACGGTGCGAATGCCGTGGGCGTGATGCTGGGCGGCGGCTGGGCAACACAGGAAGCAGGTGGCCCGCCTTATTACAAGGCCCCGGCGCTACTGTTCCAGATGAACATCGAGCTGGCCGATGGGAAAACTGTCAGCCTTTCAAGCGACACCTCGTGGAAAACGACCGCCGGGCCCGTTGTGAGCGACAGCGTTTATAACGGAGAGGTTTATGATGCGCGCCTAGAAAAACCGGGCTGGGACGAGCCGGGCTTTAATGATTCCGGCTGGGCGCCGGCCAGGCAGGAACAGGGCACATCGGGAGCTATTTCGGCAGAGATGATGCCGCCCATTCGGGTTGTGGACACGCTGGTTCCGCGGTCCATGACGAACCCTGAGCCAGGAGTTTATGTATACGATTTCGGCCAGAATTTCGCCGGTTGGGCCAGGTTGCGAGTGCAGGGGCCGCGCGGGAAAAAGGTCACGCTCCGTTTCAGCGAATTGATCTATCCGAATGGCACGCTCAACCGCCAGAACCTGCGCAGTGCCAAGGCCCGCGACATTTATATTCTGCGGGGCGGTGGGACCGAAACGTATGAACCCCGCTTTACCTACCATGGTTTTCGTTACGTTGAGCTGACGGGTTATCCCGGCACGCCGAGCCTGGACACCCTTCGCGGCCGCGTGGTCAACAGCGCGGTGCGCACCACGGGAAGCTTTGTCGCGTCCAAAGAGATCCTGAATCAGATCCAGCATCTGATCCACTGGGGCCAGCTTTCCAACCTCTACAGCATTCCCACCGACTGCGACCAGCGCAATGAACGCCAGGGCTGGATGGGTGATGCCCAGGTTACAGCGGAAGAAGCCATGATGAATTTTGACATGGCGGCTTTTTACACCAACTTCATTCGCGACATCCGCGACGACCAGAAGCCCGACGGCGAAATTCCTGATACCGTGCCGCACAAGTATGGCCAGTATCCTGCTGACCCGGCGTGGGGCACGGCGTATCCTCTGCTTTGCTGGTACATGTGGCAGCAGTACGGCGACAAGCGCATCCTGCAGGAGAATTATGACGGTCTGAAAAAGTATGTGGAATTCCTGCGCACGCGGGCCAAAGATAACGTTCTCAGCTACAGCTACTACGGCGACTGGGTGGCTATCCAGCCCACGCCCGGCGCGCTGGTGTCAGACTCTTACTTCTATTACGACACGCAGATTCTCGCAGGCATCGCCAAAGTGTTGGGCAAGACGGAAGATGCCGCGACTTATTCGACTCTGGCGGAACAAATCAAGGAAGCGTTCAACAAAACCTTCTATGATCCGAAAACCGGTTACTACGCGAATGGTAGCCAGACCGCCCAGGCGCTGCCGCTCATTCTCGGCATGTTTAAGAACCCAATCCGTGGTTACGATTACAATGCAGTTTTTGCACATCTCACCAATGACATTGTTTATGAACACAACACGCACTTGACTACCGGCTTTATCGGCGTCAAGTACCTGTTGCCGGTGCTGACTCGTTTCGGACGCACGGACCTGGCGTACGAACTGGCAACACAGACCACTTACCCGAGCTGGGGTTACATGGTTTCGCAGGGGGCGACGACCTTATGGGAGCTGTGGCAGAACAAGGTTGGCCCTTCCATGAACTCTCACGATCACATCATGTTTGGCAGTCTGGGGTCCTGGTTCTATCGCGCCCTCGGTGGCATCAATCTCGGTCCCGATGGCGAGGGCTACAGGCACATTCTGATCGAACCTAACATGGTTGAGGACCTCGACTGGGCGAGCGCTTCGATTGGGACAGTCCGGGGCCGGGTGTCGTGCTCGTGGAAGAAGAAGCCGGGCGCAGTCTCGATGGAGGTCGCAATTCCGGCCAACAGCGATGCCAGGATTGTTGTCCCACCGTCTGAAAAGATGACAACCGTGACGGTGCGGGAAGGCGACCACGTGGTGTGGGCGGACGGTAAATTTGTTCCCGGCGATCCCGGGATAACGGCCGCGACGAAAGGACCTCAGGGCATTGAGTTCAGCGTCGGCTCGGGCTATTATCATTTTCTGCTGACCGGAGAATGACCTGCCAGCCGTACAGGGTTCTAACTGCTCTTCAGAAAGGATGAACTTGTGAAACTAGTTGCTTACGAATCGGGCAAACAGCCCGCCCTTGGAGTTGTTGTAAAGGATTGGATTGTTGGTGTGGGTCCGGTGATTCAATTGCTGCAGAAGAAACGGGTGCCCCGCGCGCTGGCGCAGCGTGCGAACTTCAAAAGTGCCGCAAAGCGCGTCCTGGACGCAGGCGCTGCGCCAAAGGACATGATTGAGCTGCTTGGTCGCGGCCGTGCTTGGGGAAAGTCACTGGCCACGGTTACTTCGGCGCTGGCGAAGGAAATGAATTCCGGCAAGGCTCCTAAGGGACTCTTTACGCCTTTGGCCAAGGCGCGTTTGCTGGCTCCCATTCCAAAGCCGGAGAAGATCGTTTGTGTGGGCATGAACTATGCCGATCACGCGCGCGAGCAGGGGCACGAGCCTCCAAAGTCGCCGATCCTCTTCCTCAAGTCCGCTAATACAATTTGCGGACCGGGCGACCCCATTCACCTGCCGCCGAATTCTTCCCAGGTGGATTACGAAGCGGAGTTCGCCGTCGTGATCGGGAAGAGAGGAAGCCGCATTCCTGAAGATAAAGCCTACGATTACGTTGGCGGGTACATGATCATGCACGACGTCAGCGCGCGCGATCTTCAGTTTGCGGACGGCCAGTGGTATCGCGGCAAGAGTTGCGACACATTTGCTCCAACCGGGCCGTGGATTGTGACGCCGGACGAAATCAAGGACCCGCACAAGCTTCGCATTTCGCTTTCGCTGAACGGCGAAGTCATGCAGGACTCCAATACGTCCAACCTGATTTTTAGCGTTCCTTACCTGATCAGTTACCTCTCGCAGTCTGCGACGTGGGAAGTTGGTGATCTGATTTCCACGGGTACGCCGCCGGGAGTCGGAGTGTTCCGCAAGCCGCCAGTCTTCCTGAAAGGCGGCGATACGGTCAGCGTTACGGTTGACGGGCTCGGGACGCTGACAAACCCTGTTGTTGGTGCGTAAGAGTTTCTTCAGGCTGCGGCAGAGCGTCTGACCCGACGCCTCCCATTAAACTGGGGTTTCATTGTTGGGCCAGATGCTCCTGCGCTGCCTTTGACATTTCGTGATAAAGCGCCGGGAAAACTCCGTTCGTCCATCCAAAACCGACCACGTTGGTCTTGTATCCCACCTGAATGTTGGCTTCCGAAGACCTTGTGTCCACGTTGTACTTTTCGCGGATGGTCCCATCTCTGCGGAAATTATCAAGGACCATGGAGAGGAACTGGAGTGAAATGCCATCGGCGTAGGAATCGTACCCGTAGCGTCGCAGGCCCTCGATCGTAATCAACTGAATTGGCGCCCATCCGTAGGGAGCATCCCATTGGGCACCGGTGTTGACCATACTCATCACAATGCCGCCGGGACGATCAAAAGCCCCCAGGTTATTGAGCAATGCTTTCGCTTGTTCCGGCGTGGCAAGGCCAACCCAGAGAGGATAAAAAGTCGTCGCGTAGGAATATCGGGATTGAGTCTGATTCACAAAATCGTAATCGAAGTAGATGCCGTATGAACGGTTCCACAGGTACCGGTTGATTAACTGGCGGCGGGCAATGGCCTTTTCTTCCCACTGCTCGGCGTCATTTTTCAGACCGAGTTCATTACTCATCCATTCCAGGTCTTTTTCGGTCTTGTACAGAAGGCAGTTCAGACCGACTGCTGCGAAATCCTGCGTGGCGGCGCCGTAAGGCCCAAAGCGGAAAGTGACATCAAATCCTGACTCGCGCATGCTCCTGTCGCCCTTGTAAAAGCGCGGCGTCAGCGCAAACTTGTCAAGAGTCTCGTCGCTTCCTTTCGGGTTGGTTGGGTTTGCTTTAAACATCAGGTTCAGGGAGAATTCTGGTCCCATCACCTTGGGAGCGCCTTCGCCTTTTTGAACCTGTTCGAGATAAGCACCACTGTCCGCAGGGTGCAGCAGGAAGTATCTGGCCACGCCCTCGTAATACTTAACGGTGTCAGGGCCCAGTTCGGGGACTGGTCCATTGCCCAATCCATAGTATCGCGAGAGGCCCGTGGATCCGGCCAGATGCGGGGGCTCAGTCCAGAACTGATAATTTTTGACGGCATGCTGATAAGCAGAGCGGAGCCATGCGGGGTCCGCCTGTCCTTTGGCTTTCTCAGCCTCGTAAACAGCCCGGATCATTGAAGTGAGGAAGGGCGGCTGAGAGCGTGTCAGATAATAGGTCCGGTTGGCATTGAGCACTTCGCCATAGTGGTCAATTTCAAAGAAAAAATTGTCAACAATATCGTGGGCAAGATTAAGTCGTCCGTCCTCGATAAGACCCCGGATGATGAAGTAGCTGTCCCAGCCGTACATCTCGTTAAACATGCCGCCCGGCACCACATAAGGCTTGGGAAGGTAGAGCAGGCCTTGCGGTTTGAGGGAATCGACATCAATGTCACCCAGCTTTTTGATGACCGTCGGGAGGTGCTTGATGGGTACATGGCATCCTGTTTCAACAGTGTTCAGGCTGGCAGGAGCGGCGAAACCGGCGGGAAGATAAAGCGCTGATGTTTCGTTGGTCTTGGTGTCGACATAGGTTTGGCAATTGGTCATCGACCGGGTAAGCGTGCTCCAACTGCTCGAAATGTATTGAAGAACCTGCTGTACGCCCGAGGTTGTTTTGGTGGCGGTTGCAAGCGTGGAATGTGAAGGGATGACGGCCAGAGTCGTCGCAAGAATGACGTACAGGAAAACGGACCTGATGATAGGAAACTTTTTCATAACTTAAGCACTATATTATCGCTATGCTGCTTCTTCAACCTGTGATTCCCTTGGAAGCTTCCCGATCATTCGTTGCAGGAAACCGTTAATCCAATCTGCGTTTGCGGTGCAGGGTTTCAACTTGGCGCTTCTCTGTACTGAGTACCAACCTGACGGCTGCTATTACGTGTGGGGAAATGCCTCACGCGGGCTTGTTGACCCGGCAGAGGTTTCCTGTCAGAATTCTCTTGGAAACAGAATATGCCACGGACAATTCCACAAACCCACGAAATACTTGCTGCGACAAGGCTTGAGCACGTACGTTATGCCATCCGTGACCTCGCAGTCCTGGCTGAAGATCTGACCCGACAGGGCAAGCAGATCCTTCCGCTCAACATCGGCGACCCGGTGTCCTTTGACTTCCAGACGCCGGCCCACCTGATCGAGGCGGCCGCCAAGGCCATGCGTGACGGCTACAACGGATATGCTCCATCTCTGGGCGTGAAACCGGCGCTTGAAGCGATCCGTGCGGAGGCGGAGCGGAAGGGCATTCGAAATGTCCAGAGCGTCTTTGTTACAGCGGGCGTCAGTGAAGCAATCGATATCGTGATGACTGCGCTGCTGGAACCGCACCAGAACGTATTGACGCCACTGCCGGACTATCCGCTTTACGATGCCATTCTGGCAAAGCTGAGCGCGCAACCGAATCCCTATCGGCTCGACGAGAGCAACGATTGGCAGCCGGATGTCGAACACATCGAGAGCCTGATCACTAAAGACACCCGCGCGCTGGTGGTTATCAATCCGAACAATCCCACGGGCGCGGTCTATTCGCGTGACACGCTTGAGAAGATCGTGGAAGTCGCGCGGCGGCACAACCTGGTTATCTTTTCCGACGAGATCTACGCCAAGTTGATTCTGGACGGCGAACCTCACATCTCGATTGCGAGCCTGGCTCCTGACGTGCCTGTCATCACTTTTGGCGGGCTTTCCAAAGAGTATCTGGCTCCGGGCTGGCGAGTGGCGTGGGGAATTTTCAGCGGCGATCCGGCGGTGATCACGCCCTACGTTCAGGGCATTCACAAGTTGCTCCGGGCGCGGCTGTCCGCAAACCATCCGTTGCAATACGCAATCCCGGCAGCACTGAATGGTTCGCACGACCATGTGACGGCGACGGTGAACAAGTTGCGCCGGCGCCGGGACTTGGTGATGGCTTGGAGCCAGCGCACGCGGCATGTGAGTTGTGTCAGTCCGCGCGGCGCATTTTATGCTTTCCCGCGTTTGGACATTCCTGAGAGCGACGACACATTCGTTCGCGGCCTGCTTGCAGAAGCACAAGTGCTGGTCGTAAACGGCGGAGGCTTTGGTCAGGAGGAGGGGACGCGGCATATTCGGATTGTGTTTCTGCCGCCTGAAACCATCCTTGAACAGGCGCTTGACAAAATCACGACGTATCTTGAGAAGCACTGGCCATGACGTTCGCGGTCTTGCCTGTGTGGCAGGGCTGTTAATCTGCGGGCTGCAGGATCGGCTTGCGCCAATTGGCTTCAATACAAAGCAGTTAAAGCTACCGTTGGACTATTTTCTTCGTCTCCGGCTGGTTGTTCAGTCGCGAATTTCTTGAATAAGCAGCCGAAGACGATTATTTGAGGTCCCGGGCGCGTTGGTTTATTCGCGACACAGCCGGGAAGAGTTTAGTAGGATTCTTAGGCCATCGGATATGGTTTGAGAGGTTTTGTGGGAGATTCCGAACCGAAAGACGGCGACCAGGGAGCGTCCCTAGAATTTCCCAACCAGTTCTGTCCGGTTTGTGGAAAGCGCCTGGAATCGAACCGTTGCAAGATGGTCTGCTCCCGTTGCGGATTTTTCATGTCCTGCTCGGAATTTGAGTGAGACTGTCTCGCGCGGAACGTGGCGCTCGAACATCTGACCCCATTGATGCATCCGGCCACTGCCCAGGCCGGTAATCTGAGGAGGCTAAAATGGCATTGCACATCGAATCAAAAGACACGGATGGAGTGACGATACTGACGTTGTCGGGGCGCGTGACGCTGGGCGACGAAAGCAATCAACTGCGGACCAGCATCAAAGGGCCCCTGACAAAAGGGAGGAAGCGTCTGGTGCTTGACCTTGCCGATGTCAGCTACATTGACAGCGCGGGCCTGGGCACTCTGGTGGCTGCGTACACCTCTGCCCGCAACGAAGGCGGCGACATTCGCCTGGCCAGTGTGACCAAGCGGTTTGACGAATTGCTCAACATCACCAAGCTGGTGACGATTTTCAGCGTTTACGATACCGTCGCAGACGCCCTGAAGTCTTTCAGTTGATTACCGGTAAGAATTTTCGATAGGGCTCCGTGGATGGCGGTGCAAACTCGCACTGCTGTCCCGGCGGCGCATCAAGGCACAATGCCGCGGCAGCGAATCTGCTGCTGCGCCATCGTTTCCGCGGAAGGCCGTCAGAGTCCTGCGGGATTGTCCATCCAATAGATCGTCAAGCCTGACAGCAGCTTGGGATAGAAGTCCGTCGATTTCTGCGGAAGCGGCAGGCCCGCGTAGGCATTGTCGCAGACGGCCTTAATCGGCGTGGGGTCCATCAGGAACACCGCCTGGCCCTGGCCCTGATTGATCTCTTCGATAGCCTGCTCAAATTCCCGCACGTAGCGCAAGTGCTTCTGCTCGCGCACGGCCTGGCGGTCAATTCGCATCACTTTTTCCAGCACCAGCCCGTGAAGCAGCACTACGTCCAGTTGGCGCAGCGTTTCGGGGAATTCGCCGAGCGCGGCAGCGAGGTCGGCATCCTTTCGCAAGCTGAGCAGCGCCGCGCGTTGAGGCCCCGCATAGGCGGCGATGGTGGGCCGTTCGCGCCCTGCCTGTTCAAGCGCCTGGCGAATGGTTTTCGCGTCCTCGACGGCGTGTCCAGTGCAGGCGAGCGGGCGAACTTCAAAAAACGGCGCCGCTTCGGAGCAAAGTTTTTCCCAGTTGAAGTCCGGCAGGCTATGGACCACCCGGTGCGTGGGCAGGATCAGCAGTCCCTCGCTTTCAAGCGGAACAAACGTGGCCATAATGTAATTGGCGCGGTCGTCTTCCTGCGCTTCCTCGCGGCGCGCGCGCGCGTAGGCCAGCGATGTTTCGTAGCGGTGGTGCCCGTCGGCGATCACCAGCTTGCGGGACTTCATGGCCTCAATCACCTCTTCCAGCACCAGCGGGTCCGTAACCCGCCACATGGAATGGGTGCTCTGGTATTCGTCCGTCACCTGCTGCCAAGGTCTGGCCGCGGTTTCCTTGCGCAGCAGGTTTTCGATTTCGCGCTTGGGGTCGCTGTAGAGCATGAAGATCTGCCCGAAGTTGCATCGCGTTGCCTTCAGCAATTCCATGCGGTCGGCCTTGGGGCCGGAGAGCGTCTCCTCGTGCCGGTGGACAACGCCCGTCGAATATTCTTCCAGGCGCAGCAACGCCACAAATCCCCGCCGCTCTTTGCGCCCGGATGTCTCGCCGGGCTCGCCGGGCACAGCAAATTCCTGCACGTAAGGATAGATGGCCGGCGCGCCTTCTGAAATCAGCGTGCTTTCCCCGACCCAGTTCTGCAGTTCCGCCGCAGCCTCGCTGTATACGGTCTGATTGCTGCCCGGAGTGGGCTGCCTCAGGATCAGCCGGACAAAGTTGTTGGGGCTTGCCGCATAATAGCGGGCGCGCATTTCGGGCGAGATCTTGTCATAAGGCTGCGTCACAACCTTTTGCAGGTCCACCGCCGCGGAATTGTAGTGAAGCGCACGAAAAGGATAAATCTCAGCCATACAGTTTGTCCCCTTTTGTCGTGGAGAAAAGGGGTATTTTAGCACATGCGCCAAGATGTCGGCGAAGGCCCCCGACTACGGGTCTTATTCCAGTTTGGCGGTGCGATATTTCTCGTTAGGCTTTTCTGTAAACCTGACCTCTCGGCGCTATGTGTACTACCAAAAGGGTATTAGCGTCTACCTTGAAGAGTACGCGAAACTGGCCGACGCGGGTGCTTCTCTTGTCGCTTGAGGTCAGCGGATAAGAGAGTCGCAGGTCGTTAGGGTCATTCGCTATCTGCAAGAGCTTTTCTTTAATGCGTTTGCGGGTTGGTTTGTCAAGGCTCTGAAGGTATCTGGCGGGTGTTCCAGCAATTTTTATCTCAAGGGCCAATGTTTTTAGATTTCACTCAGGCTAACAATGTCCCCGCGAGCCGCTTCCCCTTCAGCCCGTTGGAATATTGTCTCAATTGACTCAGGCTCTAGAAAAAGCTCAACCCACTCGGCCAGCTCTAAAACGTCGTCAGCATGCTTGTGGATGCTATTTACAACCGGGGATGTGATGGAACTATTGGTCAACCCAGCGACCCTCGCCGGTTCGTAAATTCCACCGACCATCTTATGCAGCCTGCGCAAGGTCTGAGAGACCTCAACAACTTTTTCCTCGGTGGGCATTTCAGCGATCTGTTGGTTTGCATCCCGCATCACTTCATGGATGTGTTGCGTGAAAACATCTAGAGTGTGATCGAGCTTCCACAGACGGTAGACGAGTTGGTACGTGGCCGCGCGGTCTTTAACAAGCGCTGAGAATCGAGCGGCAAGCGCCATCGCGCCGTACACTTCAGAATTCCAGCGATCAGTGTCGAAACTATTAAGTACCGCTACAGCCGCTCCCACGGTCCACTATCCCCCCTACCGAGTTAGATGCTTTAGGCTATCGGTAAGTTCCTGCTAAGTCAATAGAATTAAAGTTCTATGCTCTGATACTGCATCGGGTCGCAAGCGATGTCAAACTTTAGTTAGAGATAGTGCTAGGTGCTGGCTGGCATGGGCCTCTCGCCCATGGACAGGGCCGGGACGGCCGTGGCGCGTTCGGTTGCGACTCTGTTCCCTGTGTCGCAAAACCTTTAACACATTGGAGGTTGCTAGGACCTCCACTTACAAGGTTCGCGGTTCTTCCCATACACAGAGGCAAAAGCCGCACGTCGCAACCTCGGCGGTCACTGCTACCCCGCTATTGATCCGTTATCAGTGGTTCAACATGATCGACAACCAGGAGTACCACCGGCTCCATTGCCGGCTTTAGATCCAACCCCAACTGCTGCTTCACAGACGGAATAATTGAGGGATTGTAAGGCTTGTCGGTCGTGGGTATTATGCCCGCTTCGCCCTCCGTTGGCTTCCAGGTCAGCCCCAAGTCGTACCGGTCTGTGAGGCCGGTCTTATCCACCACGGTTCGCCCCAATAGCCTCGACAAGACCTGGGCAAGTTGATCGGTCGAGACACCCCTGAGCCCAAGTTGGCAGCATCCTGACGCCGCTCTTAGCGCCTGCTTTATGGCTTGGCTATTCGTGGAGGCTGGTTTCAGCCTCGGTCCGCCAGTAGCAACGACGAGATCGTAGGCAGGTAAGATCCTGGTTTCACGGTGCGCCTTTAGTTTGAAGCGGTCAGCGAGGAGCGACTGGAACATCTCGCGGTAGGCCCTGGTCATCTGAACTGGCGGCAGGTGATCTACGCCGGGAGGCGCCGTAGCGTGAATCGTGTATCGGCGTGACTTTGCCCAGGCTGGAAGCCCTTCCAGTTGGTCCGGTCGGACACCATAAGCGAGCGAGATCAGACTTTCTAAGGTACGGTACGCAGCGTCTAGCTTGCCGCCCTGGCCCCTGGTATAGCCTGACCCACCGTTTTCCGGATTGCCGGACTCGACCGAAGCCGTAGCGAACGACAGGCGCGGGGCTTGGTTGGTTTGCGCAACTGCGATCCAGCCGGGGATCAGTCCACCCGCTCCCAGCAGGACGGTTAGCAGAAGCGCGCCCACTCCAAGACTCGCCATAGACGGCTGGGCCGAAAAGTTCCGGCCACTTCGGAGCAGCGATTCAATCCGATCGGGCAGCGACACTTTCCGGCCCAGCAAGGTGGGTGCCAGTAGCCGCGTGCTTTTCGTTGAACGCAGGTCGTGCAGCCGCGCCAAGCTCTGGGCATACCTCCGCGCCGAACCGGTGTGCGCCACCACAAAATCATCGCAAGCCATTTCACGCTCTCGCTCGATTTGCCACAAGACGATAGCTGCCAGCGGATGAAGCACCAGCAGCGCCCCCAGCGCTCGGAGGGCCAGGTTGAGCCAGTCGTCGTAACGCGCGAGATGGGCAATCTCGTGGAGCAGGACGTCCCGCATCTCAGTTTTTTCGAGGCCTGCCGGAAGTCCGATTGGGAGAATTACCGCGGGGTGAATGTAGCCCACGGCCACTGGAGATCTGATTTCGTCCGAGGCCAGCACCTTTAATTTGCGGCTTGGTTGGACTGGTAGTCCGATAGCCGGTCCTACCTTCGCATGGGCCTTGATCCGCTTGACCGAAACCACGCCCCTCAGCAGTAGACCCGATTGCCAGGCAGCGATGACCATCCAGAGGGCCAGCAGGTACAAAGGCCAGTGGTTCGAGCCGGGTGTGCTGCCGAGCGTGATCGTAATGGGCGCGAAATGCTGGACGGCCTGCGGGCCTGCTGAAACCGTCGCCAGCGGCGCAACAGTAACGGCGGCGGAGCCTGGTGTCTCCAGTTGTGATGCCAGTGCTGGCAGAAAGGGAAGGAGAACGAGGAAGCCCAGAACCGCCGTCCATATCCAGTAACGGGTTGCCGCATTCACGCGCCGCAAATAGCGGAGAGTCACCCACGTCATCCCTACGACCGCCGCAGCGTACCAGAGCGTATTCAGGAGTGCCGCCAGCGCGACAACGGCCGTCTGATTGATCCCGGCAATCCAGAGGTTCATGATTGCCCCTCCTTTGCGAGTTCGTCGAGCAGGTCCCGAATCCGTTGCCGCTCCTGTTCGTCGAGTTCTTCGTCCTGCAGAATATTGAGGACCAGCGCCTCGTGTGATTGGCCAAAAAAGCGGCGCAGCAGGTCGCGCACAGCGTTGCGCGTCGCCTCCGAGCGGCCTACCCTGGGTCGATAGATAAAGGCCCGCCCCTGCCTTGGCTTGGCGTGCCGTACGTATCCCTTTGCTTCCAGAATCCGCATGGTTGTGAGAACGGTGTTGTAGGCCAGGCCAAGCCTTTCAGGAAGCACCTCCATGATCTCTGTCACCGTGGCCTCATCCATTCTCCAAAGGACTTCCATCAGTCGTAGTTCAGCTTCAGTAAGTGTTTTCGATTTCTTTCTGGCCATTTGACCTCAGCAACTAAAGAATTAAGAGCGTAGCCCTAGGTTATCTCTCTGAGCTGGGATTGTCAACTATATTTTTAAGAGTTGTTCGAGGAATGCCAGCTGGCGCACAGCTTCGCCTAGTGTGTCCTGTGATCTCAAGGGGAGGATAAGACTGCGTACCTCAACACCGCAGGGTTGCCCTACTCGCCTTCGGGGGTGATGTCGAGTTGTTTGAGGGCATCGGGCAACTGCCGATAGACGCGGGCGGGGTTTGAGGCGACGGGCGAGCGATGCCCGGCACGCACGGCGGCACCTGCCAGGCGGGCAAGCACGGCGGGTATCGCCTGTTCCGGAATTCCAGAGACGCGAGCGCCCCGATAATTTGACAGAATGCATTGAATCGCTTTCGGGAGGCGTTTGGCGTCGATTGAGGTTGTGTGGATGCTCGCCTTAGCGTGTCTGCGACCCACCTTTGAGCCCCCGAAGGGGGCGAAAGACTTTAGCCCATGGCGCGAGCCACGGGAAAACGTACCATTAAATTGCCATCCAGCCCCGGAAGGACGAAATACGTTGTTCCCGATCGTGCCGCTTGTCGCCTGCCGGCTGGCACAGATCTCAAACACTGCGAGATATACGCCACGCGGCGGCAACTTTCAGCTCATCAGACCAGCCCTTTTCAGGATGCCGGTTTCATGGTGATCACGTGGAGCATGCTGGTCTTACTGTCCACTGTTCCCGTCACCAGCACTTTCTTCTCCGCATACTTCTCCGCGTGTTTCTGGTCATCCAGAAAGTATCCCTTCTGTGTTTTGGGGTCGATCATCAGGGCGAACTTGCCGTTCTGGAGCTTGACGATTGTGCCGTAGTAAGTTTTCTGAGCGTTCTGTTCTTGCTGGGCCGTGGGCTGCTGGGCGCTGGAGTTCTGGTTTTGGGCGGCGACGGCCGGCGCAAGCGGCGCAAGGCATAAAGCCATGGCCAGTGCCAAGACCCATTTTCGAATGCTTCTTTGCTTCATTCATACCCCCTTTTATGTGGTTGTTGTCACGCGCCTTCCTGGCCGGGTAATGATCGTGCCAAACCGTTCGTACAGTGGGATTGCCGGCATGAGATCAGCGCGACGGATTCAGCGTGGGAAACCAGGTGAAAGACTTCCCGAACTCTTGTTGATCTGTTTGCAGGAAAAACTCAACCCTGTGAAGCTGCGATACTACCACACTCTTCACAGGATGTTCCATGCGTTTCGACGATTCGTGGGTTCGTACCCTTCATAGGTGCGCCCCCCGCGATCTATCGGGGTGTGCGAACGCTGTAGCGGCGTGGGTGGCATGGGTGTCTCGCCCATGAAGACGGCTTGGACAGCCGTGCCGCGCCTGGTTTGCACCTGTGTCCTCTGCGCTTCAAAAGCTTTAACACAGAGACCACAGAGGACCTCTGTGAACTCTGTGCTGGGCCTCTTTGGGCCCCAGAGCGCACAGAGAAAAATTCCTTGCGTGGAGGCGGAAGGGCGACCCAATCATTCCCAAACCCACTACCTTGGGGAGAGTGTGGACGAGCGAGTGGCCGGGTGGGGGCGGTCCGCTAGACAAGACCAAGCATGAAAAGGCAAGAACCTCGGACCTCAACGCTGGCAGTCCGTGTTTCAAGACCTCAACAGAAAATCCGCGAAGGCGGCAAAGACTACGTTCCATACCATCCACAGTGCTGCGAAGCCTCCGGCCATCATGACCGGCGACGCCATATCATCGGTATCCGTCGAGAGACCGATGCCCACCAGCATGAAATACCATAATTGGACAGGGTCCAGCGATTGCAGAAGCGCGTAGAGAGTGCGCGATACGCTTCCTGGGTCGAGAAAGAAGGCGATGTTTGTGGGAATGAGGTTTCCAAAGTTCAGCCCGTGGATGTCGCCGAAGAGCACAAGCGGGATGCCGAGAACGGTTTGCGCGACCGTTCTTGCCAGATCGGCGTAGCAGGCCACGCTCAGCGCGGTGCGGATTCGTACCCTGACGCCGAGAATCATATCCGCGAGACGGATTCCTACCCATGCGACGATGAGTAGATGGACCAATATCGAGATCGCGCCTCCGATCAGCAGCAATCGAGGCAGCGCGCCCGAAAACTGAAGCGCAAAGTCGATTTCGCGCTGCGTCACCAGCGTCCCGCGCCGAAAGTACTGCACCACGGCAATAGCCATTCCCGACAATCCCACCCTCAGATAGACCACGCCCCAGAATCCGGCAAATAAAGTCAACGTGGCGAGGAAGGGCGAGAAGAATCGGGGATGTCGCCTGACATTTTCAAACGTCAGCACAGGCGAGGCGAAAACGCCCTTCACCCGCGCAAAAAACGAGGAGAAAACTGGCGGGTTTTCGGTCTCTGCGCCCAAATCCAAACTCCGAACCGTTCGGTTGGCAGCGGCTTCCGCAACCATTATAAGCAATGTCAGACCATGCGGCTTCGGCAGAAATTGCGCGTGGCGCAAATGTGCGCGAAGCAGAGTTCACGATGTGAGCGGGGCGAGTTTACTCTGCCACGGGCCGGCGCAAACGTGTTATGCTTCAGCGCATGAATCCGCGCAAAGTTGCAGTCTCACTCATCCTTCTTTTGAGCTGGTTTGCTTTGCCGCTTGCGGCTCGCGTGGTGCGCCTGGAGGTCACCTCGCGCACGGACATCGCCGGCGGCAAGTCCTTCGGCACTTCTGGCCCCTACGAACGCATCACGGGAAAAGTCTACTATTCCGTTGCCGTTGCCAATCCTCACAACCGCCGAATTGTGGACCTTTCGAACGCGGTGAACCTGAAGAACGGCCAGGTCGCGTTCTCGTCTGATTTTGTCGCCATCCGGCCAAAGGATTTGAGCAAGGGCGATGGCTCGCTGCTGCTGGAGGTGCCAAACCGCGGTTCCGCCTCCATCGTTGGGCTGGTGGACGGCGGCTCGCCGGACGTTGTGAGCAACCCGGGTGACGGATGGCTGATGCGCCGCGGCTTCACCGTCGTTTCGCTAGGCTGGCAGTGGGACGCGCCAAGCGGCCTGCGCCTCTACGCGCCGATCGCAAAGGACCACGGAAAGACCATCACTGGCCTGCTGCGCGGCGACCTGACGCCCGCGCACGTGATGGCTGAAATCCCGCTGGGCCACCTGATCACTGGCCGCATGGGGGGCACGGAATATCCCGTGGCTGCGCCCGAAGACCCGCGCAACACGCTCACGGTTCGCGACTCACGCGAAGGCCCGCGCACGCTTATTCCGCGCTCAAAGTGGCAGTTTGCGCACACGGTGAACGGCAAGCTCAAGCCGAGCAACCGCTTCATCCATCTTGACGGCGGATTCCAGCCCGGCAAGCTTTACGAATACGTTTATGTGGTGAAGGACCCGGTGGTGGCCGGGTTAGGCTTTGCGGCGATGCGCGATTTCGCCAGCTACGCGAAGCACGGGAAGGGCTCTGAAGTTGTCGCGCAGCGCGTTTATGGCCAGGGCATCTCGCAAGACGGCCGCTTCCTGCGCAACTTTCTCTACGACGGTTTCAACGCCGATGAAGAAGGTCGTATGGCGCTCGACGGCGTTCTGGCGCACGTGGCGGGCGCGGGCCGCGGCAGCTTCAACTACCGCTTTGCGCAGCCCTCGCGCGACGCCGAGCCGACGTCCTCCGTTTTCTTCCCGACGGATATTTTTCCATTCACTGACTTGCCTGAAACCGATCCCCTGACGGGCCAGCACGGCGGCCTGCTTGACCGCGCAACGGCCGAGCACGTGCTGCCGAAAATCTTTTTCTCCAACACTTCCTTTGAATACTGGGGCCGAGCCGCGGCGCTGATTCACATCACGCCCGACGGCAAGCACGACGCGCAGATTTCACCCAACGTGCGCATTTACAAGTTCACCGGCCTTCAGCATTTTTCCGGGCCGTTTCCGCCCGCCAGGGGCCAGGGTGATTTGCTCGGCCAGGAGCCGCAATCGCCGCTGCCGATTCAGTATTTCTGGCGCGCCATGATTGCGAACATGGACGCCTGGGTGCGTTCAAACACCCCACCGCCGCCGAGCCGTTATCCGAAAATTGCTGACGGGACGCTGGTGCCGATCAGCCAATATAAATTTCCGCACATTCCGGGCGTGAACCTGCCGCATGAGGCGAACCCCGGCACCCGGCTGGACTTTGGCCCCAACTGGCAGCGCAGCGGAATCCTGAGCGTGCAGCCGCCCAAGGTGGGCCCCGATTTCCCCGTGCTGGTGCCGCAGCCGGATAAGGACGGCAACGAGCGCGATGGCGTGCGGTTGCCGCAGATCACGGTGCCGCTTGCGACTTACGCGCCGTGGAACATGCGCGATCCTTCCATCGGAGCCCCAACGCAGCGGGTGCCGTTCGAGGTATCGTACATTCCATTTCCCAAAACGGCCGCAGACCGCATCAGGACCGGTGACCCGCGCCTTTCCATCGCCGAGCGCTACAAGAGCCGCGCGGATTACATGGCACGCTTCACCCGGGCCACGGATGAGCTGGTGAAGGAACGGTATATTTTGCCGGAAGACCGCGCCGCCCTGATCAAGGAAGGCGAACGGGATTGGGACTATGCCACAAGGCCATGACGCCGGCGGTCCAAAATAATTCCTGAACCTTCTACCGTGCGGAGAGGGTGGACGTGCGACCGGCCGGGTGAGGGGCTTTTCGCTCCGGTTGGCTTCTCCGTCCGCAGGGTCTCAAAACCTTTCACACAGAGATCACAGAGAAAACCAGGTTGAGACAGACGAGCGCTTAACAGGTCCAGCGATCCGCCTTAGCTCAGGTTCAACCCCCAAGACTCATAATTCATAATTCTCCTTGCCCCTGGCGCTCCATTCACGTTTCGCGCACATCGCAAAAGACGCGAGGCTTGCGCCGCGTACTGCCCGTTCGGGCTAGAATAAAGAATGGCGCCTGCGCTGACGCATGCCCCTGTGGGCCGGGCGCGACGCGCAACCCCTGGCTGAAAAGTGCAAAGCTTCCATCGAGGGTGAGACATGCCCGTACTGCGACTTGATCCGGTTCGACGAAGGTGGGTGATCACCGGTAAGCGTCCCGCGATGCCGGACGCACTGGACTCGGGCGAACTGTGCCCATTTTGCCCGGGAAACGAGGGCTTCACGCCTGCTTCGATTTGCGAGCACCGCGATGCCAACGGAAACTGGGAAGTCCGCGTATTTCACGACCGCGCTCCTTTGTTCCGCGTGGAGGGCGGGCTTAACCGCGAGGGCGAAGGCATCTACGACCGCATGAACGCGCTGGGCGCACACGAAATAGTTGTGGAAACCACCCAGCACGGAAAGACGCTGGCCGAGCTTGCTCCCGGCCGTATTGCCCGCGTGTTTGAAATCTGCCGCGATCGGATCATTGATTTGAAGCAGGACCCGCGCTTCCGCTACGTATCGGTTTTCAAGGACCAGGGGCGGCTGCGTCCCGCCGCCGAAGAGCACGGCCACTCCCATGTGCTTGCAACCCCTGTGATTCCCACGCTGGTTGAGCGCGAACTTCGCTGGAGCCTTCTCCACTACCAGCGCAAGGAACGCTGCATCTATTGCGATATCATTCATCAGGAATCTCAGTCGGGCAAGAGGATTGTTGACGAGAACGCGGATTTCATCTGCATCTGTCCTTACGCGTCGCGCTTTCCCTATGAAATCTGGGTACTGCCGGTCCAGCACAATTCGTCGTTTGAGCGCGACATGAACACCGACGCGCGCCTGCTGTCACTGGCAAAGTTCCTAAAGCTGGCTCTGCTGCGCGTAGAGAAGATTTCCGACAAGCTGCGCATGGTGCTCCACACGGAGCCCAACCTGGGCGCCTATGGGCCCGGAGAGGACCGCTGGAAAACCGTTCGCGATGATTTCCACTGGCACTTTGAGATCTATCCCGAGATTGATGCCGACACGGGCCATTTTGACGCCGAGAGTTTTTACTACAATCCGATTCCCGCGGAAGATGCCGCACTTGCCCTACGCGCCATTGAAGTAGCGGAGGAAAACAACCAGCCGGAGATTTAAGAGGACGAATGCATGGCAATTCCGAAAGAAAAACTGCGCCAGATGGAACTGCTGATTTTTGACCTGGACGGTACGCTGGTAGATAGCGAGCTGGATCTGGCCAATAGCGTAAACGCTACACTGGAAAAGATCGGCCGCAAGCCACTCAGCGTGGAACTGATTGCATCCTACGTAGGGCAGGGCGTGACGGTTCTGATCAGCCGCGCGCTGGGCGCTGATGCAACGCCGGAACTGATTGAGCGCGCGACGGAGATTTTTCTGGCGCATTATCGCGCGCACATGCTGGACAACACCGCAACCTATCCCGGCGTGCGGGAAGCGCTGGCCGAACTCGATGGCCGCAAGATGGCTGTCCTGACCAACAAACCGGTGCGGTTCAGCCGCGAGATTCTGTCCGGCCTGGGACTTGCCGAATGCTTCCTGCAGATTTATGGCGGCAACAGCTTTGAGAACAAAAAGCCCGACCCTATCGGCCTCCACCGGTTGATGGAGGAAGCCGGAGTGCCGCCTGCGAGGACAATGATGATCGGCGATTCCACCGCAGATGTTCTTGCAGGCCGCAACGCCGGCGCCTGGACTTGCGGCGTGAATTACGGGTTTGGCGCGCCGACGCTTGATGAAACGCCGCCCGATATTCGTATTGATGATCTGCGGGAGTTGCCGAAACTGCTAAATGGAAAATCTTAACCACACACAAACAAAACGGATTGACTGGAAGCGCTGGCGCCTTGCTCTGGTGATGCTGGCGGCGCTTGCTTTGTGTTCGTCTCGCCATTTGCCTGCCGCCTCGGTGCCTGCCTCGGTGGCGCAGGAACGCAGCGAACTTTTGAATCAGGAGTGGGACCCAGCGAAACTTTACGCGGTCCTGAGTTCGCAGGACCCGCAGGTAAGAGAGAATCTCTATCGCGCGGCTTTTGCGGCCGGGCCCGCCATCATTCCCAAGCTCGAGAACGCGCTCAAAGACGACCGCACTGCGGAATTTGCCGCACAGATGCTGGCATACTTCGGCGACGCGCGGTCGCTTGCCATCCTGGCGAAGCTTGTCAACGATCCGCGCAACCTGGATCTGCGGCGTTTCTACTACGGGGCGCTGGGTGGAACCTCGGACCCACACGAGATTGCAATCCTACTGACCAAGGTGCGAACGTCGGACCACGAGCCCGACCGCACGGTCACACGGGATGCGATCCTCGCTCTTTCCATCAGCTCGGATGCGGCACTTGCCGCCAGGCTGCACCTGGCGGAGAAAGATGTCACGGATCCCGTCATCCAGGATGACATCGAGACGGCCGCGACGGTAATTGATCTGCGGGCGAAATACATGGCAACGCCGGCAGGGAAGTCCGCGGGAAGTTCGCCGGAGAACGCGATCCGCAGTTACTTTATGCCTGCGCTCCAGCCGTCTCCCGGCAGCGGCGATGCGGGCCAGCAGGATGCCGGCGTGGAAGCCAAAGTCAGAAGCCTGACCTGGTCGCCGGACAAGACGCGAGTGCTGGCCGCCGTCGATTTTGAAAACCCAGAAGCCATCGCGTCCTACCGAATGGTCCTTCAGAAAACCCAGGCGGGCTGGAAAGTTGCAAGCGTCTGGCTGGGTGAAGAGCGGGAAAAACCGCAAACACAAGCGCCGCAGAAATGACCTGCTGGTGTAGCGGCGGCTTTATGCCACCACGTGTTTGGTGGTGCCGGACTGTGGCGAAGTAAACTTGCCGCTGCTCGCAGCACGCTGTATTGTCGCCGCAGTTGCCAGAACCTTCCTCCATCCCTGATAATTCTTGTGCAATGAAACATCTGATTGTAGGAACCGCCGGTCATATTGACCACGGAAAATCCGCCCTGGTGTTGGCGCTGACGGGAACCGACCCGGACCGCCTGGCAGAAGAGAAGAAGCGCGGCATCACTATTGACCTCGGCTTTGCGCACCTCGACATGGACCACGATGTCCGAGTGGGATTTGTGGACGTGCCGGGCCACGAGCGTTTTGTAAAGAACATGCTGGCCGGCGTGGGCGGCATCGACCTGGTGTTGCTGGTGGTGGCGGCGGACGAGTCCATCAAGCCGCAAACCCGCGAGCATTTTGATATCTGCCGGCTGCTCAATATTCGCAACGGGCTGGTCGTGATCACGAAATCCGATCTGGTTGACCGCGACATGCTGGACCTGGTGAGGCTGGAAATTCAGGAACTGGTGAAAGGATCTTTTCTTGAAGGCGCTCCCATCATCGCGGCCAGCGCGAAAACCGGTGAGGGACTGGACAACGTTCGGGCCGAACTGCGGAGGCTTGCTGAGGGAATTATCGCACGGCCGCTGGCCTTACCCTTTCGACTGCCCATAGATCGGGCGTTTGTCATGAAGGGTTTTGGAACGGTGGTGACGGGGACGCTGATTGCGGGAACGATCCACAAGGACGAGGAAGCCGAAATTTTCCCCGAAGAACGCCGGGCGCGCGTACGGGGCATTCAGGTGCACAATGCGCCTGCCGAATGCGCCGAGGCCGGCCAGCGGACTGCGTTGAACCTGGCCGGAGTTGAAACCAGCGAAATCGCGCGCGGCATGGTGCTGGCCGCACCCGGGCTGTTCCAGGCGACTTCACGCCTGGACTGTTCTTTGAATTTGCTGCCATCGGCGCGCCCGCTGAAGAACCGCGCGCGGGTGCATTTCCACTCTGGAACGGCGGAGACCGTGGCGGAAGTTGTCCTGCTGGATGCGAAAGAACTCGAGCCGGACAGGAAAGGTTACGTGCAACTGCGCCTGGCGGAGCCGGGGCTGTTTCTGCCGGGCGACCGGTATATTGCGCGGCAGTTTTCCCCCGTGCTCACCATCGGCGGCGGCGTGGTGCTGGACAATCTGCCGGAGCGGCACCGGCTTCTGGACCCGGCCGTCGCAGAGTTCCTTTTAGTAATGGAAAAGGGAAATGAAGAGGAGCGGCTGGAATTCCTGGTCCGGGAGGCGGGAGAGGCTCCGATGGCAATGCTGACGGCGCGGATGGGCCGGGCGGAGGCTGCGCTTGAACAACTGGGACGGGCTCTCCAGGCAAAGAAGAAGCTCGTGATTTTGGGCCAGCCGGCTAGCGTATTCATTCACGCCGAGCATTTTCTCCACCTGGCAGTCGCCACACTCAAACAGCTTGAGAGCTTCCATTCGAGCAATCCTCTGATGAGCGGCATTGCAAAGGAAGATCTGAGGGGCCGGGTGCGCGACCGCCAGAAGCAATCGCCATCGCAGGCGCTCTTTAACGCCGTGCTGCGGCAACTGGAGAAGGCGACGAAGATCGAGATCAGCGGCGAGTCCGTGCGGCAGGCGGGGCGCGTGATTGAGCTCGACCCGCAGGAAAAGGCGGCGCGCGACCAGATTGTACGCGCGTTTGAGACGGCTGGGCTTGCCGTGCCGGCCGCAAGCGATGTGCTGGGAAGGCTGAAAATAGACCGCGCGCGGGCCGCGAAGATCCTTCAGATGCTGTTGAAAGATAAGGTGCTGGTGAAGGTAGCGGAAGATTTGATTTTCCACTCTGCGGCGCTGGCTGGGCTGCGCGAACTGATTGCGCGGCAAAAGTCAAAAAGCAACCGCATCAACGTGGGCGTCTTTAAGGAATTGACCGGGCTTACCCGCAAACACGCCATTCCGCTGCTGGAATATCTTGACCACGAGCGCGTCACCCGCCGCCAGGGCGACGAGCGGATTATTCTTTGACGGTGATTGTCTTCACCATCTCATACACAAGCGGGATGGGCAGGCCGACCACGTTGAAGTAGCAGCCTTCGATGCGGTTGACAAACCGGGAAGCGAGCCCTTGGATGGCGTAGCCGCCGGCTTTGTCAAAAGGTTCACCGCTCGCGACGTAACTGTCGATCTCATCTTCAGTAAGACTTCTGAACGTGACGGAAGTTGTCTCGTGTGTGCAGGCCAGAACGTTTTCCGGCGCGCGGACAAGGCATACCCCGGTGATCACGCGATGCGCGCGGCCTGAAAGTGTGCGGAGCATTCTTGCGGCGTCATCGGCATCGGCAGGCTTTTCGAGGATTTCACCGTTAATGGCCACTACGGTATCGGCGCCCAGCACCAGATTGCCGGGGCTTGACTGCCTTGCAACATCGAGGGCCTTGTCGCGCGCCAGCCTGCGTGTAAAGTCTTCAGGCGACTCGCCGGGGAGCCGGGTTTCTTCAATTCCGCTGGGCCGAACGTCGAATTCGAATCCCGAATTTTGCAGCAGTTCGCGGCGGCGGGGAGAGTTGGAAGCCAGAATAAGGCGGATCACGCGCTTTATTATAAGGGCCCGTGCTGGAGGACAGCAAGAATTTGAGTTGGAAGGCGGCTCATTCCTCTTGCGGTTTAGGCAGAGAACAGTAGAGAATTCTGTACCTATTAGCGTACGTAGGAAACGGAGGAATGGCCGTGGACATTTTGGAATTTGTCAAACTTCTCTTCGGTAGATGGATCGAGGATTCTCTTTATCTTTGCGATAGCTTCTGGGCTTGCTAAATTTATTCCGCAACTTGTTCTCCCGTCGTGGCTTCCTTACGCCGTCTTGGACGTGGCCTTGGTTTTGGGCTCTTGGGATGTATTCAAGAAGAAACAGGAGGAAATCGAGCGGCTTCGCGCAGCAGGCGCATCCAAGCCCGAATTGGTTATCTACCCCCAGGATGGCTCAAGATTTTACGTGCGGTTTGATCGTAATAAGGCCGTGGGCACGTGCGTGCATTTCGATCTAATCATCGCGAACAAGGGGAGTAGAATTTCGTTAATTAATCGATACGAACTAGAGGTCAAGGAGATACGTCAATCGTACTCGAATCTTAGCCCTCGACCAATAGTGAGAATCCAGGGTAGGCACACACAGTGGGACCTTGGCCGGCCACAGTGGCTCATGGAGGGCAACATAATTAAAGTCGAGGGAGGGCGCTCTACGCGTCGGGGAATTTTGCCATTAGAGGTTCCCGACGTTCCCCCTGAGGGCGCTGGTACTATTCATTGCAGGCTAGCATTGTTCGACGACGCAGGTGACGAGGCGTCGTGTGACCTCGATGTGTCCGGTTCTTGGTGAGCGGGCGAGAAGCATGCCTGCAAATGCAGGTGGGCCGCCCGGGAGACTCGCAACCTCTGGGCACCAGCAAGTGCCCACAAAGTATTTGACCTTGCCTCCGATTGTGGTAGACTCTTTTTCCACATTCGACAGACGAGAGACGAGCAAAAGATTTCGATGGAAGAAATCAGCAAGATTCTCCCTCTTATTTTCAAGGGCCAGGTACGGCGCAGCAATCCGCGGGTGGTGGAAATTCTGGCGCCATTGTGGCCGCTGGTTGCCGGCAAACCGATGGCGCGGCACACGCGGCCGGTGGACTTTGAAGAAGGCACGCTGACGCTCGAGTGCGACTGCATGTCGTGGTGTGCCGAAATGCGGGCGATGTCGGATGATATCCTGGCGCGCGTCAATCAATATCTGGGCGTGCCGGCAGTGTGCAAATTAAAGGTCCGTTATGTGGCGCAGCCCACGATGGCCACGTCCTTGCCGGACAAATCTCAGATCAACTGATATCATATTTAATGCGCCTTCCGGGCAGGGTTTCGGCGGCGCCCGCAGGCTCAAGCGGGGCCCTTCAGTCCTGAGGGTGCGTGGACAATTTCGTCAATCAAATCAAGCAGCAGGATAACGATGGCTTTAAGCGAAAAAGAAGTTTTTTATGTGGCTGACCTTGCTCACCTGGACCTGACCGAAGAGGAAGTGAAGATGTTCGGCCCGCAACTCGATGCGGTTCTGGAGTACGTTCAGAAGCTGAGCCAGTTGGACACCACGGGAGTGGAGCCGATGGCCCAGGTGACCCACGCCGCCGCTGAGAATTCGTCCCTGCGCGATGACGTATCGAAGCCGACCTTTACACAGGAAGAGGCTCTCCAGAATGCTCCCGAGGCCGGCAGCGGCAGCTTCAAGGTGCCGCAGGTGATCGACCGCGAGTAGCTTCGGTCGCCCCACGTCAATCCCAGTGTTAAGAACCGCTCATGGATAATTTGACCAACCTGACCATCGAAGAAATTCACGGTGCGCTGGCAAAGCGCGAGGCATCGGCGGAAGAAATCGCGCGGGCGCATATCGACCGGATCCGGACCGACGATCCGAGGGTCCGCTCCTACCTTTCAACGTGCGAGGAAAAGGCGCTGGAGCAGGCTCGTGCTGTTGACCGCCAGATCGCGGCCGGCGAGCCGTTGCGGCCACTCTCCGGCGTGCCCGTGGCGGTGAAGGATGTGATCCTGACGCGCGGCCTGCGTACGACTTGCGCTTCAAAGATCCTGGAAAACTACATGGCGCCCTACGACGCGACGGCGGTGCAGAGGCTGGAGTCGGCCGGGGCCGTCATTCTGGGCAAGACCAATTGCGATGAGTTCGCCATGGGCTCTTCGACCGAAAATTCCGGCTTTTATCCCACCCACAACCCGCACGATCTGACACGCGTTCCAGGCGGCTCCAGCGGCGGCTCGGCAGCGGCCGTGGCGGCCAATCTGGCGACCGTTTCACTCGGGTCGGACACGGGCGGCTCCATCCGGCAGCCGGCGGCATTTTGCGGCGTTGTGGGAATGATGGGGACCTATGGGCGAGTTTCGCGCTACGGCCTGGTGGCCTTTGCCTCATCGCTCGACCACATCGGCCCCTTCGGACGCTCAGTACGCGACGTGGCGCGGACGATGAAGGTGATTGCCGGCCGCGACGCGCTGGATTCCACCTCGGCGGACATTTCCGTCGATGATTACGAGAAGTCTCTTGACGGCAACGTGCGCGGGGTGAAAGTCGGCGTGCCCAACGAGTACTTTGAAGGCCTGAACCCCGACATCCGTGCCAACGTCGAGAAGGGAATCAAGCTGCTCGAAAAACTGGGCTGCAAAATTGTCCCAATCCGCCTGCCGCACACCGAATATGCCATCGGGTGCTACTACATCATCTGCACGGCGGAAGCGAGCTCCAATCTGGCGCGTTATGACGGCGTGCGCTACGGCTTCCGCGCGGCGGAATTTTCGGGCCTTCGCGACATGTATCGCAAGACGCGCGACCAGGGATTCGGACCCGAGGTAAAGCGCCGCATCATGCTGGGAACTTACGTGCTGAGTTCCGGCTACTACGATGCCTACTACCTGAAAGCGCAGAAGGTGCGCACGCTGATTGCGCGGGATTTTGTGGAAGCTTTTGACGACGTTGATGTGATCGTCACCCCCACGTCGCCCATTCCTCCCTTCAAGCTGAACGAAAAGCTGGACGACCCCCTCCAGATGTATCTCGCTGATATCTATACGGTTACCGCAAGTCTAGCGGGTATTCCGGGAATCTCGGTCCCCTGCGGTAAGCTACCGGGCGAGCCTCCGCTGCCGGTGGGCATGCAGATCTTTGCCAGGTATTTTGATGAGTCTCGACTGCTGCAAGTGGCCGACGCTTTTGAAAAGGCCGGCGGATTCAGCGTGTCTTGATCCCTGCTGCGGCGATGCCCTCTGATAAGATCAGGAACTCAAAATTCAAAATTCCGGGTTCCAACGCCGCCGACGTCCCATCCAAGAATATAACTTCCTGCGACCTTAAGTAAGTACGTGGCAGGATTGCAAATTCAAGATTCAAAATTCCAGATTCAAATCTTTTCCGCAGGGGTAAAAGGTGAAATACGAGCGCTTCGAGCAGCTTCCGGCCTGGCCGGCGAGCATAGAACTTGCGGCACAGATTTACAGATTTACTGCTACACCGGCCTTTCGAGGGCAGCACAGCATCCGGGACCAGATCGAACGAGCGACGGTATCCATTTCAAATAATATTGCCGAAGGTCTTGAACGAGGGAGCAATCAGGAGTTGCTTGCGTTTTTGTATATTGGACGTGGGTCTGCGGGTCAGGTGCGCTCAATGCTCTCCCTCAGGGAACGCCTTCCCGCCTTCAAGGGTCTTGAAGCCGTAATTTCGGGCCTGAAATCAAAGGCGGAAGCGATTTCCAAACAACTTGGCGGTTGTGTTCGGTCCCTTCAGAATTCAGGTGTGAAAAGTGAGCGATACGTGACAGACAAAACCCGCAAGGCGGGCGAAGCCAGCCAGCAGCGCAAAGCCTTCCTTGAAAGAGTGAACAGGATCTGCATTCAGGTGTCTTAGAAGGGGATAGAGGACAAGATTTTCTCAGAAAAGTCCGGCTTGAATTTTGAATCTTGAATTTGCGATTCTATCAGGACTTTCCGAAGAGGGAATCGAAGCGCGTTCTGGCTTCATCGTTTTTGTTGGAGGCAGGGCCTTGGGCGAGCAGGACGGGGTTAGGCTGGAAATAGTCGCAGTAGTTGGCCTTCTCTTTGTCACGGACCCATTCGGCCTGGGTTTCGGCGCAGTGGTTGTGTCTTCCCGTGTCGTAGAATCGGCAGTTGAGGCAGCAGTGAAGGTCCGCGTCGCACTTGGGGCAGGTGTCTCGGCTCATGACGCGTTCGGGCGCGTCAATCTGTTCGCCGCATTTGAAGCAGGAGAACCGCATCGGCCAGTCTACTGAGTCCGGCCGCCGGGAGCGTTGAGGGTCTTGCTCCCGGGCAGCCGGCTTCTGGTTCTTATTGAGTTCGCCGAGCTTCATCGTCGTCCATCAGTTCGGCGGCGATGCCGGGCGAAGGCGGTATAGCTTCCTCGCCAGGGATCCCCTCGCCCATCTCAATCTCAGGCTCGGGCGGCTCAGCTTCCGTCAACAGGCGGAAGTTACGGTAGCGTTCGAGGCCTGTCCCCGCAGGGATCAGGCGGCCCATGATGACGTTTTCCTTGAGGCCCCGCAGGTGATCGACTGCGCCCCGGATGGAGGCTTCGGTGAGCACGCGCGTGGTCTCCTGGAACGACGCCGCGGAAATGAACGAATCGGTTGCCAGCGACGCCTTGGTGATGCCAAGCAGCAGTGATCGGCCTGTAGCTGGCTTGCCGTCCTGTGCCTTGGCCCTTTCGTTCTCGTCGCGGAAGCGGAACTTATCCACCTGCTCGTCGAGCAGAAATTCGGTGTCGCCGGATTCTTCCACCTTGATCCAACGCATCATCTGCCGGACGATCACCTCGATGTGCTTGTCGTTGATGTTGACGCCCTGCAGGCGGTAGACTTCCTGGATCTCGTCGACCAGGTACTTTTGCAGTTCCTTTTCGCCGAGCACTGCCAGGATGTCGTGCGGGTTGCGCGGGCCGTCCATCAGCGGCTCGCCAGCGCGGACGCGCTCGCCCTCCTGTACGGAGATGTGAACGCCGCGGGGAAGCAGGTACTCTTTGGTTTCACCGCGCTCAGGGACCACAACCACCTTGCGCTGGCCCTTGAGCACGTCGCCATAACGGACCGTGCCGTCGATTTCGGTGATGACGGCAGGCTCATGCGGCTTGCGGGCTTCAAACAGTTCCTGCACGCGCGGCAGACCGCCGGTGATGTCCTTGGTCTTGGTGGTCTCGCGTGGGATCTTGGCCAGAACATCGCCCGCCTGCACCGTGTCGCCGTCTTGGATCATCAGGTGAGCGCGGGAGGGCATCAGGTATTTCTTGGCGCCCTTTGAGGAAGCCTTACCTTCAGGCCGGATGACCAGTTGCGGCTGGAGTTTCTCATCCGGGCTGTCCTTAACGACAAGCTGCGAAAGGCCTGTAACTTCGTCCACCTGTTCCTGCAGGGTGATACCCGGTTCGAGGTCCTTGAAGTGGACCTCGCCCGCCACTTCCGTCAGGATTGAGAACGTGTAGGGATCCCATTCAACGACGGTGTCACCCAGCTTGACGGGCGCGCCGTCCGCGAAAAGGATCTTGGCGCCGTAAACTACGGAATACCGCTCGCGCTCACGGCCCTTCTCATCGGCAATCACAACGGAGCCGTTGCGGTTCATCACCACGAAGTGGCCTTCACGGTTGGTGACTGTCTGGAGGTTGTGGAACTTGAGGAAGCCGTTGTTTTTGGCCTCCAGTTTGGATTGCTCGGAAATACGGCTGGCGGTGCCTCCGATGTGGAAGGTCCGCATGGTCAGCTGCGTACCGGGCTCGCCGATGGACTGCGCGGCAACCACGCCCACGGCCTCGCCGATCTCGACCAGCCGTCCCGTTGCCAGGTTGCGGCCATAGCAGCGGATGCAGACGCCGCGACGCGACTCACAGGTGAGCACGGAGCGGATCTTGACCCGCTCGATGCCAGCCGCCTGGATGGCTGCCGCCAGGTCTTCGTTGATTTCTTGGTTGTAGTCGACGATCACATTGCCCTCGTAGTCCTTGATCTGCTCGAGGGAGACGCGGCCGACGATACGGTCGCGGAGGGGTTCGACGACCTCGCCGGCTTCAACAATGGACTCGACGTAAAGGCCGTCTACTGTTCCGCAATCGAACTCAGAAACGATCACGTCCTGCGCCACGTCAACCAGTCGGCGAGTCAGGTAGCCGGAGTCTGCCGTTTTGAGGGCGGTGTCCGCCAATCCCTTGCGGGCGCCGTGCGTTGAGATGAAGTATTGCAGCACGTTCAGCCCTTCGCGGAAGTTGGCGGTGATAGGCGTCTCGATGATTTCGCCCGAAGGCTTGGCCATCAGTCCGCGCATGCCGGAAAGCTGGCGGATCTGCTGCTTGGAACCGCGAGCGCCTGAATCGGCCATGACGTAAACCGGGTTGAGGCCGCCGGTGGTGTCTTGCGCTTCCATGTTCTGGAACATTTCGTCGGCCACGCGGTCGGTAACGTTGGACCAGATGGCGATCACCTTGTTGTAGCGTTCGCCGTGGGTGATGGCGCCTTCCTGGTACTGCTTTTCAACCTCGATGACTTCCTTCTGCGCCGCATGGACCAGGTCAGCCTTGTTCGCGGGCACGACGAGATCGTCAATGCCCAGCGACATGCCGGACTTGGTGGCGTAGAGGAAGCCGAGCGACTTTACCTTATCCAGCAGGCCTACGGCCGTTTCCAAGCCGAAGCGCAGGTAGCTGTAGTTAACCACGGCGCCCAGGCCCTTCTTGCGGAGCGTTCCGTTGATGAACGGCATCTCCGGCGGAAGGTGATCGTTGAAGATCACGCGGCCCACGGTGGTGTTGATGAACTGGTGCTTCAGCGTGATGGGCTCTGTGTGCAGAACGTCCTGGTCGTCATAGGCCGTGGTCAGGTCAACCACTCGACCCGTATAGCGGAGCCGGATGGGAGTGCGGGTTCCAACTTCGCCGGCTTCGAGCGCCAGCAGCACTTCGTCGGCGTTGGCAAACGTGCGGCCTTCACCCTTGGCGCCCTTCTGTTCCGTGGTCAGGTAATAGACGCCCAGCACGACGTCCTGCGTCGGCGTGGCCAGCGGTTGGCCGTTGGCCGGCGACAGAATGTTGTTGGATGCCAGCATCAGCACGGAAGCTTCAATCTGGGCTTCCGGCGAAAGCGGAATGTGGACGGCCATCTGGTCGCCGTCAAAGTCGGCGTTGAACGCCGTGCAGACCAGCGGGTGGATCTTGATGGCCTTGCCCTCGACCAGCACCGGCTCAAATGCCTGAATGCCCAGACGGTGCAGGGTGGGAGCGCGGTTGAGCAGAACCGGATGGTCCTTGATGACCTCTTCCAAGATGTCCCACACCACGGGCTCCTGCCTTTCCACCAGTTCCTTGGCGGCCTTGATGGTGGTGCAATGGCCGGACTGCTCCAGCTTGTGATAGATGAACGGTTTGAACAGTTCAAGCGCCATCTTCTTGGGCAGACCGCACTGATGGAGCTTGAGGTCGGGCCCGACCACGATGACCGAGCGCCCGGAGTAATCAACGCGCTTGCCGAGCAGGTTCTGGCGGAAGCGGCCCTGCTTGCCTTTGAGCGTGTCGGAAAGCGACTTGAGCGGCCGGTTGTTGGCGCCGCGCAGGACGCGTCCCCGCCGGCCGTTATCGAACAGGGCGTCCACAGCTTCCTGGAGCATGCGCTTTTCATTGCGCACAATCACGTCGGGCGCGTGGAGTTCCATCAGTTTCTTCAGCCGGTTGTTCCGGTTGATGACGCGGCGGTAAAGGTCGTTCAGGTCGGAAGTGGCAAAGCGTCCGCCATCGAGCGGCACCAGCGGCCGAAGTTCAGGCGGAATCACCGGAATGACGTCGAGGATCATCCATTCAGGCTTGTTGCCCGATTTGCGGAAGGCTTCCACCACTTTCAGGCGCTTCGCATACTTAATTCGTTTCTGCTGCGAGGAGTCGGTCTTCATCTTCTCGCGCAGTTCCACGGCGAGCGTCTCGATTTCGACTTGCTTCAGGAGATCCTTGATGGCCTCGGCGCCCATGCCTGCGCGAAACTTGCCCAGGTATTCCTGCTGCAGCTCACGGTAACGCTCTTCCGTGAGGACTTCCTTTTCCTTGACGGGGGCTTCGCCCGGGTCGGTGACGACGTAAGCTTCAAAGTAGAGGATCTTTTCCAAGTCGCGCAGCGAGAGGTCCAGCAGATGGCCGATGCGGCTGGGCAGGCCTTTGAAAAACCACACGTGGGAGCAGGGAGCGGCCAGTTCAATGTGTCCCAGGCGTTCGCGCCGCACCTTGGAAAGCGTGACTTCAACACCGCACTTGTCGCAGATGACCCCGCGGTGCTTCATCCGTTTGTACTTGCCGCAAAGGCACTCCCAGTCGGTGACAGGGCCGAAAATTCTGGCGCAGAATAGACCGTCGCGCTCAGGCTTGAAGGTCCTGTAGTTGATCGTTTCCGGTTTGGTTACTTCGCCGTGCGACCAGGAACGGATCTTTTCCGGGGATGCCAGGCTGATGCGGATAGCATCGAATTCCCCAATAAGACTGACTCGGTCATAAGGGCTGCTTCGAAACAATTTTGCCTCCTTCTCAAGCGAGAAGAGTTGATTGCTGCTTGTTCTGGCCGGCGTGGCTGGCCGCTTGTGGCTTCACCGTGCCGGATAGGATAAAACTATTCCGCACTGACCGGCGCGGCCTGTACATCCTTGGGCTTCTTGATGAGTTCAACGTCCAGGCAGAGGCTTTGCAGCTCACGCACCAGCACGTTGAAGGATTCCGGCACGCCGGGCTCGATGGCGGCCTCGCCCTTGACGATGGCTTCGTAGATCTTGGCGCGGCCGTAAACGTCGTCGGACTTTGCCGTCAGCAGTTCCTGCAGGATGCAGGCGGCGCCATAGGCCTCGAGCGCCCAGACTTCCATTTCTCCGAAGCGCTGGCCGCCGAACTGCGCCTTGCCGCCCAGCGGCTGCTGCGTGATCAGTGAGTACGGCCCGATGGAACGCGCGTGGATCTTGTCGTCAACCAGGTGCGACAATTTCAGCATGTAGATGTATCCCACGGTCACCGGCTGCTCAAACTGCTCGCCCGTCATACCGTCCCGGAGCATGATCTTCCCGGAGGTGGAAAGACCCGCCTTCTCCAGATAGGTCTTAATCTCCTTTTCGCTTGCGCCGTCAAAAACAGGCGTCGCAAAACGCACACCGTTCTGGACAGAACCGGCGAAATCCAGGATTTCTTCGTTCGTCGCATCGGTGAATTTCTTGGCGAGAGGTGTGTCGCTGAACAACGTCTTCAGCTCTTCGCGGACACTTTCCGCCTGGCCATTGACCGCGAACAGGGCCTTGATCTTCTCGCCCAGTTCCTTGGCCGCCCAGCCGAGGTGGGTTTCCAGGATCTGTCCCACGTTCATGCGGGAAGGCACGCCAAGCGGGTTCAGCACGATTTCAACAGGGGTGCCGTCGGGCGTATAGGGCATGTCTTCTTCCGGCAGGATGCGGGCGATTACGCCCTTGTTGCCGTGCCGGCCCGCCATTTTGTCGCCGACCGAAAGCTTGCGCTTCATGGCGATGTAAACCTTGACCAACTTGATGACGCCTGGAGGAAGTTCATCGCCCTTCTTGAGCTTCTGTTCCTTCTCCGCGGTGATCTTGCGCAGGATGTCAATCTGGCGCGAGGTCATTTCTTCGATCTCGTCGATCTGCTCAATCAGCGTGGGGTCCTTTTTCACGATCCGCATGCGTTTCAGGTTGCGGCCGGAAATGCGGCCCAGGGCCTCGCGCGTGAGTACATCGCCCTTGGACATCAGACGCTTGTTGGTTTTTTCGTCGTGCAGGTCAACCTGGAGCTTTTCACCCTCGAGCAGCGCGCACAGGCGGTTCAGGCGCTCGTCGTTCAGGATGCGAATCTCATCGTTGAGGTTCTTCTCCATGCGCGCCACTTCGGCTTCTTCAATCGCCTTGGCGCGCGCGTCCTTTTCCGTACCCTTGCGGGAGAATATCTTAACGTCGACCACGATGCCCTCGATGCCCGGAGGGCAGGTGAGGGAAGCGTCACGGACATCGCCGGCCTTTTCACCGAAGATGGCCCGCAGCAGTTTTTCTTCCGGCGAGAGCTGGGTTTCGCCCTTCGGCGTCACTTTGCCGACCAGAATGTCGCCCGGCTTGACGTAAGCGCCGATCCGGATGATGCCGCTCTCGTCGAGGTCGCGCAGCAGAGTTTCGGTAACGTTCGGGATGTCGCGGGTAACTTCTTCCGGTCCCAGCTTGGTGTCACGCGCCTCGGTTTCGAATTCCTCGATGTGAATGGAGGTGTAGGAATCCTCCTTCACTAGTTTTTCGCTGACCAGGATGGCGTCTTCAAAGTTGTATCCGCGCCACGGCATGAAGGCCACCAGAATGTTACGGCCCAGGGCCAGTTCTCCGTGGTCGGTGCAAGGGCCGTCTGCCAGGACCTGTCCGGCCTTGACGCGTATGCCCTTTCTGACAACGGGTTTCTGGTTAACGCAGGTGTTCTGGTTGGAGCGCCGGAACTTGATTAACTGGTAGATGTCCGCGCCGACTTCGCGGGACATGTGCTGGCTTTGGCCGTCGCCTTCCACGCGAACGATGATGCGTTCGCTGTCAACGCTGTCCACAACTCCGTCGCGCTTGCAGACTACCACGGCGCCGGAATCGCGTGCCGTCACCTCTTCCATTCCGGTGCCGACCAGCGGAGACTGCGCCCGCAGCAGCGGGACCGACTGACGTTGCATGTTGGAGCCCATCAGAGCGCGGTTGGCGTCATCGTTTTCGAGGAAGGGAATCAGCGAAGCGGCCACGCTGACCAGTTGTTTCGGGCTGACGTCAACGTAGTCCACATTCTCGCGCCGCACCAGGACAAAGTTCCCGGTCTGGCGGGCGTTAACCAGTTCGTTGGCGATGCGCCCTTTTTCGTCGATGGGGACGTTGGCCTGGGCGACGATGTAATTGTCTTCTTCCCAAGCCGACAGGTAGAACGAATAAGGCTCGTATTCCACCGCCCGGCGCTTCTTCGCGCGCAGTTCTCCGTTCAGCTTTTCCACTTCTTCCTGCTCAACGTGCTCGCCCACCTTCCACGGGCCTTCGCCGCCGTGGGTAATGGTGACAAAATCAATTACCCGTCCATCGCGTACCTTGCGGTACGGGCTCTCGATGAAGCCGTACTCGTTGATGCGCGCGTAGCAGGACAGCGACGAGATCAGACCGATGTTGGGACCTTCAGGCGTCTCAATGGGGCAGATTCGTCCATAGTGCGTGGTGTGAACGTCGCGGACTTCAAATCCGGCACGCTCACGCGAAAGTCCGCCCGGCCCAAGAGCTGAAAGACGGCGTTTGTGGGTGATTTCCGAAAGCGGGTTCGTCTGGTCCATGAACTGCGAGAGCTGCGAGGAACCGAAGAACTCGCGAATGGCGGCCATCACGGGCTTGGCATTGATCAGGTCGTGCGGCATGGCCGTGGACATTTCCTGGTAGACGGACATCTTTTCCTTGATGGCCCTCTCCATGCGAACCAGACCCAGCCGGAACTGGTTCTCCAGCAGTTCGCCGACTGCGCGAACGCGCCGGTTGCCCAGGTGATCGATGTCATCCACCACGAACTTGCCGCCGGGATTCTTTTGTAGCTTCAGCAAGTAGCGGATGGTTGCGTAAAAGTCCTCAGGATCAAGAGTGCGCTTGTCCAGCGGAAGCTGCACAGGCGCGGTGGCGGAATGCTCAGTGGCAAGGGTTCCTTCGCAACCGCGCTCAACTTCAGTGCAGATATTACCCTCGCGTTTGCGGACGTACATCTTTTCGTCATCCACTACCACGTAGAAGTTGGATTCGGGGAGGTCCCTGGCGTCTTCCAGTTCGAACTGGGTGGCCTTGTCGTCCATCCGCACCTTGAGCTTGCTGTAATAACCCAGCTTGATGTTGAACTTCAGGCGTCCGACGCGGGAAAAGTCGTACTTGCGAGGATCAAAGAACATTCCGGTAAACAGGGCAGTCGCTGTATCGAGGGTCGGGGGATCGCCTGGGCGCAGCTTGCGATACATTTCGATTAGGGCTTCCTGGACGCTCTTGATGGAATCGCGACGCAGCGTCTGGCTGATCACGGGGCCAATCTCATCGCGTTCAGGGAAGAAGACGCGGATGTTCTCAATGCCGCTGTCGATGGCTGTGTTCAGGACTGATGCCGTAAGCTCGTTGTTTGCTTCCAACAGCACTTCGCCGGTGGACGGGTCAATGATGTCTTCGGCGGCGCAGGCACCTTCCAGGTCGTGCTGGGTGATTTCCACCTGGCTGACGTGTGACTTGTGGAGTTCTTTCAGCACCGCGGCGGTAATCCGCTTGCCGGAGGCCACAATTGTTTCATGCGATCGCGGATGCTCGATTGCCTTCGAAAGCCTCATTCCCAGGAGGCCCTCCGAAACCGCCCAGAAGAGCTTGTGTTCTTTCAGGCCGATGTCTTCAATCCGGTAAAAAGTTTTGATGATCTCGGAGTTGTCTTTCAGCCCCAGCGCGCGCAGGAAGATGCTTCCCAGGATTTTGCGTTTCCGGTCGATGCGCACGTAAAGGATGTTCTTGGTGTCGTACTCAAATTCCACCCACGAACCGCGGTAGGGAATGAGCTTGCCCAGGAAATAGCTGCGAGCGGCGTTCGACTCAAAGAAAACACCGGGCGAGCGGTGCAACTGGCTGACGATAACCCGCTCGGTCCCGTTGATGATGAACGTTCCGTTGTCCGTCATCAGCGGAATTTCGCCAAAATAGACTTCCTGTTCCTTGATGTCGAGGATATTCCGCGGGCCTGCTTCGCTCTCTTTGTCGTAAAGGGTCAGGCGGATGGTCACCTTGAGGGGAGCGGCAAAAGTCATGCCGCGTTCCTGGCACTCCGTAACGTCGTACTTGAGTTGGAGGGTGACGGGATCGCCGCACTTATGGCAGAAATCCACTTCGTTCTTGTTGAACGTTCCGCACTTCTCGCAAAGCACTTCGCCGGCCTTGAAAGGATCTGTCACGACGGTATAGCCGCACTGCTTACATGTGCGCCGCAGGTGGTGCAACCCCCGCAGGCTTCCGCATTTGCACTCCCAGTCGCCGATGGAATAGTCCACAAAGTCCAGTTGCGCGACACCGCGAAAATCGGTAATGGGGAAAACTGAATTAAAGACCGCTTGCAGTCCTTGGTCGTCGCGTTCAGAGGGAAGGGCATCCATCTGCAGGAAACGGTCATATGACCGCATCTGTACTTCAATGAGATTAGGAATCTGAATGACGGATGGAATCTTGGAAAAATCAATCCGACGCGGCAGAACACCGTTAACGCCGTTTGGCATTCGTTACGCTCCTTGCTTTGATTTTAAAGGGCTACGAATTAATGAAGACACATGCACTCTTCGTTTTCGATGCATGAGAGGGGCTGAAGGATGCCAAACTATCTCCGGGCACACTTTGACATCCTTGCCTTGATCATTTTGAATTGAGTACTTCCTCCTGCTAATACCAGTCCTTAGGGTTTTCAACTCGAAAACACCAGCGACCAGGCTCTGCTCCGCGTGCTCCCCTGCCCGGAGGGGACTACTTCACTTCGACGGTCGCACCTGCTTCAGTAAACTTCTTCTTAATGGTCTCGGCCTCTTCCTTGGAAACCCCTTCCTTAATCGGTTTAGGGGCGCCATCGACCAGATCCTTGGCTTCCTTCAGGCCGAGACTCGTGACTTCGCGGACTGCCTTAATGACGTTGATCTTGTTGGAGCCGACGGCGGTGAGGATCACGTTGAATTCAGTCTTTTCCTCTGCGGGTGCCGCTGCTGCTCCGGCTCCTGCCGCTCCAGCCACCACCACGGGCGCAGCCGCTGCCGCGGAAACTCCCAGTGTTTCTTCCAGCTTCTTCACCAGCTCCGAGGCTTCGAGCAGAGTCAGCCCTTGGATCTGTTCAACAATCTTATCAATTGCTTCGGACATCGTAGTGTTTATCCTCCTGAAATATCCTGACTTTCCTTTAGCCCAGCGAACTGTTGGCCCTTTCTTCGCTGAACCTAGT
>JAJYLL010000156.1 GCA_021787735.1 Acidobacteriota bacterium | reverse complement strand
TCGAACTTCCCCCGGCAAACTCCGTGGCTGCATCCTCGAATCCGACCTCCCTAATTTTTTGCCCTGAGTCGTTGCATTATTTATGCAGAGATCAATAGTTAGTCGATGTGCGGGTGGGGGGCATGGATATCTCGGTCATCCGCTTGCGGAAACGACGACGTGTTCTGCGTAGCTATTTGCCGGCGGGCGGAGCATCTACGGCATCAAACGTGCCGTAGTGTGGCGTGTCTGCGGTCAACGCGTAAGTTGCTTTGCGCCCCACGGACGTCCACCAAGACGGGCATCCTTGGCGCACATGCCGCCGGGATCGCGATGTGATTGCCGCAGGCAGTGACTCCGAGATCCGAAATTCCCCTCGGCATCGCGCATAAGAGCCACGCCAGGACTTGGGAGATTGTCAATCTAACCGCGCACGGTCATCGGCGCTAACGATCCCTTTGGGCTGCCACCTTTGAGGGGAAATACCACCGAAGCACCGAAGAGGCTCTCGCTCAGAGCTCAAAAGTCAAACCGCGCGCTGAGCTGTATTTCGCGGCCAGTGCCCTCGGCTATGGTGATGGAGCCGAACTGGGGGGTATTCACGAAGTTGTTCGGATAGCCCCAGTTGCCGTGATTTAAAGCGTTGAACGCTTCCGCCCGGAAAATGAAATGGACCCGCTCAGTGATTGCAAACTGTCTTTGCAGGGCCTGGTCAAGATCCACGTAGCCAGGCCCGAAGACAGTATTGACGCCGGCATTGCCAAACGTGTACGGAGCGGGCGCGGCAAAAGCCGCCGGGTTGAACCATTGAGTTGTGGTGCGCGTTCCGGCAGGGAACACGGGCTGCCCGGTGACATTGCCGCGGATAGGATTCTGCCCCAGCAACGTTCCCGCATTAGCCGTGTCACCAAAAACCATTATCGTAAATGGCATGCCGCCCTGGGCCGTAAAGATGCTGCCAAGCGTCCAACCTGAAGTCACCCGGCGGAGCAATGTAGAGCTGTCCCATCCTGGAACGTTGTAGACCACGCTGGCGACAAAACGGTTTGGAATATCCATGCCATTGAGTCCTTTCTCGGCCGCCAGATCCGAGTTGTTCTGGGGGGTCGAGGCTTGCATCATGGCCGAGCGGAAGTCGGGAGCGTCTGTGAGACTCTTCGACCACGTATAATTCGCCAGAAACGTCAGGCCATTGCGAAACTCCCTGCGGACATCAACCCAACCTGCGTCATACCAACTATTGGCGGTATTCTCCAGGTAGTTGATGGCTGAAACCGGAAAGGTGTCGCTCTGGATAGCGAAATTCTCGGGATTATCTCCGGCGAAGGAAGTGCCGGGAAGGAACGTGATGGTCTGATAGGGACGGCGAGGCTGCAAAGGTCCGGGGCCGGGCGGCGCATTGTTGATTAAGTGGGCACGCTGCAGGTGGTATCCCCGCGAGCCCTGATAGCCGGCCTCCAGCACGATATTTCCTGGAAGCGCCTTTTGAACAGTAAAGCTCCATTGATTAAGGTACTGGGCATGAGAATGTGGGTCGAGGGAATTGAAGCTGACCACCGTCTGGCCTAACACCGGAGGGGCGAAGTTAAAACCGACCAGGCTGGGGACGTAGTTGTCGCTCTGCCGGGTTTCAGCAAAAACATAGGGCGGATTGTGGCGCTGATTGCACCAGGTGTTCATATCAACCGGCGTAAAGAAAGTGCCGAACCCGCCTCGGAGGACGATCCCCAGACTGCGAATCTGGTGCGCAAAACCAATGCGTGGGGCGAAATTCAGGCCGTTGGGATACCACAGACCTCTTGGCGTCCCCCCCTGCCCGCCAACAAAGGAATAAAGCTGACCATTTTGAAATACCAGGTTTGCCCCTGGCTCATCCAGATCAGATAGCGCGCTCATGTATTCATAGCGCAATCCCAAATCGAGTGTTGTCGCATTCGTTAGGCGCCAATTGTCTTGGATGAACGCATTCCCGTACCACTGTCTCAAATTCATTGAGGGAACACCGGCCTGGCGCTGCTTTACGACCGGCAGACCAAGCAGAAAGCTGGCCAGACCTGACCCTGTGCCGTCGTTAGTGGCGGTCTGTGTGGTGAAGCCATTCGTGAACTGATAAAAGCCGCGAGTCTCGAAAAAGCCCCACATGGGCCAGAAAAAGGGCAGATAGCCGCCGCCAATCTTCAGCGCGTGATGACCTCTCTGCCAACTCCAGGTGTCCTCCAGTTGGAGGAACGTATCCCAGTCCTGCACCGGCGTCGCATTGAAGGAATCGCCGATTGGGCTGTAACCCTGAACGTTAAAATATGGCATACCCCAGGAGCCCTTGCCGCCCCACGAGACCCCTTGGATCCCGAGTTGAGAAACATAGTCGTGAGTAAAGTTATTTTGGGAATATTCGTGCATGGAAAGCCGCGACATGCCAAAAGAGAGATTATTAATCATCGTCGGCGAAAAAATGTGGGTATAGGAGGCCGTCAGGTTTTGGGCCATATTGTCGTCAAATAGCCCAAAGCCGGGCAGGTAGACTGGCGTAAATCCGCTTTCGTGCTCTACCGAGTAGCGGGAAAAAAGGGAGTCGCCTTTGCCAAAGTTGCGGTCTATACGGATTGTTCCCTGGTCCCACGGCTGTGTTGCTGTCCGCACGTCCAGATAATTGTTCGAGTCAGCCCCCATCGACGTGGGTCCCATGCCCATCCCCATGCCAGCGCCGGGTCCAAGGTTCGGCACCGGAACAGTCTGGAGCGCCCCGTACGCTACCGGACTGATCATCGTGGACGGAATGACGTCGCCTGAAAACTCACTTCGGATAATCTTTGGGTTGCTTGCGCTCACGGGCAGCGCCGGGTTATAGCTGGGATTGGGCGATGCGCTGGACGGATCGTATATCATCTGCCCGCTCTGGCTGAAGTCGCCATTTCGTTCTGCCACCGTGGGCACGGTTTCTATCTGATAGACCTGATTGCTGAACCGGAACCCTTCGTAATTCGCGAAGAAGAATGTTTTGTTTTTCTGGATGGGTCCGCCAAGCGAAGCGCCGAACTGGTTCTGGACAAGATGGGGAACCTTGGTTGCATTCCAGACTCGTGCGTCGAGGGCGGTGTTGCGCAGGTATTCGTAAACCGTGCCGTGCAGTTGGTTGGTGCCGGAGCGAGTGATCATATTGACTTGAGCTCCGCCGGCCCCGCCAAACTCCGCGGAATAACTGCCCGTTTGCACCTTGAATTCCTGAATGGCATCGGGTGATGGGCTCAACGACAAGGTCCAGAATGTTGGGTCCGAATCCGTCGTTCCATCCAGCAGATAGTAGTTCGCGTTAGCTCGGTCTCCGGCTGCGGTAAATTCCGTTCCCTGGCCTGGGCGCCAATAAAGCTGATTTTGATTTCCGTCCTGGACTCCCATGTCCATGTTCGGAGCAGTTGCGGGGGCCAGGATTGCCAGATCTAGGACATGCCGGCCGTCTAAAGGGAGCAGCCTGGTCAGGGTGGGGTCAACAACTTCACCCAGAGTTGCGTCAGTTGTTCGCAACGGAGCTGGCGCGCCTTTTACGACGACGCTTTGTTTCTCACTCCCGACTTTCAGCGAGACATCCACGCGTAAGTTCTGATTTACCGCAAGGACAAAGCTGAGCAATTGGCTTTGGAATCCGGGCGCCTCCACGCGCAATTGGTAATTGCCCGGGTTCACGTCAGTAAATGTGTAGAACCCTGTGCCGTTGGACACCGTGCTGCGGAGGAGGCCTGTGGTGGGGGAGATCAGGGTCAAACCGGCCCGGGGTATGGCCTCCCTTTGAGCATCAAGCACCTCTCCGCCAAGCGATGCGAAGTTAGCCTGTGCAAACGCGCTTACGAACGGCGTGAAAATGAGAGCCGCAAAGCAAATGAACCACCCAAGTGTTCGCAAAAGGGGAAAAGGGCCCTTCTTTTGCCGGTGCTGACTGTCCACTGCTGGGAATGAGGATATGGATTCATTGCTTAGTACGCCGTGAGAAGCCCCTGCGGTGCTTTGCGTGTCGTTGCAATCCAACGAACATATCTGAACAGGTTCCTTCATGATCTTGCCTCCGGATAAATTCCGAGCCCCTGTGCCGGCCAAACCGGAAATTTCAATACCAACCGGGCTTGGCGCAATTCTGCCAAACCCAAGTTGAAACCATTCAAAGAGTCGAGCGCCACAGTGCCGCACTCGACCATCTTCGAATCGTGCAACGAGAAATCGGAAAAAACGCGATGCAATTCCCGTCGCACACGCAATATCACAGTGGCATCGATGAATGCCCCAGACGCAAGGCCCGACTGAAAAATCATGCTACCGGGCCGCTCAGCCTCGTGCCCCCGATAGCTAAAAGCGTTGCCCTTAGGCTTGAATGTTTGTTGTAAATACCACTGGAAGCCCCGTGACGAGCCCCTTCACGTAAACAGTCGCTCCATGAACTCGACAGCGCCCCACGCTTTACCGAATCGAGAGCGACCACACAAATCTATTTCTGGCGAGCCTCGCCGTCAATTATCTATGCCCACTACACAGCCCGCTAAAATCAATTAGAGGCCGTTCCAGAGCCCCTGTCGAAGGCCGTAGAGCGGGCCTCTGGTTGCGAGGTCCGTGATGTCTCGACGGATCAAAGCAAAAGCGGCAGACCGAAACAGCGGCGGCCTGCGCCTTACAGCCGTCCACCAGGATGGACGTCAAGTCAGGCCCGCTTCCTTGCACACACGTCGCTGACATCGCGATGCGTGCCGCACCTGCGATGGAATTTCGAGTTTCGCGTCGAGGGTTGACTCAAGCAACCGCGTAACCATATTTTCGGAGTAGACTACTCGATGTATGGGCGGGGGAATGGATATCTCGACGATTCGCTTGCGGAAGCGAACACGCGTTCTATGGCTGCTGGCTGCCATCCCGGTTGTTGCGGGAGTGTTGAATCGGCCCGTGCGCCTGCACGGACAAAAAAACTTCCAACTGCTCGACGTGGAAAATGTCCGCGCAGACCGGCCGGCTTCGAGTGCCGTGCTGAACCTTGCTGTACCTGCGCGGCCACTCGCGGAGACTTGCGATGTGCTGGTGGTGGGAGGCAGCACAGGCGGCACGTCGGCTGCTCTCGCTGCCGCGCAGGCCGGCATGCACGTCTGCCTGACCGAGGAAACCCGATGGCTGGGCGGGCAGATGACATCGCAGGGCGTCTCGGAGTTTGATGAGAACCGGTACATTGAAACCGCGGGCGGAACAGCCTCCTATTACCAGCTTCGGAACGGCATCCGGCAATACTATCGTGACCACTACAAGCTGTCGCCGATGGGCAGGTCCCAACGCTACTTTAACCCCGGCCACTGCTGGGTCAGCGCTCTCTGCTTCGAACCACAGGTCGCGCTTGACGTTCTGGATTCCATGCTCCGACCTTTCGAGCAGAAAGGCCTGTTGCGTGTCTTTTTGCGGACCAAAGCTGCTTCCGTCAAGATGAGCGAAAACCGCATCGAGTCTGTCCTTGCTTATCAGTTCAGCACGGGAAAGTGGTTTCGGTTTCGCGCGAAGTACGTTTTGGATGCAACCGATCTTGGAGAGTTGTTCCCGATGGCCGGCGCCGAATATGTGACCGGTGCAGAACCCCGCAGCCTGACGGGCGAGCCGGACGCCCGGGAGGGCGCGGGAGACTCCAATGATATCCAGAGTTTCACCTACTCTTTTGTTCTGGGCATTTCGCCTCACAACCGCGAACTGCTTTCCCGGCCTGAGGGCTTTGAAGAGAATCTGAAGAGTCAGCCCTACACCCTGACGCTTGATTACGGACATGGGAAATTCCTGACTTATGGAGTGTTCACAAAAAAGCCGGGGACGCCGGGTTCCTTCTGGGACTACCGGCGGCTTGTGGCGGCAGGGAATTTTGCAGGGCCGCACGCGCCGCCTGAAATCTCGCTTATCAACTGGCCCAGCAATGACTACTGCGGACCTGACCTGCTTGCCACCGATCCGCTTGCCCAGGCTGAGCAATTCCGACGGGCAAAGCTTCTTGCCCTGGGCTTCGCCTACTGGCTTCAGCATGATGCACCTCGGGACGGGGCGGGGAACGGTTATCCTCGGCTTCGCTTTCTGACTTCAGAACTGGGTTCGACCGACGGCCTTTCACTCTATCCATACATTCGTGAATCACGAAGGATTCGGGCTATAGAGACGATTCGCGAGCAAGACATCTCCTCCGTGTACCAGAAAGGTCCCAGAAGCAAATGGTTTCCGGATTCAGTGGGGATTGGGTTTTATCCCATCGATATCCATAGCTGCTCGAAGAAAGACTTTGCCTCGGGGACCAAACCCTTCCAGTTACCGCTGGGTGCGCTGGTCCCCGTAAAGATTCGGAATCTGATTGCCGCGTCGAAAGACATTGGCACAACCCACATCACCAACGGCGCTTACCGCCTGCATCCGATCGAGTGGGCTATTGGCGAGGCGGCAGGCCGGCTTGCGGCGTTGGCGGTAAAATCGGGCCAGACGCCCCAAACCATTGCACGAGATGAAAAACTTACCTCAACACTTCAATTTGACCTGGTTAAACAAGGAGCGCCGATTTACTGGTTTGACGACTTGAAGGTTAGTGATCCGGCATTTAGCGCCGCAGAGTTCCTGGCCGCGAAGGGGACCTTTGGCGGCAACGACAGGGACCTCCACTTTTCGCCTTCGTCTCCGACGACACGCGGAGAAGCATTGATAGCATTGGCACGGCTGCTGGGTATTGAGCGGCCGCCTTCGGCCAACATCTGGTCTGCTCAGTTGAGCGGTCCGGCGCTTCAAGAGTTGACCGAGGATGGTTACTGGCCGCGCTCTGAAGCCACACAGGCAGATCTGAACCCCCTGCTTCTGCTTTCGGACCTGCAAGACGCGGCGAGAAAGTTGCAGGTGGAACTGCCAACAGAAAGTCCGGCATCCGGGACAGTCAGTCATGCTGCCTTTGCAAAATGGTTGATGCGTGTTTATATGGCGCGGCACAAGTTTCCAGGGAAGTGACGGACATGATTGCACGGTGCGAGCATGGCGATGCTGCGGCGTCTTCTCCTTTGCTTGGGATAAATACGACGATGGTGTTACATTTGAAAGCTAACTCAGGATGGAGGTAGGCCTGCATTCCAAAAGCTATTCGTAATTCCTTTCAAGTGGAGACCTCAGGTATGAGCAAATTAGATCGGCGCGATTTCCTCTATGCAATGGGTGCGGGCGGTGCGTTGCTCGGAGCATTTCCGAAAACAGCCGAGCCTTCGACGGGGCCGGGCGCTATCAAACCGATTTCGGGAAGCTGGTTTGAATTTCAGCACCATGCCACCGTTGAAGGGGTCGATTGGAATCCCCAGTGTGCTGACTTCACTTCTGCGCAGTGGGACGCCAAGGTGAAAGAGATCGCCGACGTGGGCATGGAATATCTGGTGCTGATGGCAACCGCTCTCTATTACCGGGCGTTTTTCCCGACCGGGATTTTTGCGCCCTGGCATTTGGCCTGTGCTGACCCGATGGAAGCCGTGTTGACGGCGGCGGACAAATACGGCGTCAAGTTCTTTATCGGAGGCGGTTTTTACGGTGATTGGGCCAGTCCGAAAATCGTGTCCGATCCTGTGGCTGCGCGGAAGCGTCTGCAGGCCATCGATCAGTTGGCCCAGCTCTACGGCCATCACAAAAGCTTCTATGGCTGGTACTGGCCCAATGAGGCATTTATTGACCGGTATTATTCCGACGAGTTCATCGATTATGTCAACACGTGCTCGCGGCTGGCCCGCAGGTTGACGCCGCGGGCGAGGATCCTGATTGCGCCCTACGGAACACGCGTCGCTGTTCCCGATGACAAGTATGTGAAGCAACTGGAGTCGCTGGATGTCGACATCATCGCCTATCAGGACGAGGTGGGCGTTCAGAAGTCGACACCGGATGAGACTCCGAAGTTTTATGAAGGCTTGAGGAAGGCGCACGACCGGGCCCGCCGGGCGGCTATCTGGGCCGACGTCGAGATCTTCCGGTTTCAAGGCGCTGTGTACAAGAGCGCCTTGCTTCCGGCTCCTTTCTCTCGGGTGCTCCGGCAGCTTAAGGCCGTCTCACCGTGGGTTGATAAGATTCTTGTGTATCAATACCAGGGCATGATGAATAAACCCGGCTCGGCCGCTTTTTGCGGCTCTCCCGCGTCGACGAAACTCTACACTGCATACGTTGACTGGCGCAGCTCCCGCAAGTGAGGCATGATCACGCAGGGGAGTTGATGTCAGCTCATATTAGTAGGCTACACTGCAACGGGCCACCGATGGCGGCTGTGTTCAAGCAGAACGAGCTATCACGGAAATTGCAAACAGCGGATCGAGGGTGGGCACAACCGCAACCGGGGAACGCCCGCGGGGATGCGCAACCTCCACACTTCATTGTGGGGCCTGGCCGGCCGCAGCAATCTGGGTGCGGATCTCAAACAACTCTTACCTGTCCTGTCTGGTCGCTGACCTGCATGCATATGTATTTCTGAGGGATTCATGAACGCAACATCGTCCGCTCTGACATTCGGTCTTACGCTGGCAATCCTTTCCGGGCTGATGAACGGGACCTTTACGCTGCCCATGCGGTATTTGGGGCGGTGGTCGTGGGAGAACGTCTGGGCGCTCTTTATTCTGATCTCCTGTATTTTGATGCCCGTTGTCATTGCGGAGAC
>JAJYLL010000155.1 GCA_021787735.1 Acidobacteriota bacterium | reverse complement strand
GGACTGACGCTCACTTTACCGGGATTTAAAGTTACCAATCAGGATCTCTTAATGCAGCGTTTACGGGAATGACGTCCGGGCATTTTCACCGGCGAGTTGAAGGGAGACCAGTAATGGGGGTCATCACCAGTTCAATACCAGATAACCTGGAGCAAACGGAGGCGAATGAGGGCGTTGTCGCCGTCAGCCTTGAAATGCAGAAAGTTTGCGCGCAGGTGCGCCAGGTTGCCAGCTTTGAAATTCCGGTCCTGCTGCTGGGAGAAAGCGGGACCGGGAAAGAAGTGGTTGCGCGAATGATCCACAAGCAGTCGCAGCGGGCGCAGCGGACCTTCATGCGGGTGAATTGCGCGGCGCTGCCTGCGGAACTGCTCGAGAGCGAACTTTTCGGCCATGAAGCCGGCGCTTTTACAGGCGCGACGCGGGCCAAGCCCGGAAAATTTGAGGCCTGCCAGCGGGGAACCATTCTTCTGGATGAGATTGCAGAAATGCCCACTAAATCGCAGGCGAAATTCCTTCACGTCCTTCAGGACGGTGAATTCTCGCGGCTGGGAAATACCCTTCCTCAAAAAGTGGATGTCCGGGTCCTTGCCGCGACGAACGTCAATCTGCCCCAGGCGATTGCCTCCAGACAATTTCGTGCTGATCTCTACTATCGTCTGAACATCTACTCGATCTGCCTTCCTCCTCTGCGGGCGCGGCAGGCAGATATCGTGCCGATGATCGATCACTTCACCCGCCTTTGGGCAGGGGACTTTGGCGGGCAGCAACTCCCCATGACGAGGGCCATCCTTGACGCCTGCATGCACTACGACTGGCCCGGCAACGTGCGAGAGTTGCAAAACTTTGTGAAGCGGTGGCTTATTTTCAACAATGAAGCTCAGGCTTTAAGCTGCTTGCGGGGCCATTCAGGATCTTCGTCCCAGGTCGCGTCTACGGACATTCCTCTGGCCCCAGGCGGTTTGAAATCGCATTTGGCCGGGATTAAAAAGGAAACGGAAAAGAGGGCCATTCTCCATGCCCTTGAGCTGACCAAAGGCAGCCGCAAAGAAGCCGCGCGAATGCTGAACATCAGTACAAGATCGCTGCATAACAAGATAACCAGCTACGAGATCGACCGGAGCACCGGCGCCGGGGCTGATAAACCCGGCGCTATGGCACAGACCGGCAGTTTCCCTCACCCCGCCGGAGGCGCTCAGGAAGATTTTGTCGCCACCACCGCCAACCCATGGCCGGAACCGCCCGGCTGTTCCTCTTCAATAGCTGATGAGCAATTTTGACCAAACGGGTGAGCCATTGTGGGCAGACGCCTGAATCAGGGGAAGGTATAAAGGTAGTGCACCCAGACAACAGCAAGGTGGGGCGGCGGTCGCCGGGTGCCCTAAGCGAACGCCTTATAGAACCAAGAAGGAGAGTGCAACATGGCAGCCAAAATAGCGGTATTGGGTATCTACCCGAACTATGCCGCCGTGGAGAACGGCGTTGATGTCTTGAAGGAAGCCGGATTCAGGAATACGGATATTTCCGTGCTGTTTCCGGAAAAAGTAGTCTCCAAGGACTTTGCACATAAAAAAGGCACCAAGGCTCCCGAAGGCGCTGCCGTAGGCGCCGGGACGGGTGCGGTGGTGGGCGGCACCTTGGGCTGGCTGGTGGGCATCGGAGCGCTGGCGATCCCGGGGCTGGGTCCCTTTATCGCCGCCGGCCCGCTCATGGCGGCTCTGGCGGGCGTGGGCGTGGGCGGTGTAGCGGGCGGGATCGCGGGCGTCCTGATCGGTATGGGGATTCCTGAGCACCAGGCCAAGCACTATGAGGTGCGGGTCAAAGCGGGCGGAATCCTCCTCTCGGTGCATTCGGACAATGCGAAGTGGACGAAGCGCGCCAGGGACATCCTGGAGCGGACAGGGGCGCAGGATATCTCGGTCACTGGAGAGGGCGGCGCCGACTACATCAGAGGCGAAAAGCCTCTCGCTCGCACGGCCACCGGTGGTGAAGGGACATAGCATTCCGGGAAAGGCGCTTTGATCCGGTGATTCGGTAAGTTGCTTTGACTCTTATGAGTGAGGTGAGACATGGAACTCCTATTGATTGTTGTTGTGCTGCTCCTCTTGTTCGGCGGGGGGGGCTGGGGATACTCGCGCTGGCGCAGGTAGCGCTCAGCGTATGTGTATGAACACATCTGAAGGGAAGTGCGGAAAAGCGCGCGGGCGGGAAGGTCCAAGGGAAACTCGGCCAGGTGGAGAAAGCCCTCGGAGGTTAGCAACACCGGCTCGCCGTTGATCCCCAGGGATGAGCAGGATGGAAGCCGTGGGTATGAGTAGCAAAAAGGAGACTTAAATGAAAAAACTGATATTTGTTTTTCTGTTGCTGGCAATCTGTGTGCCGGCTTTCGCAGACGAAACCCAACTGCAAAAGTCCACCAACGTTCTCAACGAGATCATGAGGACTCCTGACCAGGGCATTCCCAGTGAGTTGCTGAACAACGCCGTCTGTGTGGGCATCATTCCTTCGGAGCTGAAGTTCGCCTTCGGATTTGGGGGAACTTATGGACGCGGTGTGCTGGTGTGCCGCCGGGGCGGCAACGGGGTGTGGGGCGCGCCTTCGATGTTCACGGTGGGCGGCGGGAGCTTTGGATTCCAGATCGGCGGAACGTCCACCGATGTCGTCTTCCTCGTAATGAACCCTGAAGGCATGAAAACACTGGTCCAGGACAGCGTTAAGCTGGGCGCAGAAGCATCCGCAGCGGCCGGGCCGGTGGGCCGTTCCGCCCAAGGCGCGACCGACGCTCAGCTCCACGCCGAGATTCTCAGCTACTCGCGGTCCCAGGGTCTGTTTGCGGGAGTGTCGCTCAGCGGGGCCGTGGTGAAGCAGGATGAGGACGACAACCAGAAGCTCTATGGGCGCAAGGTCACCGCTAAACAGATTCTGATCGACGGCACAGTGCGCACTCCCCGGGCGGCCCAACCTTTAGACAGCGCGCTGACGAAATACTCTCCCAAGGGCGGGCAAGCGTTCAATTAGCCGAATTTGGGGCTGTTCCCCAAAGCGGCGGGGCTGGGGGTGTGGTGCTATGTCCTGCTGCTCTTGGGTCGGCTTTAGCAGGCTGTTGAAAAAACAACCGTCATCCTTCGCTTCGCTCAGGATGGCATAGCACAGGGAGTTTCTCAACAGCCTGTTAGGGGTCATAAGCCCGGCGTCCTCGCGCCAAAGGCATGTCGCAAGGGGGGACACATTGAAGGAGGGGAAATGAGACCTGACTATGATTTATCCGAGCTTGAGGCATCGAAGGCTGACGTGTGGCTTTTCCTCAGGGCCGATGCCATCCGAGATGAGATCCGCGCCGGCCAGGCGAAGCGCCAGGGATTCGCTTTGTGCGGAAGAGGTGAACTGGAAGAGCTTTTTGATCTTTTCCCCCAGGCAGTTTCTCCGGCGGCGTTGCCAGCGTCTCCAGTGTTGATGTGTCCTTATGCCGTTTCCTTGTGGGTGCATTGAGTCTCCGATTGCCGGGTGGCTCATCTCAGCCGGGCCATCCGCCGAAGGTAGCTGCCCGGCATGAAAGCGGGTCACGGCATGCGGTGGGGTCACTTGTGACCTCAATTTACAGAAGTAAATCCGGTTTTATGCAAGGGGGCAGAATCGAACGCCCCTGTAAAAAGGTGAGGTAACTCCGATGAAACAGATAGACCGATTCAAAATAGTCACAGTGAGTTTTTGCTTGTTCCTGGCGGCTCTAGCGTCTCTGCCCAGTGCGAAAGCAGACGAGTGGAACAAGAAAACTACTGTGACCTTCAGCGCGCCGGTCGAGGTCCCGGGTGTGCGTGCGCAGACCTTGCCAGCGGGCACCTATATCTTCAAGCTGGCGGATTCGCTGGCTGACCGCAACATCGTCCAAATCTTCAGCGAGGATGGAACCCACGTATTCACAACGATCCTTGCCGTACCGAATTACCGCCTGAAGGCGACCGACAAAACGGTCATGACGTTCAGGGAGAGGGCAGAAGGGCAGCCGGAAGCCATCAGGGCATGGTTTTATCCGGGAGCGCAATGGGGCCAGGAATTTGTCTATCCCAAGGAAAAGGCTATCGAGCTGGCGAAGTTGACCAATGAGCCCGTTCCCGCGGTGGCTGAGTTGCCAACCGAACCAGCAGCATTGAAGGAAGTTCCAGTCGTTGCTGTTACACCTACGGGAGAAGAGGTTCCAGTAGCCCAAGCCGTTGAAGCACCGCCGGTCGAGACAGCGTCTGCTGCTGCCCCCGCCAATCCAGCCCCCATGCCAAAAACAGCAAGCCAGATACCGCTTGTGGCATTGCTTGGGCTGCTGTCATTGGGCGCCGGTCTTTGTGTTTGGGCTTTTTCCAGGCGAACTGCCTGAACCAAGGGAGTGGTTTGCGGGGTCTGCGTAGACCACACACGTGGGGCTTCCAGGGAGGGCGCTTCGGGCTGCCAATTTGCTGGCTCCCGGGCAATCCTGACCGAGCGTCGGGTTGTGAAGGGGGGTGGTACGCAAGTAGCACCTCCCCTCACGAGCGGCAAGAGTTTGCAACTACCCGGGCGGGCTGCCGCTCAGATTTTGATTCGATGGCCAGGGATTGAGGGTGCCAATGTTCGCGGTCTATGAATGTGCCGCTTGTGTGCTCGTACTTTGGTTTGGCATGACGTTGCTGTTTATGGGCTGCATGATGTTCCTCGCTCTCCAGAAGGGTTGCACCATGGTGGCGCGGAAGTTGCCGGATCTCACGACCAGCAGCTTTCGGCTGATCGGAAGAAGGCTGGCGATTGAGCCTCGCGACGATTAGTCACACTGGCCTTTCTCGGGGAGGTGGAGGTTGCGCGCCGCGAAGTTATTCAACACGGGAGTACAAAACGGGAAGGCCTGGGCCTCTGCTCACCGATGCCTGGCGGTGCTCTGTTTCCTGATGGCTGCTCTGCCCATCGTTGCCCGCCCTCAAGAAGGCCCGCCGCCCGCCCGCCGCCCGAGTGACCCTTACATGATCAGGGTCAGTGTTGGCCTGGTGGTCTTGCACGCCACCGTGCAGAACCACAAAGGCAATCTTGTTTCGGGTCTCAGCCAGGATGACTTTCATGTTTACGAGAATGGAGTTCTGCAGCAAATTAAATATTTCAGCCATAACGATATTCCAGTCACGGTCGGCCTGGTGATTGATAACAGTGGAAGCATGGGGCCGAAGATCCCTGAAGTGGTTGCCGCTGCCTTGGCCTTTGCCCGCTCCAGCAATCCACAGGACCAGATGTTTGTGGTCAATTTCAACGAGCATGTTCGGTTTGCCCTTCCCGACAACACGCCGTTCACGGACCAGCCAGGTCAACTGCAAGTTGCACTATCCCACATTAAAGCAGACGGCGAGACCGCGCTCTACGACGCGATTGCTGCTGCACTTGAACACTTGAAGAGCGGCAACCGGGACAAAAAAGTGCTGATCGTGATCAGCGATGGCGGCGACGATGCGAGCAAGAAAAAGCTGAAGCAGGTTCTGGCCATGGCAAGACAGTCGGACGCCATCATCTACACCCTCGGGCTTTTTGATGAGGATGATCCCGACAAGAACCCTCATGTTCTCAAGCTGCTTGCCAGGGAAACGGGCGGTGAAGCCTTCCTGCCAAAGTCAATAACCGAAGTGGTTCCGATTTGCGAGCAGATCGCCCGCGACATTCGCAACCAGTACACCATCGCTTACATACCCACGGACCGAAAGCAGGACGGGACTTATCGGGCCATCCAAGTGAAGGCCGAAGCGCCGCACCGTGGACGCTTGTTTGTCCGCACCCGGGCCGGTTACACCGCACCCTTGAAACCTCAAACCATTCCCGCGAGCCCAGGCGACCAACCATGAACTTCAAAACCCAGCAGCGCAGGCGTCATCAGTGGCGAACCCAATCGGTACTCCGTTGGAGCCTATACCTCTTTTTTGCCTTCGGCATCCTGGCACTCGGTTACGCTGGCTATGCGCTGGTTGACGCGAGGGTCTATCAGGCCTATGAGACCTGGCGGTTTGAACGGGCCTTGAAAAGTCAGGAGCCGGTTATCCGCAGCGTTCGACCGCTTCAGCCGTCGCCCCTTCCAGCCCCGGCCGAAGCGGACCGCGCCAGGGTTGAGAGTGCTGTCCCCAAAGGGTCTTCCGTGGGGCAAATCGAGATCAGCAGCATCGGCCTGACGGCGATGATCGAGGAAGGCGACAACGGAAGGACTTTGCGACGGGCGGTCGGCCATATTCCGGGTACCGCGCTGCCGGGCCAGCCAGGGAACGTTGTGCTCGCAGGGCACCGCGATACGTTTTTCAGACCGCTGCGCAATATCCACAAGGGCGATGAAATCACCTTGACGACGTTAAATGGATCGTACTGCTATCGGGTGGATTTCACCGAAGTCGTCACGCCGCAGGACACGGATGTGCTGGACAACTCCAATGAGGCAATCCTCACCTTGGTGACGTGTTACCCGTTCTATTTTGTGGGTCCCGCACCGGAACGATTTATCGTCCGAGCGAGCAGGATGCCCTGAGGAGAAGGGCATCGCGCAGCGAAGCATCGGGTGAGATGGGGCGCTTCTAAAGAGAGAACCTTCGCCCAAGTCCAGACAACGAGGCGCCGTACTGTGCCACCTTCTTACCTGATCATGCGCCCATGTCCATGTCAAACTCGCGGTAGTTTCCACCCACCCCAGACTGCAGTTCCTCCTTATTAACTGGCCTGAGCAATTGTGACCAGACGTGTGAGCAATACGGGACTGACACGCAAGTGGCTCCAGGGCATAAGTATGGTACCCGGAGTTGCGCAGGATCTGGCGGCAAGACGACAGCAATAGGAAAAATTGCCTGTGTTTCTCATCCAGCTTGTTGTGCTCCTCGTGGGCTCACTTTATGGGCTGGATCCCGTGGAGTGCCCGGCTTACCAAGGAGGCGTTATGTGAAAATCAGTATCTTGAACCGGATAGCGGTGGCGGCTGTCCTCAGCGCGGCGTGGTTGGTGGGAATGAGCATGCCGGCCAATGCGCAGCAACAATCGCAGGAAGAGCAGCAAGCGCAGCAAGACAAGAAACAACAAAAGAAAGATGAAAAGCAGAAAAAGGAGCAACCGCAGGCACAGCAGCAGCGGGGCCAAAATAAACAGCAACAGCGTGCCCAGCAACAGGCAGACCAGAATCGGCAGCAGCAACAACGTGCCCAGCAACAGGCGGACCAGAACAGGCAGCAGCAACAACGTGCCCAGCAACAGGCGGACCAGAATCGCCAGCAGCAGGATGCCCAGAACCAGCAGCGGCAATGGCAGCGAGACCAGAATTGGCAACAGCAGGTCCAGCAACAGCAGCGAGACCAGAATCAGCAGCAAGCTCGCCTCTCCCAACAGCGTCAGCAGCAGCTCATTAGGGAACAGGAGCGGAGTGTGAGCCAGTACCGTCAACATCTGGATCAGCAGCAGCGTGAAGGGCAGCAGGATGAAGCGCGGCTTCAACGGCAGGGACGCACGGCGCAGTACCGTTATCAGCAGGAGTACGAAGGTCGATTGCGCCAGCAGGAGATGAATCTCCGGAACGATCACCACGATTACAACAGTGACCCCTACTTCTACACGGCTGCGAACTATCGCTACCAGCGCGGCGGGCAATACTACGAGACCAATCAGTACGGCGCCAATATGCTGCGCGAGGCCGTGAATAATGGTTACCAGCAGGGCTTCTTTGCCGGACAGGCCGACCGGCAGGACCGCTGGCGCGCGGACTACCGGGACTCGTATGCCTATCAGGACGCGAACTACGGCTATGGTGGCTATTATGTGTCCCAGGACGACTACAACTACTACTTCCGCCAGGGTTTCCAGCGCGGTTATCAAGACGGCTACTACGGCCGCTATCAATACGGTCGCAATTCTGGTGGAACGTTCACCATCCTGGGCGCCGTTTTAGGCTCAATCCTCGATATGGAAGTGAGTCGCTAAAGGCCGCGACGGCGCGGCACAGCACCTTACAACCGCCCGGTTTCCATCGGACGGAAAGATGAAGTGGGGGCCGGGCGTACGCCGATTGCGAGTTGGAGCCCGCAGCGCAGCATTAAACGCAAGCACGACCTGGAATTCTCACAAAGGAGTGACCGTGATGAAGCGAAGCACCAGAAACAAGGCCAGAGGCAAGTTTCACGAACTCAAGGGCAGTGTCAAAGAGATGGCAGGGCAACTGACGAAGGATCGCGGCTTGCAAGTGAGCGGCAAAGTGGAAAAGGAGGCCGGGAAGGTTCAAGGGAAACTCGGCCAGGTGGAGAAAGCCCTCGGAGGTTAGCCCAACTTTCGCATGTCGGGGCCATTCCGAACGAAATTTGAGCTAGCGGCGGGTGCAACTTTTTCCGAATCAGCGCGCGCTCGGTGAAATGCGGTTGTAGTGCCGACCCCGATCCGTTGATAAGGCGGCGGAAGGGTTGAGTCGCTGCGGTTTTCGGCGGGTCAGCATGGAATTGGTCCGCGGGCGACAACTGTGAGCTCGGCTTGAGCGGGGCAGTTACGAATCTTTCGAACGGCGGGAGCCCGCTGAGGTCCTCCCGCGCGAAAAAGCCAGACACTCCCAACGGGAGCGCGAAAAAGTGGCTTGCAAATCCGTCGATAACGGCCCCCTTTGGCTGCAGGCGGGTTCAGCTCGGCAGCGGCAGCAACCGCAGACCCTG
>JAJYLL010000039.1 GCA_021787735.1 Acidobacteriota bacterium | reverse complement strand
GCTCACGCGGTGGTATCGGATGACGGAGGTGTTGGCGGGGGTTGGTGGGGGTTGGAATGGGTTGGTGGGGATGTGGAAATAAAAGCAACGTGCGGGATATCAATTAGTTGCGGGGATTACTTGGTAGAGGGAGGGGAAGCGGCTAGTGACGGAAGTAATGGCAGAGAATGAACAAATGTCCCCGGTTTTTTAAAAGTGCCGAACGAGGAATCAATAAGTTACAAAGAAACTAGTTGCTGAAACTGGAGACATCATTTTTCAAAGATGTAAGTTATAGAAAACGCTAAAATAAAACCGGGGACATGCTGCATTATGGTGCAACTTTCCAAAAACCAAAACCGGGGACAACCGGGGACACGATTTTGAAAAGTGCTCACAGCTCACACTCCGCTCCAGAACAGACTTACAGCGTTGGACGCGGCGGGGCGTGGCTGCGGACCTGGGGTTCTACCTGCCGGAGCCGAACCTGGCGGCGTATCATTATTAATAGCATGGCTTCTCAGCCGCGGTTGAATTTGGCCCCACAGGTAACGCAGCGGACCTCGTCCGCCGGCGCCAGGAGCGAACCAATGCCCCAAAGCAACTTCCTTGCGGTGGACCGGACAGCCTCAAACTGAGAACCTCCGCACTGTGGGCATCGCGGGTTCCCATCCTTGTCACGAGCACAAACCTCAGAAAAATTCGGCTTGCCAAAAATATCGTCTGCCATCGCTAATTTTCCTCCTTTGCCGTGGACTGATCACCAGCCAGCCTCGTGGCGCGGTCCGCCAGGTCGAGAAGCTTCTGGAGGGCGGCATCACTGCCACCGCGGGCTTGCTCCTTTAATATAGATACAGCGACCTCCAGATTTAAGCAGGCCCGGTAAATCTGTGAGTTAGACTTAGTGCCTACCGTCTGCCTCTGCGCGACCGGCTCTCTTCCCGCCAGGTCATTACGGTAACCAAGGAATGTTGCGGCGATCTCAAACCTTTTAAGCCCTTCAGATCTAGCGAGCTTCTGTAGGCCCTCCAGATGTTTGCCGCGCGGGGTCCTGTCGCCAGACTCCCAATAGAAGTAAGCTCTGGGCTTTACCCCAAGCGCCTCAGCCATCTCCTCCTGCGACATCTCCAATGTCAATCGGAGCTGCTTTATGTGCGGCCCAAGGGGGCTCTTCATCTTTTTTATTTTTTCTCTTGACATGCACAATCTGTTCATGCACAATCCGTGCAGTATGGTGTAGTGAACTGGTTCACATGAGACACGATACCACAACTCGAAGGGTTCCCAAAGTAGTCAAACAAATGATTCTCTCCAGTAATGGCGCATCGGTTAGGATCGCTCGCCAGGCCGGTTGCAGTAAGGCGTTGCTCTCTATGGTTCTTTCTGGCAAGCGCAACTGCACACAGAGAGTTTGGGACGCCATTGTGGACTTTGTCTTTGAGTCGCAGGCTGGGGCGGTGCAGCAGCTTGCCCGTGCTGAGATATCCAGCCAGATTGATGCGAGGTGAATTATGGAAGCCATCCTAAGTTCAGTCCAAACATTTTCATCGGCCCCAAGCCTGGTGGTTGTGGCTGGGATGCTGATTACCGGCCTGGCGATCCTGGCCGGCAAGTTCATGCTGTGGATGCTGGGAGAGTAGTAATTGAGCCACTTGGAGCAGGCGCGCGAAATCTTAATGCTGGCGGCGAGCGCAGGGCTGCTCATTTTCTTCCTTGGCAGAGTCCTGGCCGGCGCGATCTCGAAGATCTTCAGGGGCCGATGAATGTCTGAAAACGATGAGAAGTTGGAGACGACACTGACGGGGAAGGTCGGTATCCCGCTGGCAAGACGATTGCGCGGCGTAGCGGAGGCCAACGGGCTAAAGGACAGCCAGTTGGTGCGCCTGATCCTGGAAAGGACCGATGAGATTTTCAGAAAGGCATATAGGCCGCACATGAATGTTCGTTTCCTCCTAAACCAGCTTGAAATTCGCAATGAACAACTTAACCTCTTTTTTGTTCCGCAGGAAGGTTCAGAACAGTTAGACCGTTGAGGACGCCTTCGAAGAGGCGGGCAGCCGGAAATCTCAGATTTGAAATCGGAAAGAGCGAGCCAGGGAATGGAAGAGACCACGATAACAATTGAAGAAGCGGCTAGGCTGAGCAGGACCGGCTATGAGACCTTTAAGAAGCGGCTCCAGCGCAGCCGCATCTTGCTTTTCGCAGACCCGGAACACAAGCAACGCAAGCGGGTCAGGCTGTGCGACCTCGATATGGCCGCGCAGCAGGCTTACCACAAAGAGCAGGCTGCGAAGGCCGCGGCGGCGCTGGAAGCGCCTCCTGACAGGATGAAGCAGCCAATTTACCAAGGGCGAAAATCCCAAAGCTCAAATTTGAAATCTCAGACGGCCATCGTCAGGACGCAGCAGCCGATGCTGCAATTCCAGCCGCAGATCCCCACCCAGGAAGCGATTGACCAGGCCGTAGCCGCGGTGCCGGCCAGCCGAAGGAAGTATGTGGAGCGCTGGTGCGAGGTGGTGGGGATGTGCGTGAACGGCACATTTGCGAAATACAAGTCCGCGCTGGTCGGGGGGCGCACGGTCGAGACCAAGACCGACTTTATGAAGTGGCTGGCCGACCAGAACAATGTGAGCCTGCGCGATATCCATCGGAAACTTCACCTCTACAACTCGATCAAGAAACAGGGCGGCGACGAGAAGAAAATTTTCCGCGCGTTCGTCCAGGAAGTGCTGCCCAAGCCGAAGGCGGGCCGGCAGTCGGTATTCCAGAAACCGGGCAACGAGTGGATGTGGCTGGGGCTGCGGAACCTTTACGTTAATCAGGCGAGGTATTCAGTTGCGCGGGCGCACAAGCTGCTGCTGGAAGAGATCGATGAAAAGCAGCGTGCGCACAAGCTCGGACACCTTTACGAAGACAGGCCCACGCTGCGGCAATGCCGAATCGCACTGGCGAATCTACCGATGCCGGAAGAGATACTTGGGCGCCTGGGCGAGAAAGCTTACAACGACAAGTGCGCTCCTTACATTTCACGCGATCCCAACAGCCTGCGGTCAAACGATGTCTGGGTGACCGACCAGAAGCAAATCGATGTTCGGCTGCGCGGGGCCGGAGAGCAGCTCGGGCGCATCTGGATGGTGAGCTTCCTGGACGCGCGTTCCTGGAAGGTGATGGGCTACTGGTTTGGCCCCATCCTTTCGAGCGACATGGTGATCAGCGCCGCCGCAGTGGCCATCAGCCGGCACGGCGTTCCGAAATCGGTCCTGATGGACCTGGGCAAAGAGTTCCAGGCCACAGCATTCAACGGCAGCTTCAGAAAGATCAAAGGCGAAACGCTGCTGCGCGAGGCGCAAGGGGTCTGCCAACGGCTGAGGATCGAAGCGATCAGCGCCATCGGGCGCAACCCGCAAACCAAGCCCATTGAGCGCTGGCACGACGTGGTGAGCGAGTTTGACAAGAGGGTCCCCGGCTGGTGCGGGCGGAACACCGACGAGCGCCCGGAAGTTCTGGCGGAATTCGAGCGGCAGCACCAGGAGTGGAAATCGACCGGGCGCGGGCAATCGCCGTTGTGGACCATTCAGCAATATCTTTTCGAATTCATCCGCTGGATCGAGAACGAGTGGAACGCGCAGCACCGCGGGCGCGGGAAATATCTGGGCGGCATGACGCCGAACGAATGCTGGAACACGCACCTTCCGGCTGGCGGGGCCAGGCGGATCACGGACGCCGAGCTGGAGCTGGCCGCCGCTGAACACCGCGTGCTGAAAGTGGCGCGGGGAGGCCAGGTCAACATCACCATCCACGGCCAGACCGTTGAATATCAGGCCCCGGAGCTTTTCCTTCGCCAGGGGCAGGAACTGGAAGTGATCCTCAGCCGGCGCTCGCTGCGCTCGATTACAGTGCTCGACAAGGCAGACGACGGGCGGTTCCTGTGCGATGCCAAAGCCAAGCCGTTGTTCCACTGGGGGCAACGCCAGCCAGAGGACCGCGAAGAGCTGCGGCAGGCCATCAGGATCCGCAACGCGGCAAAAAAAGCGATTGGCCTGGGCAACGCCGCACGGCGTGTGCTGGAAGTGACCGCGACCCCGGCGGAGATGGGACCGCAGGAGCAGCCGATACGCGAGATCTCGTCAACGGAATTTAAATCGCGCAAGATGCGAGTGGCCCGCGCGCCGAAAACGATGACGGCGGGCGACCTGGGGCGAGAGGTCTTTGAGGGAGGAACCTTATGATGGGCGCGCAAACCACGGTCCGGGAGAAGCTGAGGAGCTATATGTCGCGCAGCGGCATGACGGCGAGAGACGTGGCAGAGGAAACCGGCTACACACGCTCGACCATCGTTCAATTTATTTCCTCGTCGCACTTCGGCTGCTCCGACCGCGAGACGGGAGCGACGGCGCTAAAGCTCTGCTCCTGGATGGAAGAAAATCCGCTGCCTATCCGCGAGCTGCCAGGCAAATTTTATGAGACCGCGGCAACGAGGGAAATCGACAGGCTGATTGCGCACGCCAAGGCGGGAGGATGGGGCGAGCTTTACGGGCCCGCAGGAGGGCAAAAAACTTTCACGTTGCAGACACGCGCTGCGGAGGCGGCGATGGTGGATGGCGAGCCTGCCATCGCGCTAATTGAAGTGATGGGCGCGTGGTCGCCGCGCACGCTCTTCAAGGCCCTGGCCGCAGAGCTCGGCATCGGACTGCTTTACAACAGCGCAGACGATTGCCAGCGGGGTATTTTGCGGGCGCTGCGCCGGCGCAAGAGCCCCGTGGCCATCGTGTTCGACGAGGCTGACCTGCTCTACGGCCGGATTGACACGCTGCAGGCCATGCGCAGGCTGGCGGACCTTGCCGCCGGCCGGGCGGGGCTGCTGGTGGCGGGCAACGAGGAAGTCGAGCAGCTTTTCGAGCCGCGCCGGAAAAGCTACATGGAGCAGTGGCGGAGCAGGATCGAGCAGGAAAAGATCAGGGTGCTGGGGCCGACGCGCGCCGAGGCCCGCGCCATGATCTCAGGTGAGGCGCCGCATCTCGCGCCCGAGAAGGCAGACCGGCTGCTGGATGGATGCACGGTCAAAGATCCCGTGACGAAGCGCGACTACGTGAGCACGCGGCGGCTCTTCAACGCGCTTGAGGTCGGACGCCGGAACGGAAGGAAGGCGAATTGATGCTGGAGAAATCGTGGGGAGGGGGCCAGAAGCAGATGGTCCAGAAGCAGATGGCCAAAGGGGCGAAAAAAACTTGGAAGAAGTAAGCGCCAATTCGATTGAGCGGCTGACAGACGACATGATGCAGGTGGCGATGATGGACGTGGGGCAGACGGACACGATCGTTGAAACGGGCAAGCGGTGCATCAAGGCCCTGAGCACGCTCAGCGAAGCGGCGGCTGAGAATATTATCGAAGACCCCTCCGAGGATACGCTGGCAGCCGCGCTGATTGTGGCCGTGGTGATTGGCTGGAAAGCGCGCGAGGCGCTGATGGAATCGGAAGAACTGGAAAGGATGGCAGCGACCCAGTGACGAGCGCCAGGTGACGAGTGATGAGCCAAAAAATCAAAATTCTTGTAGTGGAAGATGATTTGCCACTACGCGAGGTCCTGGCGCACATGCTGCGCAACCTGGCGCCGAAAGCCGGCGGGATTGAAGTGTTGGAGGCTGGGACGCTGGACGAGGCGCGGGAGCTGCTGCCGCAGACCGATGCGGTGCTCTGTGACGGCAGCTTCCCGACGCACCGCGGCGGGCGGCCGGAAATTATGACGGTGGTGGAATCGAACTGGGCGCCGATGCGCCTCGACTGCGAGAGGCTGAGGATTCCCTTCGTGATGCTGAGTGGAAACTACAGCCTCGTGCAAACGCTGAACGAGGCCGGAACGCTAGCGTTTCGAAAGCCGGGTCAGGCCGTCGATGCGGTGAGGCTTGTGGTGACGCTGGGCCTGTCGACAGTGGCGGCAAGAAGGCAGAAGTTTGAAGACCCTCGTGTTGCCGAGGCGGACAGACTGAATTCGTTGCCGGAGCCGGACCAGCGGGAAGAATCGAAGCCGCGGGCGTGGTGGAAGAAGTTTGGGGAGTGAAAGGCAGCGAGTGGCGAGGTAGCGAATAGTGAATAGAGAGGGGGAAGGAGGCGCGCGATGGGATGGTTGGGATTTTTAATCGGGCTGATGGTTGGAGGAACGGTGGGGACGCTGGTGATGGCTTGCATGATCGCGGGCAGGGAACTGGATGAGGCTATTGAGGGGAGCAGGCGTGGAAGCAATCGGGGCTGATCCAGAGATTACGCAGATGACGCAGACGGAGCGTGCAGCGCCAGCACTATGCGAGACGTGTCTGGAGCGGGGGCGCGAACGACAGGCGGATGTGGTTACCGAGCACCTGCAGATGTGCAGCGACTGCTATGGCGGCAACCCGTTCCGGCAGGAGGAAAGGGGCGGCGATCCGGGCGATCCGCAGCGGCTGGCGAGGCAGAGGCGGTACAAGGCGAGGCAGCGTTCCGGCGTTGCCCCAAGGCGCTATCGGACGGCCGGCCAGAAGGCCGTCCGCGAGAAACGGATTGGCTTGCCATCCGACAACCTGGTGGGCGTGGAGGATTGCCGCCGGAACTTCCGGCGATTGTTTGAGGGACGAGCGGAATCCTGAATTACGAATTGGGGGCTGAAATGACCGTTTCGGAATGGAGATCGGAAGATCGCGGGGAAGGCCACGAACTCGCAGATGGATTTGCCGAGCACCTGGTAGAGCGTTTGATCTCGACCATCGAAGCGGTCCCGGACGGCTATCCGCCGACGGAATGGTGGCAATCGATCAAGCGCCAGGCGGCGGGAATCCGGGACGAGGCGAAGAAGGGGGCCAGACGAGGATGAAATCTCAAATCGCAAATCGCAAATCTGAAATTGGCACATGGGAAGAAGCTGAGCGGGTGATGGAAGAGCTTGCCCAGGAGGAAAGCGAGCGTCGGATGATTCAGGCCAACATTGACGCGGGAGTGGCGGCGGTGCACGCGAAGTTCGGCAGCCGCATGGAAGAAGAGAACGCTCGGATCGGCGAGCTTGAGGCGGCGCTGGCGCGGTTCGGAAAGAAGCACAAGAAGGAATTCCGGCCGAAGGAAGAAGGCGGCGAAACGCGCAGCTACGAGCATGCGGGCGTGGTGATGGGGTTTCGCAAGACGACGCCGGCGGTGCGCATCGAGAATGAGCCGAAGGCGGTGGACTTTCTTGCTACGCATGACGGCGGCCGCTACGTACGCACGAGAACCGAGCCAGACCGGCAGGGGCTGGCTGAGGCCTTAAAGGACGACTCAGACCCGTTCGTCGAAAAGCTGGCGGCGCACGGAATCACGCTGCAGCAGAAGGATAAGTTCTTTTGCGAAGTGAAGGAGCAGAAGTAGTTACGAATTATGAATTATGAATTACAAAGGCTAAAACTATGAATTGTGTTGACTGCAAGGCTGCCGGAGTGACGGCGGCGGCGACCAGAATTCAGAACGGCAAGGGATACTGCTCATCGCATGCCAGGAAATATTTCAAAGACGGCTTTCAGTTGCCGCCAGATGATGAAATCGCGCAGATCGCGCACCAGGAGGAAACAAAAATGGGGGCACGTAAGAAACTCGACAGAAAGCAAATCGCGGCGGACTACGCGTCCGGAATGTCAGCGGACCAGATCGCCGCGAAGCACTGCGCGCACCACACGACGATCAGGGTAATCCTGAAAAAAGAGGGCGTCTACAAGCCGGGCGTCTGGGGGGGTCCGCGGAAGCCACGGGAGGAGCACGCGGAAATCGTGAAAGCGTCGGAGACGCACACGAAGATTGATCGGGCAGAGAGCAACACGGGCGAGACGCCCGTGCCACAAAAGGCGAATGGCCATGCGCGTTGCCGGGTGGCGATGTTTGAGGTCGAGGGCGACGCCGCGGCTGTGCTGCATGCTGTTGATGCCATCAAGGGAGCGCTGGAGTCGAGGCGCTGATGGCATCTTCGCACGAAAATCCGGTGAGCAGGCATGACGTCACAACGGCCAGCGGAGTTTGCCCGCATTGCCAAGGCACCGGGTGGATGCACGTCCCGATTCGCCAGGATTTGACGGCGGTGAAGCGGTGCGTCTGCCGGACGCGGGGAAGGGCGGACGCGGAGAAGGAACGGCCCGGAGGGTTTCAAAAACCAAATTATGAATTAGGAATGATGAATTATGAAAGCCCGGAGATGGGCGCTCTGCTGAATGAGACGGACAGGAAGATTGCGCGGCTGATTGAGGAGCGAAAGGGACAGCAGCATGCCATTTCGATCCGCGAGATCTGCGAGGCGGTCTTTGGGGATGAGCATGGCTACGGGCCAAGCATTGACGCGGCGCAGCAGCGCAGCGTGAAGCAGACGGTGGAAAAACTCCGAATGCTGGCGCGGATGCCGATTGCGGCGACCAAGCGGCCCCCGTATGGCTACTACATTCCGGTGACGGCGGAAGAGTGCGACGAGTGCTACAAGCGGTTGTTTGGCGAGGGCGTGAAGCTCATCATGCTTTCGCGGCTGTTCCGCCCGGATGCGGACGTTGTTCGGGAATTGGAAGGGCAGCTTGGGTTATAAAATTATGAATTGTGAATTATCAAAACCCGTGAGATTGCAGCGCAAGCCCTCAAAGGGCTCCAGGCTCGAAAGCCTCAACGGGCTGCCCATCGTTTATGTGGGGCGCCCATCCAGGTACGGAAATCCATTTCGGGTGAGCAGCGGAGACTGCGATCATCCGGACTGCGGGCCGAAATCTCATCCGCCAGTGACCGCGCAGATGACCGTGGAAGCCTATCGCCGTTGGCTCATGGAGCATCCGGATCTGGAGGAATGGAAAACTTCCCTGCGCGGGAAGAACCTGGCTTGCTGGTGTCCACTCGATCAGCCGTGCCACGCAGACGTTTTGCTGGAGATTGCGAACGCATGACAAAGGGCAAAGCAAATGCAGGGATCCTTCGCTCCGCTCAGGATGGCGGGCGGAAAGTGGATGCGCGGCACCATCGGCTGATGGTGGAACTCGATCGGATGTACCGGGCGCACAATGATGGGCTGCCGCTGCCGAACCCGGGGCGGGTGGCAAAGCGCCTGGGGCAGTTTTTGAAGGCGAACCCGAACTGGCCGGTGGAGTGGCTGCGGGAGGCGGTCTGGTTCCGGTTTGCATCGAGCGGCGTGAACACAGCCGAAGACCCGTTTCTGTGGATCAACAAGCTGCCGAATTATGTGAAGTCGCCGCTCGACAAATGGGGAAAGCCGATGGCGGCGCTGGCGGAGACGACGGCGGCGTATTGGGAAGGGCATCCGTTTGAGCCGGAGCGGGAAGATGGCAGAGCGTGGGACACGCTCTGAAGTATGAAGTGGGAAGGATGAAGGATGAAAGAGAGGCGGCGGTAATGGCCTGCGGAACATTGAAGCTCCCTGGCGGAGGGTTTGCGGTTGTTTGCGGCTTGCCGAAGCCGAAACCCTGCTGCTATTGCGGCAAGGCATCGACAAAGCTTTGTGATTTTCCTCTGACGGGCGGGAAGGCAGGGAGCACATGCGACCGTCCGATGTGCCACCGCTGCACGACGCACATCGAGCCGGACACGGATTATTGCTTCCCGCACGCGCAAGAGATGAAGAGGAGGCGGGGATGAGCAAAGCAACCGCAACGCCGCAGAGCGGGCTAAAGCGCCATCCGGAACTGCTGCGGGCTTTGCACGCGGAATGGAGAAAACTCTCGCCTAATCTGGCTGCGCCGAGTGAAGAGATGACGGAGCGGGAGCTGCGGATCTGGTGGACGAATGAGAAGCTGGGGGCCGTGAATAGCGAATCGCGAATAGCGAGTTGGGGGGAACTGAAGCCCGGCGAGGCCAAGTTCCTGATCAAGTGCATGCGGGAGGAATCGGGCGACGGACCGGCGTATCGGGCGAGGATGATTGCGCAGCTTGCTCAGGAATTGTTTGGCGCCCCCTGGGACAGGATGCTGAGCGACCGTCTGCGGGCACGTTTCCAGAAATATCGGGCCGACGAGCTGACGCCGCGAGAGGCGCATTCGGAAATTGAGGAATTGCTCAGCCGGATTGCAAGGCGCGATGGGTGCGAGATTGAGGAAGTGAGGCGGCGGCTGAGCCGCCCGAGCGAGCAGCGAATAGCCAATAACGAATAGGGGAAGAGCTTCAACCCAACTCGCTACTCGCGATTTGCTATTCGAGAAGGGGTTCGATGCTTCAGGAATCGTTGCTGCCGGGGACGAAGGCGATTGGGAAGGCGACGGTTGAGTGGCAGCGTAACCGGCGGGGATACCTGGTGAGATACAAGGCGCTGTCGGGGTCGGTGGTGCAGCGGCAGTTTAGGAACCCGGAGGAATGCGACGCTTTCTTTTGGGAATGCGTGGGGAAGATGGAAAAAGAAATTATGAATTGTGAATTATGAATTATCAAAGGGCGCGCCGAACGAGACCACTGATTTGAAATTTGAAATTGGAAATGGGGAAAGCCTGGCGAATGGTGTGTAGCGAGTTGCGAATAGGGAAAACAGGGACGGCGAGCGAATGAATCCACAGATTACGCAGATTGCGCAGACTGAAAGGCCGTGCGGGAGGCTGGCTTGCCGGACAATCTTTATGGCGAAGCGGAGCAACCAGAAATATTGCTGCGCGGGGTGCCGGCAGAAGGCGAAGGACGAGAGGCACCCGCTGAAGAGGCTGAAACCGGATGAGCATCGGCGCATAGAGGCATCGCGGAAGAGGCGGAAAAGCGGTGTACACCGCTTTGAGAGGCCCAAGTCCGTGCCAGCGGCCATTCGGGAGCGAAGCATGCCTCTGGAGGCAAAATGCGAAGGAGCGGGGAAACATGGGCAGGATGCCCATGCCACCTTCACCTGGCAGGCGCCGCCTGGGAATATTAAAGGATTGCTGGCTCAGGTGGCGATTCGGGCGCCGAGAACGATGCTTCGGCTGGCAGCGGCCATAAGAGAAGATACACATGGGCGAGACGCCCATGCCACGAGGCCGAGCTGCATTGGGTGCGGGTTTAGGTGCGGCGACGGAGAAATCTGCAGGGTGCTGGGGGCGGGGGCGATATGAATTGTCCGAAATGCGGAGAGAACAAGACGGTGGTGGTCGATAAGCGGCACGTTGGGCCGATGAACTGGCGGAGGCGCCTGTGCGGCCCTTGCGGCCACCGATTCACGACTTATGAGCGTCCGGCTGAAGAAAAACCACAACATCTTGGGCAGTCACCGTCCGAGGGCCACAAAAGTATTGACGCCGGGAAATACCTGATGATAGGTAAATGACTGGTTAAGGACGATTCTCCTGGTTGGGCCGGTTGCAGCATACCGGCACGGCGTCCGAGACGGACGCAATGAAGGGCGGAGGCGGCTGAGCGAGGCGGGACGACGTGAACGGCCCGCTCCCCTCCCCAGGGCTTGGCCGCCGAAGCCGTGAAAAAGCAATTATGAATTGTGAATTATGAATTGTGAGCTTCGGGTGACTTAAAGAGCGCGGTCCCGGGGCCTCCGCCGCGAAAGGCCCCAGGCATTAAACGTCCTGCCAGACGCGGACCGGTAGAGGGGATGGGATTGTAGTTCATAGTCCGCGATCCCCATTAAGTGAATCGGGGCGGCGAGTCTAGCGCCGCCCCAGCAACTTGATCTTAGGCTCCTCGGGACGCTGAGGGGCTGAGGGTGGCAGCGAGTGCGCATAGCTGCTGCTACCCGCTTTGACCGAAAATAGTCCACAGATTTCGCAGATTCCGCAGAGCGCCTTCCGCTTTCCAAGAGGGCCTTCGGCGTCCTGCCTCGCTCTGATTCGCCACAATGAGGGCTTTCGTAGGTTCGCGTACAAAGACTCCGGAGGCTACAGCATCGGCTACGGCCACCACGGCGTTTCGCGCTTCGCTATCTGCTCCATGGCGCAAGCCGAGGATTGGCTGCTCGAGGATGCTTCCAACGTTGTTGCGGGCATTTTTCGCTGCTTCTCGCCGCGCATGCTCACGCAGGGCATTGTGGATGCGCTCGCGGACTTCGGGTACAACCTTGGCATCGCAGCCGTCGAGTCGAGCACTCTGGCGCGGCTGCTGGATGCAGGAGACTATCGCGGCGCTTGGATGCAATTCCCGCGCTGGTGCCATGTGGGCGGCCAGGTTTCTCCGAACCTGCTAGCGCGGCGCAGAATCGAGCAGGTCGTCTTTCTGGGCATGGACTGGCGGCCTTACGTGGCCGCGCAACAAGCGCTTCCCACGTATGACAGGTTTGCTCCGATTGACTGGCCTCAAGGATGGTCCCTCAGCGGAGAGGGCGTCTCCGCTTCCGCTGGACAGGCCCCAACAAGATTGCCGGAGCTGACCTCCCCGGCAATGCACGCCGAAACGGAGGGCGGCAGTACTGCAGGTCTGCCCCGACCTGCAGCGCCCTCCGTCCCTCCTGATAAAGGCAGCGAATCGGGAGTCGGCATTCGGGAGTCGGGGGTCGGGGGCCAGAAGGCAGGAGGCAGCGGGCAGGAGGAAAAAGCATGAGGAAGATTTTGATTGCATCCATCGCGCTGATGCTGCTGGCTGTAGCCGCGATGCCGGCGAATGCGCAAAGCGGCCATGCAGTGGACCTGACATGGACCGCGCCAGCGGTTATTCCGACGGGCGCATATATCAATATTTATCGCGGCACGGCGACCGGAGCAGAGGCGACTACGCCGATCAACCCGACAGGTATCAATCCGGCGTCGCTTGCGTACACAGACTCCAACGTGCTTGCGAACACCAAATATTTCTACATCGCGCGGGAATGTGACGTCGACCTCGCGACCAGCAAAGAAGTCTGCAGCTCGCCGAGCAACGAGGCCTCGGCCACAGTCCCTTTAGGAAGCGCGGACCTCACGGCGCCCGGCAGCTTGGGCGCCGTCGGAAAGTAAGGCGGTTCCATCTCGGGGTGGAAGCCTACTGAGGAAGAGAGATGCTCGAACAGCAAGTTTTGAATTTTGTCCATGCAAACGCGATCTTGCTCTTCTGCGCCTATGTGATCTTTATGGCTGCGGTGTCGAACTTGCCCAAGCCCATGCCCCAGGACGGGCGCCTCTACTTCTGGTTCTACGGGACAATGCACACGCTAGCCGTCAATCTTGGACAGGTTGCTGAAGCCATCAATGCCCGGAACATTCAGAAAGCGGCGTTGCTGACAGAGACCACGACGGGCGCGAAATTATGAACTGGCGGCAGACAGGGCGAGTGGCGCTGAGGGCGGCGCAGATTATGGCGCTGCTTTCGCTGTCGATCTTTCTGCTGGAGGCTGCAGCGCTGATGAGGACGGCGCGAACGGGCAGCCAGGAACTAACGGCGAGCACGCTGGCCCTGGAATCGAAAGCCACGGCGACGCTGACCGATGCGCGCCGCGTAATTCTCTCGATTGGCGGCACGGCGGCGGAGGTCCGCAAAACTTCCATCACCACGCGGCAGGCGGCGCTCGAACAGCGGCGCCTGCTGCGCGAGGCGACGGCGGAAGCGGTGAAGACCTTGCAGGACACGGACGCGGGCGCTGCAGCCTTGACGGCTTTTATCGACGGCACGAATACGCGCGTTAATAGTGAGCTTCTGCCCCGCGCGACGGAGGCGGTAAAAACGCTAAACTCCGCGGGGCGCCGGCTTACGGAAAACCTTGAGGGCCTTCGGGTAATCGAGGCGAACCTGGCGCTGGCGACCGGCGGCATGGCGGACCTGGCGAACAATCCTGACATTCCAAGGTCTATCGCTAACGTGCAGGCAAGCACGGCGGACATCAAGACGGGGCTCGACATGGTGGTGGTGAAAGAGCGGCAACTGATGAAGCCGGGGAATTTTGCGTGGCATGTCTTGACCACGCTGCTTTCGCCGGCGGCGCACGGCGCGCAGATTTATTCGGCAGTGCATTAAAGATTGCAGATCGAAGATTTGAAATTTGAGAGGGAGGCTTGAAATGGTTGACGTGGCGACGGAAGCAAAAACGATTCTGACGGACATCGAGCACGAAGGATCTGTGCTGGTGCATGCGACGGGCAGCGAGTTGGTGAAGCTCTATGAGGAAGTTTTGGGCAGCAAGGGCTTCGAAGCCATGAAGACGGCTGCTGAAGAGCTGCTGAAGCAGAAGGCCGGCGAGATCATCAAGAATGCCTGCGTGCTGGCAGCCTCGGCGCTGAAAGGCGGAGCGGGAGCGGCCATTAAGGCGTTTGCCTCGGCTCTATCGGTTTCAGCTCTGAAGCAAGCCGGCCTGACGATTGGCGAGGCGCTGCTGAATCTGGCCATCGAGCTTGTCGTGAGTGGCGGCAAGGTTGGCATCGTTGCCGCAGTCGCGGCTGCGTAGGGCTTGGCTGGAAATTCAGGCATGAGCTAAGAGACAGGATTCAAAACCATGCGCTGCCAGGGAGATCCGGCATGCCCGTTTCCGGGGCCGCTGTGCCAGACGCACCGCAGGCAGGCCGAGGACCCGGAGGCGTTTGGCGGATGGTACTGCCCAACGAAGCAGATGGAAGACGCGATGAAGGGAATGTTTGGAGTTGAGGAAGGCTTGCCGGCGCCGCAGAGAGGACCGCGATTGCCCGTCCACGGGCTGCGGCAGGAGGCTGCGGCATGAACATTGTCGCTGCCATGCTGGAGGCCGCCGCGATGATGACGCCGCTGGCGACCATTCTGGCGGTTTGCGGCCTGGGCGCTTTTCTGCTGGCGTGCCTGGCGTTTGTGGGGACGATCTGGAAGATTAGCTGGTCACTGCGCGGATGGGTGAGTAGCCAGCAGGTGCATGTTGAAAATCAAGGCAAGCTGGTGGGACTTCTGGGCGAGTACATCGATACTCAGAAAGAGGCAAACCGGCACCTGCAGGCGAGCGTGGAACTGCTCTCACAGCGCCTGGACAGATTCGATGCGGAAAGAGAGGACGTGCACCGGGCGGTGCGAGCGATGAACCGGAAACTCAACTACATCGAGGGGGAAGATGTCAAAGTCGAACAGCGTCCAGCGTGAAGTAACGCGAGGGGAAATTCTCCGGCAGCTTGCCGAAGCGTTCCCGAGCTGGCTGACGAGGCGTTCGCTGCTGAACCTTCTCGACCTGGCCGGCTATTCCGTGCTCGAAGAGGACATGGACTTCCACCTGGAATACCTGCGGGCAAAGAGGCTGCTGGAATTTCAGATCCACGATGGCGGCGTGGGCAAACCCAAAGTGATTGCGATCATTCGGATCACTGCCGATGGAATTGATCTTTTGGACGGCCGCAAAGCAGGCGACCCAGGCGTCAGGATCTGATGAATGGCAACGGAATATGCAACCAAGGTGGAGCGGCTGGAAGGGACACATCCCGGCCTGCGCCAGATGGTCGATCTGATGCTGGACTCGCACGGCGGGCTGGCGGAAATCCGGGAGGCGGTGAAGGAGAAGTTTGGGGAAGAGATCGCACTTTCCACCTTGTCCAGTTACAAGCAGCGGAGATGGAAGCCACAGAAGGAATGGATCGACGCCATCAAGAACCGGGCGCGGGCTTTCGCGGAGCTGATAGCCGACGGCAAAGCGGTTTCGGACATCCAGCAGGCGCAACTGTTCGAACTGGTGCAGGAAGCCATGGACGACGGCGCGACGCTAAGCCCGCAGTTCCTTATGAGAGAGCAGCGGCACTGGGCCGAACTGAAATTGCGGCGCGAGCAGTTGGAGCAAGCGAAGCAGGAGCTGGAATTGAAGCTTGAACAAATCGAGCGGCAACGGCAGAAAGAGCGGAAGGAAATTGAGAAGGCCGTGGGCGCGAAGGATGCGCAGTCGGCTATCGAGCGGGTGAAAGAGATTTATGGGCTTGGGCAGTAACAATTCGGCGCTGGTCCCGCTGCTGCCCTACCAGAAGCGGTGGATTGAGGACCGGAGCAAATTGAAGATCGCGGTGAAGGGCCGGCAGGAGGGCTACAGCTTTACGGCGGCGCTGGAAGCGGTGCTGCGATGCCTGGAGCGGAGAACAAGCTGGATTTTCCTCTCGAAGGGCGAGCGGCAATCGAAGCTGCTGATGGAAAAGGTGGGCGACCACCTGAAGGCCATGGGCGTGGTTTGCCAGTTCAACGACTCGACTTTTATGGAAGGCACCAGCGTGAAGCAGCTTGAGGCGAGGCTGCCGAATGAAAGCGTGATCTACGCGCTGCCCGCCAATCCCGACACAGCGCGCGGCTACAGCGGCAACGTGACGCTGGATGAATTTGCTTTCCATCAGGACGCGGCAAAGATTTACAAAGCGCTCTATCCCACCATCACTCGCGGCTATTCGCTGGAGGTGATTTCAACGCCCAACGGCAAGCAGGGCGGCTATTACGATCTGGCAAAGAAAGCGGGCCTGGTGGAAGGCGAAGAGAGCGATCCGAGTTCGGCCTGGTCAACCCATCGCGTGGATATTTACGAAGCGGTCGAGCAGGGGCTGGCGGAGATGGTCCCGGAAGTGGGAATGCCGCTGGCGGAAAGGCTGCTGCTGAAATCGGCGAAAGCGTTTGCGGAGCGCGGCATCGAAGCCAATGCGCGGATGGTCCGCTTTGTGGCGGCGCTGCGCGCGGGCGTGGACGACGAAGATACCTGGCTGCAGGAATTCTGCTGCCAGTTTGTTTCGACCGCCGAAAACTTCTTCCCACCCGAGTTGGTGGCAGCCATTGTGAGCCCGGAGGCTTCGGCAACCATGCCGCTGGAAATGCTGGCGGAAGAGCCGGGCGAGTTCTTTTTGGGAATCGACGTTGGCCGGGTTCACGACCGCACGGTGATGTGGCTGGACCGCGTTCGCAGCGTGACGGCGCACGGCATTGACGGGAAGGATGCCCTGAAAAAGATTGCGACCACGCGGCACGTTGTGACGATGTTGAAGACTCCGTTCGCAGAACAATTGAGCAAAGCCCGCGAGCTGCTGAGCCTGGGAGGCCCCGGCGGCAAGCTGGTGCGGCGCTCATGCATTGATGCTACGGGCATTGGCGCAATGCTGGCTGAGACGTTGCAATCGGAATTCGGGCATCGTGTCGAGCCGGTGACGTTTACGGCACAGGTGAAGGAAGACCTGGCCTTCCGCTCAAAACGCCTGGCGGAAAGCGGCCAGATCGAGATCCCGGACGACGAGCGCATCCGCAAAGCTTTTGGCGCGGTGAAGAAAACAGTGACCGCCGCGGGCAACCTCCGCTTTGACGCTGCGCGCACCGATGCCGGGCACGCTGATGAATTCTGGGCAAAGGCGCTGGCAGACCTGGCGGCGGACCAGCCGACACAAAGCTTTGAGCAGTACGCGGCCATCATCGGGCAGCCGGTGATGGGCCCTGATGTATTTACTTCGGGAATGTTTCAATGAGCGTGACCTCAGCAGCGCGGACGTGGGTGCAGCGGCTCGACCGCGTGCTGGCGGCAAGCGAGCAGCGGCAGCAGGAGCAGATCGACAAGAACCCGCTGGGCCTGCCGACGTCTGACAGCGGGAAGAACCCTGGCGCCGGCATGAGCCGCCTGGGCGCTCCGAACCCGGTCGGGCTTGATCCGATTGCAGGAGGGCCAAAGCTTGTCTCGACCACGAACAAGGACGGCTCGACTTCGATCTACAGCGTTCCGGGCACGCTGATTACCGGCGGCTTTATCGTTCCCATGGGCGAGTTCAATCCGTTGCTGATGGGGCGCGAGGCCGTTCGTACCTGGGAAAAGATGCGGCGCACTTCGTCGCAGGTGGACAAGACGCTGGAGATGTGCGTGGCCCCGATTGTGGGCGCGAAGTGGGACGTGCTGCCCGACCCTGACGCCAAGGGCACAGGCAGCCAGAAAGAAGAGATTGCCAAGGCAGCGCGGGAAAACCTTTTTGGCGGCCTGGAATATTCCATCAACGGCACCAAGCACACGCAGACCTGGAACGAGGCGCTGCGAAATATCCTGCTGATGCTGGCCATGGGCTGCTCGGCCTTCGAAGAAGTTTATGAGGTGGACGGGCAGCAGGTGCGGATCGCGGCGCTGGCGGACCTGCCGCCCACAACTTTTTATCAGTGGGACGTGGAAGCGGACGGCCGGACGCTGCGGGCGCTGATCCAGCTTGGTTACCGCGGGCAGATGTTTGAGCGCCTGGAAGTTCCGGCAGAGCGGCTGAACGTTTTCACTTATAGGCAGGAAGGCGCGGACTTCTGGGGGCGGTCGATGTTGCGCCCGGCGTATTCGCACTGGTATGCGGTGAGCGCGCTTTACGCCATCAGGAACGTCGGCGCAGAGCGCACCTCGATTGGAGTGCCCTGCGTCACGCTGTCGTCCAACGCTACGCCGGCCGACCGCGATGTGGCTGTGGCCTATGTGACGCAGATTGCGGCGCACCAGAGGACGGGGCTGGTGATCCCGAATGGAGCGACCTTCAAGGTCCATGGCGTGGAAGGCCGGATGTTCGATTCGATGCAGGACGTTACGCACCACAACGAGCAGATCAGCTACGTGGCGCTCGACTTCTTCTCAAACCTGGGGCGCGGCGGCAGTGCGGGGAGCAGCGGCAGCCGGGCGCTGATGCAGGGCCAGGGAAAGTTCTTTATGCTGGCACTGCAGAACACGGCGGACTTTATCGCGCAGCGGATGACGAACGTGACTCTGACTCGATGGACCGCTTACAACTACGGCCCGGACGCTCCGGTGCCGGTGCTGCGCGCCGCGAACGTGCAGGCACGGTCATTCGAAGAGGTGATGGGTATTCTGACGCAGGCGGCGATGAACGGGCTGGTGAAGAGCGACAAGAGCGTGCGGGACGAGATCCGCACGCAGACGGGCATGCCGCAGGAGACGGACGAAGATGTGATCGCGATCCGGGGCGAGACGGTAAGCGAGGGTGCTCCGGGACCGGCAGGAGACATTTCGGGCAGATCGGCAGCGGCGATTCAGGATTTGCGGGCAGCCCATGATTCCATGCCCGACGGAGCGCCGGGAAAGGCGCACGTCGAGACCGCCCTCGCCAAGCTGCAGGGAGCTGGGCAGCCGGCGGCTGGCTCGGCGCCCCCGCAGGATGGCACCGGCGAGAAGGCGCAACTGAGCGAAAAGCAGATTCCTCGTCGCCGTTCGGCTCCTCGGAATGACGGGGGCGCCGCTGGGAGCGGCAGGGCAACGGTGAGCCCGTTCTGGCGCGAAGGGCACGATCCGGCGCTGAAGATGGTGCACCCGCACGAGACGCACGTTGATTTCCCGGCGCACCAGGCAAAGCTTGATTTGGCGGAGCAGAAGGTAAAACAGGTCCTGCTGAGGGCGCGGAGGAAGTTGCTGCGGGATATCTCTGCGAGGATCGCAGCGCAGATGCTGGGCGGCAAATCTACGGTGGGCTTGCCGATTGTTGCCCCGAAGGATCTGGCGCCGGCGATTGAGAGCGAGCTGGGGAACATCTACGCATATTCGCGGCAGGAGATGCGGGCAGAGAGCGAGCGCCTGGGACGCAAGCAAGTTCTGATGGCTGACAATCCGCAGCCGCGCAGAGAAGAGGATCCGTCGCCGCTGCTGGCGGAGATTGCAGCGGAGCGGTTTACGGGCGCCCTGGCAAACGGAGTGCAGCGTGCGGCGAGCAACCTGCGCGCAGGCAGCGTGACCATTGCAGACCTGCCGCGCAACGCAGACGGCAGCTATGACCTGACAGGGCTTTCGAAGAACGAGCTTGCCGACTTGATCTGGGAAGAAGCGAGCGGCGCGGGGCAGCAAGCGGGCATTCCGGCGATCAGCCCCAATCTGGAAGACAATATTTCCGCCGCGGCGGTGCGGGGAGCCTTCCGAAGCGGACGCAGCCAGGAAGCGCAGGACATTATCGACGCGCTGGAAAAGGCCGGGGTGAAGGCGGAGATTATTCGCGTGGCGATCCTCGACAAAAACGTTTGCGGGCCATGCGAGACGGCGGACGGCAAGCCCTGGCCACTGGACGTTCCGGTAAGCACGATTTGCGAAGGCGGCGACTTGTGCCGGTGCGAGCCGATTGAGGTGAGAGGCTGATGCCGGTCCCGAACGAGCCAGCGCCGGATTACGTTCCTGCTGAATTCAAGAAGCAGTGGGAGGAAGTTTATAAGTCGGCTTTTGCTAAAGCAAAGAGCGATGGCAAGCCGGACAAGGATGCGGAAGAGAGCGCCTTTGCGCAGGCGAACGGCGTGATCAAAAAGCGCAAAGAAAAAGCTTCGGAGGTAACGATGAGCGAACAGGATTACGCGACGGTAGGAGGAAAGCAAGTCCACAAGAGCGACTTTGGGTATGCGCCGGGCGACAAGCCGTCCGAGTGGAAATTCCCGCTGGATGACGAGGGCCGGGTGCGCGATGCGATGGCGCGCTTTAACCAGGAGAAAGGCATCCCTGCCGACGCCATGCGGACGCTCTATCACAAGATACTGGGCCGCGCGCACAAGTACGGTATGGACACTTCGAACTTTGAGAAGGAGCACGGCGGCGCATTCAAGGGCAGCGAGGTGCCGCAGCTTGTCTGGCCGATGCTGAGCGAGTTTGGCGAGCGCAAGCGCATCCCCATCGCGCTCACCGGAACGTGGGTGCAGGGCGACAGAAAGTTCAACATCACGCGCGAGCACCTGGACGAGATCATCCGCAACTTCGAGGCGCGAAAGAACGGCGAGGTCAACATGGATTACGACCACGCCAGCGAGCAGCCGGAAGTTGCCCGCGGCGGCGACATCCCCAGCGCCGGACGCATTGTGGCCATCGACCCTCCCGAGCCGCACTCCGGCGGCCGGCACATGCTGTGGGGCCATTACGAACCCACAGAGCGAGCGGCTTCGTTGATCAAGAACCGCGAGTACCGATACATTTCCCCGGCCATCAATTTTGCGGCGAAGGACAAAGGAACCGGCAAGCCCGTCGGCGCCGCGCTCACCAGCGTCGCGCTCACCAACCGGCCGTTTTTGGAAGAGCTGCCGGAAGTGAGGCTGAGCGACCCTGCTTACCAACTCATTGACACCGGCTCCGTGCACGTCGATGGCGCCGATCCTGATTTGTCGATTGAATCAAACCAACCCGGCGCTGCCGGAAAGGAGAAAAAGATGAAGAAGTTAAAAGTTCGGAACATCAAGGCCGCCGATAGCGCCGAGCATGCCGGCAAGCGCGGGGTCTTTGACGAGGATGGAACGATGATGGGCCTGGCGGATGTTGAGCCTGACGCCGACGATCCGAAACTGAAGGGCGCTGAAGAGCGCTTTGCGATGCTGCTGACCGATTACGGGTTTGAGGGCCAGAACGAAGATCAGGTACGGGCCATGATCGAGAGCGGAATGAGGGCGCAGGAGCGCGACCAGAAAGAAAGCTCGCGGAAGGCGCTGCTTTCAGAGTGCATCATCGGCATGGGCCTGGACGAAGAGAAGGCCGCAAACCTGCTGGCCGACGGCAAAGTGAACAAGGCGGACTACAACGCGGCGCGGGAAGCGCAGCGGCGCGTGGGCAAGGCCATGCAGGAAGGGCGGCTGCTGCCGCGCAACGGCGGCCAGGCGCTGAGGCTTTTCCTCAGCGACGCAGACCTGTTCAAGAGCCTGATCGAGGAAGGCAAGCCGCGGCTGCCACTGAAGCCGGTGGGCGCAACGCGCGGAGCACAAACCACCAGTGAGGATTTCCTTGGCATGGTGAAGGGGCGCCAGGAAGAGAAGAAGTGCGAATACGCCGTGGCGCTTTCCGAAGTCTCGCGCGAGCACCCCGAGATGGCCAGGGCCTATCGCGAGTCGGTCAACGCGCAGAGCGCCTGATCAGTCCGCAAGGTTTGATTAGGGCAGTGATAGTCCGGCAAGTCGCCCCTGCCGCTTCAAAGAAAATCCAGCCCCGCAGCGGCGGGAGGAAAGAGGAGATGAAACATGGCAGGAGCGACTTACGTACTTGACAAGACCTACACGGAAACCGACGCGGCAGGAGTCGGCCAGTACCTGGCGGTGATCCGCGACACTGCCGACACTACGGGGGCGTCCTGCAAGCTGCCCACCGCGGCTGCCCAGAAGATTGTCGGCATCACCCAGGAAGAGCAGCCCAACCAGAAAGGGAATGTTGTGGTGAGGAAGCTTGGGATCAGCCGCGCCACGGCGGCCGGGGCAATCGCCGCCGACAGCTACGTGGAGGTGGCCGGAACCAGCGGCAAGCTCCAGGCCGTAACCCCACTGGCTTCCGGCGCGACCCTCAACAGTGTTGTGGGAATCGCCGAGAGCCCGGCGTCCGCCGATGGAGACGTTTTCTTCGTGTTTCTGACGCCAGGATCGATCGGCATCACGGCCTAAAGGAAACCCAGCGGGTAGGCGCTGAGGGGCGGTCCTTAGCGTACTTCGCACGCTGGACGCGGGGGGTGCCCCATCGCCGGGGCTCGGGCGTGACCCCGCCGCCCGAGCACGAGCCGCGTTCAGCTTCGGAGCAAAAACTATGCCCGACGTATCGATGGTACACGTTGATCAGGCCCTGACCAATGTGTCGATTGCTTATCAGCCTCCCGGCTTTTATGCGGATGAACTCTTTCCGCCGTCGCCGGTGGGGAAACAATCCAACAAATACTTCGTCTATGACAAGTCGCGCTTCCGGGTGATGGACGACGCGCGCAGGCCCGGCGCCCAGGCGAACGAGATCGACTGGAAGCTCTCGACGGACACGTACTACTGCGAAGGCCACGCGCTCTCGCAGATTGTGCCCGACGAGCTGCGCTCGAACGCCGATCCCGTGCTCGACCTGGACGTGGACACAACCGAAATCCTGAGCGACCTGATCTACCTGCAGCGTGAGATTTTGGCTGCCTCAAAGGCCACTGACATTTCGGTGGTGGCACAGCACAAATCAGCGGCTGCCTGGGACAACAACGCCTCGACCCCGATCACGGACATCGAGACAGCAAAGCTGGCGATCCAGCTTGCGACAGGCAAGCTGCCCAATCGATTGCTGGTCTCCCGGCCCGTCTTCGAAAAGCTGCGCAACCACGCCTCGATTATTGGGCGCGTGCAGTTTGTGATGAAGGCCATGCCGGAAGATATCAGCGCGGAGCTGCTGGCTTCGGCCTTCGGTCTGGAGAAAGTGGTGGTCGCCGACTCGATCAAGAACACGGCGAACGAAGGCGCCGCCGACTCGATGGATTGGGTGTGGGGGAAGAACGCGATCCTCTACTACCGTCCGGCAGCCGTGGGGAAGCGCGTCGCGACGTTTGGGGCGCAGTTCCGCTGGCTGTTCGGCGCCAACACTCAGGGCTTCCTCGTGAAGCGCTGGCGCGAAGAGAAACGCACCGGCGACATGATCGAAGTGCAGCTCTACCACGATATGAAGGTTGTGGCCGCAGCGGCCGCATACCTGTTTGACGGCTGCATCAGCTAACCCGGCGATGCTGAGGGCCGGTAGCCGCGTGCTGCCGGCCTTCGGCGAATGACGACCTCAGACTTTGGAAAAGGAGAATGCTATGAGATTCAAAACATTTTCAATCGGGTTGCTGGTCCTGGCCGTTGCCGCGATCTTTGCTTTTACCCCGGCAAGCAAGGCGGTGGAGACCTGGACACAGACCCTGGTGATGGACGTGAGCGTGGGCCCTCCGGCCAACGCTGCGGGTATCCTGCAGGTGAAGGAGCTGAACAAAGCAACGGACATCAACTCCGCCACGCTGACGCAGATCATCGCGGCGCCTGCGGCAGGAAGCATCTACGTTGACGGCATCTTCCTGGAGGAGGCGACGGCGACGACAGGCAAGGTGACCCTGGAATATGGCACTGGGACCAACTGCGGCACCGGCACCACTGCTCTTGCATACCTCGGGCCGCAAACCTCAACGTCGCTCCTGGCGCTCGGCTACTACCCGCTAAAGATACAGGTTCCGGCGGGGGAGGCGCTGTGCGCAGAGGTGGACGCTACAACCACAGAAGCGCTGGTATTGGCGCAATAGACCTCGGCCCGGCTGGGAGCTGAAGCGGGCGCTGCAGCGCTTGCTGCTTCTTCCGGCCGGATCCCGAGCCTTGAAAGGAATGCCATGCCGAAATTTGTGGTAACCAACAGTTTTCTGCATAACCACGTTCTGCGGCCGGCCGGGACCGTTCTCGACTTGAGCGAGTTCGAAGCAAAGAGATTGGGGCACCTGGTGGCGCGCGCCGAGCAGCAGAGCGCGGTGGTTGTGAAGCAGGAAGAACAAAAGGCCGAAGCGCAGAAAGCGGAGCAGAAACCGGCGCCCCCAAAGAAGGATTCAAAGCCGCAGGCAAGCGCCTCCGTGCTCCCGAAGCGGAGAGGGATGATCAGGGCCTAGACCATGAGCTATTGCACCGTGGACGATGTTTGCTCGGAATTCCCGTCGTTCCAGAGGAACGTTGCGGGCGATATTCAGGACAGCGACATCCAGAACTGGATTGACGAGGCGGCGGCGGAAATTGCGGCGGCGCTGGTGCAGCGCGGCTTCGATCCGGACGCGCCGCCGGTGCCGCTGACTTCCAGGCAAACGCTGCTGCTGAAGTCGATGAACCGCAGTGCCGGCGTGGCCAAGCTGGGCAGCGTGCTGACCGCCCGCGTGACGCTGCAAACCGGCGAGCCAGCCATCGTGACGACGCGCGCGCAGAGCCTGGGCAAGATCCTGGACGCCATCCGCAATCGCGCCTATGACGGCTTTTTTGGCATCGGCTCGCAGTTTGGCGGCATTGCGGGCGGCGAAATCCCGAACACGGAGACGCTGGACGACGAAGGAATGTCAAACTTCTTTGGGAAATTTGAGAACACGGACGACTGATGGGCATCGCCTTCACAATGCGGGTGGTCAACGCGGACAAGCTGGATTTCGCCCTGCGCGGACTGCGCGGCGATCTTGACGACTACACCGACGTGTGGCCCGCGGTGACGCAGGAAATCGAGAAGGAAGAGGCCGCGTTGTTTGCGATGCGCGGAGCCTGCGGAGCGCACGGGCCGTGGGGCGACCTTACGAAGCGATACAAAGAGCGCAAGTACAAGAAATACGGCGCGCAGCAGATTGAGGTGGCGACCGGGCGCCTGCGCCGCGGCCTGACAGATTCAACCAGCGGCGACGCCATTCGCGAATATCAACGCCGGAGCATGCGTTTTGGCACGTCGCTGCCCTATGCCATTTATCAGCAGACAGGGTGGCGCCCATCGCATCTGGGGCGCTACGGGCTGATGGGAGCGCTTGTGGACCGCATGGTGGGCAATCGGAAGCCGAGAAAAAGCTATGCCGAAACCGGCGGCGAAGTTCCGCCGCGGCGGGTGATCGATCCCGGCCCGGACTTGGGGCCTGCCATTCAGCGCGCCATGATGAGCGCGATTGACCGGATGGCGCGGCGCCGCGGCTTTCGCGTGGCAAAGACTTTTGGCATGAGCGTGGGGCCCGGCAAAGCGCGGTTGCTGGGTTATGGAGCCATGACGGGAACTTTTACGGGGCAGAATGCCGGCCTTGAAACTTTGGGAGGCGCGTGATGGCCTGGGCGCCGGCTTACAACGTTTATGGAGGCGAGCCTTTGATCCGCCAGCTTCTGGCGATTGTCAACCGCGACATCCAGGCGGCGCTGGATTTTGTGAGCGGAGATCCCGGGTCCTTGCGGCCGTTCGCGAGTTACCAGCTTGCCGAATCGCCGACTGAAAACTACCCGGCCATTCTTGTGCTCCAATCGAATCCGAAGGTTGACCCGGAAACGGCGCCGGGAGCGGCGCAGACGGTGCCGGTTATTTGCGCCCTGGCCGTGGCACATCAGAACCCCAACCAGGTGGCCATTCAGGTCCAGCGCTATGCCATGGCCGTGTGGCACGTCCTGACGGCCTCCTGGGTCAAGACGCCGGGCGATTGGGCGCTGGCCGGGCTTCCGCTGCCGGAGTCGGCTTACGGGCCGGGACAGGTAACCACAGGGCTTGCCCAGGGGAAATTGAACAGAGTGTTTGTTGAGCCTCCGGGCTATGGCGAGCTTCGCCAGACCCCGAAATCTATTTTTGTGAAAGCCGCCTCGATGTCGATCGAGTGCGATCTTTTTGAAAGCTAAACGCGGGCGGCAGGCCGCCGCGAGGAGGAAATAATGCCACCGACGGTACAATTTTCAAGTGACGGGAACAAGATCCACATTGGGCCTTGCTTCCCGTTCATCAACATCCTGCGGCCGGGCTACGACATGCGACCTTTGTTTACCGGGAACCCGCCGCTTTATTCCGACCCTGCCGACCCCGTAACATGGGCGGCTGCGACCGCTTATGCGGCAGGGACTGTGGTGCTCAGCCTGGCCACTAAGACCGGATACGCCTACCGGGCAAAGTCGATTGCCGGAACAGGCACCAGCGCTGCCGTCACAGAACCGACCTGGCCAACGGTGATCGGCGGCACGGTGACGGACAATCCCGGCGCCAACCAGATCGTCTGGGAAAATGTCGGGCCGTCATGGAAGTGGCTGGCGTCGGCCCCGGCATTCACCAACCAGCAAATCCGCACCACGGACGGCAACATCCGCATCGCGCTCAATGCCGGGACGGTGGGCACCGTCGAACCCACCTGGTCCACCGTGTTTGGGGCCGTGGACAATGACAACGGCGTGCTATGGCAGAACCTGGGGCCAACGCTGGCTTCGGGGGCGGTGACGGGAGACATCGTTTTTGACGTGACGGCGACCATGATCGAGGCCGACGCGGACCAATACACCGGGCCGTTGCGCAAAGACGTTACCAAGGAAGTGGCTAAGATCACCGGAACGCTGCGCCAGCTTGATCTCTCAGTGGTGGCGCTTTCCATCCCGAACGCGGCTTACGGCTCCGGGACAGAAGTCGCCTTCCCGAGCGGCGTCCAATCATTCCAGGAGATCGGGTTCGGCGGCAACCTGCTGGTGATCACGCCCTGCGTCTGCGTCGTCAGCCCCAGGCCGAACATCCCCAATTCCTATTTCCGCGGCTGGTTCAACAAGTGCGCGCCGTCGGGCAACGGAAGCTGGCCGTTCAGCCTGAAGAAATACGCCGACTTCAAGGTCGATTGGGAAGGCATGATCGAGCCCAGCTTCCCGGCCGGCTACCAGATCGGGCGGCTGGTGAGGAACTAAAAGCGCACAGCTGCGGCGTAAAGCCGCCGCTGCGGGCCAGCGGGGTGGTTGGGCCTCCGCCGGCATGGAACGCGCACACAGGCGGCAAAGCGCCGCATGGCGCATGGCGTAAAGCGAGGACGTGATGGCTGAGAAGAAGAAAGCGAACGGGCGCAGCAGGCCGGAAGACTTCCTGCTGCCGGATTACCCGGAAATCGAGGAAGTGACCTTGCCCAGCGGCCTGAAGGTGAAGCTGCGGCCGCCGATAGGGCTGGAATTCTGGGCGCGGGTGGGCGAGCTGCCCGGCAGCCTGGCAGCGCGCGGTGAAAAGGCCGAGCCTCCCGACCCCGAGGAAATTATTGCCTGGTCGCACCAGATGGTCTGCGCACTGGTGGCTGAGCCGACCTTCAGCCGCGAGCCGAAAGAGGGCGAATTCCATCCGCGAAGGCTGCAGCCCTCTGACCGCGCCTTCCTGACGGCCTACTACAACCGATACGCGCAGGGAGGTGGACGCGCTGCCCTCGCGACCTTTCGCGGAAAAGCGGGAGAACCTGGTAGCGCTGGACAGGGTGGCGAGGCGGTACGGGAAGGCTCCGAGTGATTACTTCCCGCGACTCGCGTCTGCGGTCAAATGGCAGCTTGACGCAGCGTGTTTTCTGGCGGGGCTGGAGAGAGACGACGAAGACTTTGAAGCGGCAAGGCACAGTTATGAATGAATTGCTGATCTCTAAGGATTGAGCATGGCGGCTGGCGACAACATGATGGACCTGGCGCTGCAGATCACGGCAGATCCGACGCAGGCGCAAGCGGCCATAGAAGAATTTGCGGGCCAGGTTAAAAATCTGGGCGCCGCGACGCAGGCGCAGGCGGAGAGCTATGCCGCCGCAGGGAAGGCCGCGCAGGAGGCCGGGCAGTCGGAAGTCGGGTCTGCCGCGGCCGTGACCAGCTCGCTACAGGAGGAGCTGGCGGCCCAGGGGTTCGTGAAAGATGCCTGGATGCAGAACGCCGCTGCGGCAAGGGAACATGCCGCCAGCGCGCAGGCGGCAAGCAGCGAAGCTGTAAGCGCGGCTGAGGCGGAGGGCTCCGCAGTCGATGCCCTGACCGAGCACTACACCAACTTCGGCTCGGTAGCCAGCGCGCAGATCGATGCGGTCATTGCCGACTCCGCGAACATCGGGGTGGCGATTGGAGCGGGGCTTGGAGAAGGCGGGGCTGCGACCCAGAGCTTCGGCGGCATGCTCCGCTCCAATCTGGGAGACCTGCAGGCGCTGAGGCGGGCGTTCTACTCGGTATTCTTCTTTTCGGCTGCGCTTTACATGATTCCGCAGATGGAGAAAATCTTTACGGAAATCCAGCGGCTATCTTTTGCCGTGGCCGGATTTGGAACAGCAGCCCAGGACGCTTTTGCGCAGGCAGGGAAAGCCTATGAGCAGTTCATGGAGCACTTGAAGGGCGCTGATTACACGCGGGCGCTCCTGCAGGACGTGCAGAAGGGCGCTGTCCAGATCCTGTCGCAGATTGCCTCGACCAAATCCGAAATCCACTCAACCATGCAGGACATCCTGCACGGCGTTCCTGGATCGAGCGATATTCTCGTGGGGCTTCGCGAGCAGCTTAAGCAGCTTGAGGGACAGCAGATTGAGAACAGCGCACAAGAAGAAAAACTTTCCCTGCAACTGGCGAAGGAAACCACCGGGCACCATAAGGCCGCAAAGACGGTCAAGGAACACGCTTCTGCCGTGGATAAGCTGGCGCAGGCAGAGGCGCGGGCGGCGGAAGCGATTGCCACGGCGCAGGTGAAGCTGCCGCCCTATATTGCAGAAATTGAGCGGCTGCAGAAGGCGCTGCTGCTTCCGGAAGGCAAGGAGAACAACACGCTCTTTGCCTACGCCGAAGAGAACGCTCAGCGCCTGCAGGAGGGCCTGAAGCCGCTGGAAGCGAGCTTGAAGCAGTTGGGCATCGACCTGCCAAAGCTCTCGATGCCGGGGCAGCCGGGAGGCTTGGCACTGCAAATCCAGCAGGTGACGCAACTGACCGAGGCTGAGCGCGACCGCCTGCCCACGGAGCGCGAGCTGGCGCTGGCCAATGCCGAGCTGGCGCGGGAATACCCGAACCTCACCAACGCCGAGCGCGCTGAATGGGCGCAGGTGATGCTGACCAGCCAAGCCTACCGCCAGCACATTGATGAAGCCAGCAGGGTGAAATCGAAAAACGCCGAGCTGGCCTCCAGCTTTCGCAGCCTGGCCACGCAGGCGCGAACGGCCTTTAGCGAGATGGCCGGCGAGCTGACGGGCTGGGGCGGCGTGGCCACGCGGGTTTTCGACCAGGTGTTCAACAGCGTCACGCAGCAAATCGAGATCGAGCGGCGCCAGGCGGCGGAGCACCAGATCAGCCAGTTTTCGATGGCCAAGGCCACAATCGACGGCCTGAAGCAGCTTGCCCCGGTGAAAGCCATCATCGACACGGCCAAGGGCATCGAGGCGCTGGCAAGCTGGGACTTTGGCGCGGCGGCCGAATGGTTTGCGGCAGCGGCGCTGTGGGGCACCGTGGGCGCTTTCCAGATCGCGTCCATGGCCGGAGCCTTCAGCCCATCGTCCAAGGGCACCGCCAAGGCGGTGACGGCGGCAACCTCGCCGTCCGGCTCCAGCGCAGCGGCAGGCAAGGACCATACACTGGCTTCGGGCTCGGCGAGCGCTGCGGCAGCGGGCGCGAACGATCAGCAGACCGTGCAGGTGATCTTTCAAGGGCCCGTTTACGGCGGCAGCGCCGGAGTGAATGAGCTTATTTCCAAGATTGCGGGGGCGGTAAAGTTCAATGGCGCTTACCTGCCCGCCACGCACACCGTCACCGGAAGGAGGCTCTCATGAGCTTCCCTAAGATCGTCTTCAACGCGGTGACGCTGCAGTTCAGCTACCCTGGCCGGAACGCGCCGGACCGCGATTCCAAGGCCACGAGGCAGATCAATACGGCTTCGAGCGGCGTGACGGAGCAGATCTTCGAGCGCCGCGACACTTTCCTGGAATTCGATATGGACGTGATTCCAGACGCCGACGCGGCAGCATGGAACGCTTTTCTCGACTGGGCTGACCAGGGCAACCAGTTTGATTATTATCCGGACGCCGCCGTGGCGAGCTTTACCGCGTACACGCTGGAGAACAACGATTTGAAGCTCAAGTACCGATCTCCGGGAACCTGGAGCTTGCCGGGAATCATTTTCAGGAAGGTTGTGTGATGGTCAGCGGCACCGCAGACTGGGAAACAAAACTGGCGGCAGCGCAGAAGCGGCCGCTTTACGGCCTGGTGATTGACGACTTCAAGCTTTACGTGCTGAGCTTTGACCCCACGGAAGCCGGCGTGGCCACCGTCGGCGGCTACGGCGTGCTGGGCTACGGAATTGCGGGGTATGGGAACTAGACCATGAGCACAAATCCAATCTGGCTCGACAGTTTTGACAGCGACACCAACCCGGCAAACCTTTACGACTCGACCAACGCCGTGGCAATCGGCACGGCCTACGGCCGCAACAGCACCCAGGGCCTGCACAAGCTGATGAACAACAACGGCTACGTGAAGAAGAACGTCGCCACCATGAGCGAGTTCTACTGCGGCTTTGCTGTGAACATTCAGCAGTGCACCGGCACCAGCGACTTGTTTTATGTAATCGATTCGGCGACGGGCACGGTGCAGCTTGAGCTCGCGGTGGATAGCGGCGGCCACCTCAGCTTCCTCCGCAATGGCACCACGATCGGAACCTCGACGCTGGCGCTGAGCTTTACCGCCTGGCACTACATTGAGATCCACGGAAAGATCAGCAGCGCCGCCGGGATCGCGGAAGTCAAAGTGGATGGCATTGTCACCTTCCTCAGCCTCTCGGCGGCCAACACCCAGGCCTCCGCAAACGCCAACTTCGGCCAGATTGCGCTGGGAGGCGGCTCGAGCGCCGAATACTGGTACGACGACTTCTATTTCCTCGATGCCGCCGGCACGCCTGCAGGCGGGTATGTGGGCGATTCCATTGTTTCCTACAAAAAGCCGAACGCCGCGGGCTCAAACGCCGCCTGGACGCCCAGCGCGGGCAGCAACTATCAGAACGTGGATGAAGTTCCTCCTGACGATGACACCACCTACAACGAAAGCTCGACGGCCGGCGCGCTCGATAGCTTCAACCACGACGGACTCGCCACCAGCGTCACCAATATTATCGGCTGCATGATGCGGGCGCGAGTGCGGAACACCAGCGGCGCGCCGGTAATTCACCTGGCCATGAAGAGCGGCGCGACCTTGGGCGAGAGCGCGGACATTGCCGTGCCTGCGGCCTATGCCGACGTGACAGCGCCTTTCCCGACCGATCCGAACACGGCAGCGGCCTGGACCGTGGCGGGACTGAACGCGGCGGAAATTGGCTACAAGGAAATTTCCTAGATGACGGCTCGCGTAACACAAACCGGGTTCGAGGCGCTGACCAGGCAATCGAGCAGCGCGCGGGTGACGCAGCTCGGCGTGGAGGTGCTCTACAAGATTCCCAGCATCGCCCGCGTGACGCAGCTTGGCATGGAAGTGCTGCAAGGCCCGGAGCCGAAGTTTTTGGACTATCTCTTCATCCCGGAAGGCGAAGGGCAGAGCGTTACCGAACTGGACGGCCACAGCAGCCTCGGCGCCGTGGACGCGCAAGCCATCGACCCGACCGGCGACCTGCGCAAGCTGGTGACGCAATATGCGACGGGGCGCAAGGTTCGCATCATTGTAGGCTTTCCGGGGGAGAACATTGGCGATTTTGTAACGCGGCACACGATGCAATTGATGTCCATTGACCGCGACCCCAAAGGGCGCATCCATTTTTGGCTGGCCGGCTTGCAGCGATACCTGATGAAGCAGGCGTGGACCAATGGCGGCCCGATCACCCTCTTCCCGGGGATGACGGCAACCCAGCCTTCCGGGCCGGCGTTTGCCGCAAACCCCGATCCGGTCAGCGACAAAAATCCGCGCTACCTGCAGGGCAACCCCATTGACATTGCTCTGGTGGCCATGCAGAACGAACTGGGGCTAGGGCAGAGCGAGGGCGCGCCGGTAGCTTCCTGGCAAATTTATGTTCCCGGCAACGACGCGACGCTGATCAATCCGAATCCTTACCTCGATGTTCCGGCCATGCTGGCGCTGCGCGATGGGCAGTTTGCGGGCTGCTGGTTCGAATTCAAAATTACCAGCTCGCAGGACGGCAAAAGCTGGATTGAAGACCAGATCTGGAAGCCGCTCGGCCTCTACGCCATCGAGCGCGCCGACGGCAAGCTCTCGCCCAAAAGCATGAAGAGCCCGGCAACCAGCAGCCCGTTTGTCCTGACCGACGACAACATCATCGGCACGCCAGCGACCGAGCACCTGCCGGTGGTGAATGTGGTGAACGTGACGCCGGGGACCGACGACGGCAGCCAGGCCACGCCCCTTGAGTACATCGACGAGGCGAGCGACGCCGTTTTCAACGAGCAGTACAACCAGGACGTGCAGGCGGACGGCTTGCGCCCGGCGCGTGGGGCTTTCCTGATGGGCTATCTGCTCAGCGACAAGATTTTTCGCCGCCACGCGGGATCGCACGCCATTCCCGTTCCGGTCTATAACGTGGACGCCTTCTTGCCCGCGCTCAAGATTGAAGTGGGCGACCGAGCCACTCTGACGCACCGGCTGATGATGGACGAATTGACGGGCGGGATCGGCATCACGGCCGTCGAGTGTGAAGTGATTGACTGGCAGCCGCACTACCCCACGCAGGGCGCGCGCATCAGCCTGAAGCTGGCCGACACGCGATTTATGAAGGAGACGACGCCCTACGAGATTGCCCCGGCCGGGACGCCGGACTGGACGAGCGCCAGCGCGGGGCAGAAGGCGCAGTACATGTTCATCGCCAGCAGCAGCAACGGCAGCATGAGCGATGGAACACCAGGGAACGCGATTTTTTGAGGAGCGAGCGAACGGAAAAACAAGCAAGTAGCGAGTAGCCAGTAGCGACGGATTTCCCAATTCGCCATTCGCTATTCGCAATTCGCAAACGAACCCATGAGCCAACTGACATTTGCTTCTGTTCCTGGCTTTTTCGATTTGCCGAACACGGCGATTGCGGCCGGCGTGGCGCTGACGGACGACTCCATCCAGAAGATCAGCGACAACGCGAAAGCCGGCGCCGTGCGCTGTGAAGATATCTACATGGGCTTTTTTAAGCACGGCGACACGGTGGGGCTGCCCACAAGCCCGGTAGACGGCTACGCCTACTCACGCTCGGAAATCCATTACCGTTTCAATCGCTATTCCAACCGCGCGCCGGGCGCGGGATTTGTTTCCGGCCAGGCGGCAGCTCCCGCGCAGGCGAGCACGCAGCCTGCGTCGCTTTACAACTTTGGAGCGTGGGACATTGACGACTCCACCGGCGTGGTCAGCTTGCACACCAGCTACTGGGACGGCTCGACGGAAACTTCAACCAATGATGGAATTATAAAAGTCTACGCCGTCTGCCAGCGGCTCAGCGTGAACGAGGCGAACTAACACATGGCGCTTGTACGAACTGTCCTTCCGCGAAAAAGCATTGTGCAGCCTCAGCACGGCGCGTCCTATGAAACGGACGTGGACAACAACTGGTCCATCATCGACAGCCTGCTGCAGGATTCGACAGACGTGAGCAACGCAATCGCGGCTGCGAATTTCGGATTTACGCCCACGGCCGGCTCACTTCTAACGCTGAACATTGCGTCCGGCAAAGGCTTTCTGAATGGCGTGCTCACTTCCTACGCCGGCGGCACGCTGGCGCTGACGGCAGCGAGCACTTGCTACGTTTATCTCGATCCCGCCAGCAGCCTGCAGCCCGCGTTTAACACCACTGGCTTCTTGCCGGGGCAGCTCCCCGTCGCCGTGGTGGTTACGGGCGCGACGGCCATCACCAGCGTTACCGACAAGCGCACGCACTTCAACCAGACGTTTGGCCTGGTGGCGGCCGGCAAGGTGCTGGCAGGGCCCGCAACCGGCCCGGACGCCTATCCGGCGGCGAGAGCGCTTGTGGCAAGTGATCTGCCGGGTGCGCCGGCGTCTGCCAATCAGTTCCTGGGCGGTCCGGTTACCGGCGCGGCTGCAGATCCCGCCTTCCGCGTGCTCAATGTCGCAGACCTGCCTGCCAGTGCCATCCGCAAGGTTGCGGCAAGCGATCTCACCGCGCAGGCGGCGGACATTGGCGCGACGGTACTCTACGCCGTGCCTGCGGGGGCCGGCGGCCTTTATCGCCTGGCGGCGTATCTGGCGGTGACGCAGGCAGCGACGACTTCCAGCACGCTGCCCAAGGTGACAATCGCATGGACGGACGCCGACAACTCGACCGCCCAAAGCCTGGACATCACGGCCACCAACGCGGGCAATCTGCTCACCACGCTGGCGCAGGCGCTTGCCGTGGTGAACGCCAAGGCCGCGACAAGCATCAGCTTTTCCACCAGCGGCTATGCCTCGGTCGGGGCCACGGCCATGCAGTTTGCAATCCATCTGCGCCTGGAGGCTTTGTAAATGCGAACTAGGAATTACAAATTACGAATTGCAAAGCCCCTGCACGGAGCTTTGTTCCTGGCCTTTGTCCTGGCTTCTGGCTTCTGGCTTCCGGCTCCTGCGCTCGCCCAAGTGAAAACTACCGTGGCCGACACGGTGCACGCGCCGGATGGCAGCCTGCTGGACGGCAGCGTCACCGTTTCCTCCCCGTGGAGCTTTACGGCTGCTGACGGAACGATTGTGGGCAAGGGAGTTGCGATCACAGCCACGGTCACTGCTGGGGCCTTCAGCGTAGCCCTGGTGCCGAATGCCGGGTCGAGCCCCAGCGGGAGCTACTACACGGCAGAGTTTAAGTTGGCAGGGACCGCCTGGTATACAGAAATTTGGGTGGTTCCCACCTCGGGCACGCCGGTCACGCGCGCTGCCGTCATCTCTTATGCCCCACCGAACGTGAGCAACCTTCAGGCCATCAGCGTGCCCACCTATATTGGCAGCATCACTGCTGGGAACTGCGTGAAGTGGTTTACTTCGACGGTGCTGGAAGATGCGGGTGGCGCGTGCGGAACGGCGCCTGGCGCCGCCGGCGTGACCAACTGGACCGGCACGGCGTGGGGAACGCCTTACCAGGTTGGAACAGCCGCAAATGATCTTGTGCAGCTCACTTCCGCCGGCGCACTGCCAGCGGTGAGTGCGGCGAACCTGACGAGCTTCCCGACGCTTAACCAAAATACCACGGGAACTGCAGCCAACATCACGGCCACGTCGAACTCGACTCTAGCATCGCTGCCGTCGCTTTCGCTCCCTTACTCTCAGCTCTCCGGTACCGTGCCGACCTGGAACCAGAACACAACCGGCAACGCCGCCACTGCGACAGCTGCGACCACCGCGAATACGGTGATCAGCACCACGGCCAACCCTGCTGCTTCTGGAGCAGTTCGGCTGGCCAACAACACCGATCAGGTCTGCTGGCGTAACGCGGCGAACTCGGCGGACATCTGCATCTATATCGACAACTCGAACATCTTGCAGCTTCCTTCGCCTATTGGCTTGCCGGGCGGCGGACAGATTACCGGGGCGAGCGGGTCCATCAACGTCGCCGCCGGTGGCACGAACCAGCCTGTCACGCTCACGCCGAGTGGGACGGGGGTGATTCAAGCTAACGGCACAATCCAAGCTCCGAATCCGGGAACCGCTTCCTCAATTTTGCAACTTCTTGCCAATGGAAATAATAACCAGACTTACCTGAAGGTTGTCTCTGGATCGAATAACGGCGGCATTGTCCAGATGGCTGCCGTCGGTGGGAACCGTCTGGACTTTTATCCTGGGAGCGAGACCTTTCAGGCCCACGACGCGGGTAATTCAATCATAGGGGTGTCATTCGGGAGCGGAGTCGGCCACGGGATCATCACTCAAAATTGCAGCGGGGCCTGCGCCGTTAACTTTTCCAACGGGGACATTGCAAAAATAACTTTGACTGGAAATGTGACCAGTCTTGCTCTGAGCGGCTCGCCGTCGGGACAGCGTGTGACTTTTATTTGGTTTCAAGGTGGAACGGCCTACACGGTTTCTGGCGTTTCCTCCAACGTCAAGGGCTTTACCAGTCCAGGATCGACCATAAACACCTATTCGTTGCAGTCGTTTGACTTTGACGGAACAAATTACTTTGGCCACACGGCGAACGTGAACGTAACATACCCATAAGAACATGAAAAGAATACTAATTATCTTATTGTTCTTTGCCCATACGGCTTTTGGGCAAGTCGGGATGGACCAAACAACCTCTCCGAGTAACTACGTCCTAAGCCGTAGTGGCTGGGTGGCACCCGTAACATCCACAGGCGGACTAACCAACTTTGGGACGGGAACGCTGCCTACCTGGTGGAATTGCACGGTGGCTACGCCGACGACGACTCCCGTTCTGAATTGCTCCTATACCGATTCCCTTTTTGGCGGATACCTGAATAGATTCAACGGGGTACTTTATGCTACCGACTACACCGGCGCGGACATGGGAGCCAAAATAGCAGCGGCGCTGACGGCGGCTTATGCGGCGGGTGGTGGCACGGTGGACGCTCGCGGGTTTGTCTGCCCGACGAGTTGCCACATCGGAACAGCCAACCTGACGGTGGGCGACAACATACACCCTGTCACCCTGCTCTGGCCGCTGGGCACGATCACGCGGGACACCATTGTTGCGACGGGCAAGAGTGCGCAGATCATTTACAACTCTGATGCAACCGTCATCGGACAAGGCCCAGGAGTGACGATTATCTCCGGGCCTTCAGACGTGACGGCGGTGCAGCAAGGTTCGACAAGCCCGGTAACGAACGTCCACCTTTCGGGATTTTCGATCAGCGATACAGGCACAGTTCAATCCGGCTCGGTCACGCTCATGGTGGGCGGCAAGAACCCGGACGGCACAACCGGCGCAGACGTTTCGGGGAGCACTTTTTCGGACTTGATTACCGGCGGAGCGGACATCGGTACGCTCATCGACAGCCAGCATGGGTGCATCTGCTACGTGAAGTTTGATCGTGTGGATTCGAGCGGAGCGACCACCGGAATCAAGACCAAGAACGACAGTGGGTACGCTTTTGGTGTGAACTCAAACCAGTGGACACAGGGGAGAATCGGCGGCGCAATCGGGCTGTGGGACACCGGCACGATGATGTTCACCTGGAGCTACCTGGATTTTGAGAGCAATGCCAGTTCCACAGGCGCAATCCTTTATTCCGGCCCTGACGGAAACAATGCCGGAACAGGTTATAACGTCGGTGATACGGTACGGCCCACGGGAGGCGACAGCACAGCCGTTCTGACGGTAGCTTCGGTTTCAAGCGGCGCGGTGACGGGGCTAACGGTGACGACGCCGGGCACAACTTATACCAACGTGCAGAGCGTGGCCACCACAGCATTGACCGGCAGCGGTACAGGATTGAAAGTTGACCTGCGGGTTTCCGCCTACATGCTGCTGCTGAGTACAGGTGGCGATTACGTCATCAACCCCTATGAGGAAGCTGGGGGTGGGGACTACATTTGCGGTACGGGAAATTACGTCGCGGGTTCTTTCTTTTCGACGAACGGGGCGACCTATTTACCTGCTTATTGTACTGGCTCCTCCGGCGTTTATGGGGGTCCTGCGAGTAATTTTGTGTGGGGGCCGGGAGCGCCCCCGAACTCGATGGGAGTGGGCAGCTATATTTTCTTTGGGGGACACAACTATTATGACGACGGCAATGTTCCAGGAGCGATAGCGCTCTATGCAGACGGACCGAACGAAGCGCTCATACAAGGAACTATCTACGGATACTCCGGCCACGGCGACTGGAAGGTGGGACTCTCTGAGCCATTCAGCGGCGTTGCTGACTCGGGGCGCATCTCCACTGCTCAGTTGTCGGCTCCAACCCCAACGGTCGCTGTTGGCGCTGGTAGCGGCACGACCTCTTACACCTACGGGATGGTTTGCCACGACGCGAACTCCGGAGCTACAGCACCTGGAACCTTTTCGTCCCCTGTTAACGGGCCCTCGGCCCTGGGTGCGTGGCTGACGGCTACGCCAGTCGCGGGCGGGACTGGCTACGTCGTGAACGATGTTGTGACCGTGACTGGGGGAAGCGGCACTGCGCAGCTTACCGTGAATTCGGTCGGCGCGGGTGGTGCCGTTACCGGGCTTTCAGTTACGACGCCCGGCAGTGCGTATCGGACAGTCATTCGCAGCGGATATGGCGATTCATCCACTTTCACCACGACAGGTGGCACGGGCACCGGTTTGACGGTCACGGGCACTTCAAGTTACATGTCCATCGCCTACACCCTGCCTGACGGTTGCCGGACCTTTGACGTGCTGCGAGGTGACTCGGCCCACGCCATTGACCAGACCGGCTCAACGGTTGGCTGGAAGAATCGCTCGATGGGTGTATACGACTTCGGCTCGACCATTGCTTATACCGCTCCCACGCGCAATAGCACAGGAGACGCGTCGATTGCAGGAACGCTCGCAGTGGGGGGCGGGTCGAACATTCTGTACCGATGCAGCGGCGGGACGAATGCTAACAACCTCACGATGTCGTCTGCTGGATGCTCAGGTGGAACGGCGGTTGATACAGGATTGAGGGTGCAATGAGGACGCTGCTCCTGACAATCTTACTGGCAGCAACCCCGCTCATGGCAGCGAGCCGGAAGCAGAAGGCGCTCGACGTGGCTGTCTATGCGGCCTCGGAGTTCGATGGGGCGACGACTTACGTGGCGCTGCGGGACTGCGGTAACCGCTGCTATGAGGCGAACCCGTTCCTGCAACCCATGGCGAGCACTCCGGCAATCTTCCCGGTGATGGCGCTGGGCGCGGTGGGGGTGAATTATTGGGCGCACCGGCTGAAAGAGCACCACGGGCGCATTGCTTTTGCGCTGCAAGGTGCGGTGATTGGGGTTCATCTGTTTGCGGGTGGACATAACTTGATGGTGGGAAAATGAGGGAATATGGATGCCTTTTTTGTGTGCGTTATCGGTTTTACTTTCGTGTCGCTTTTGATCTTCGCACTTGCGTCCGTGCGGCTGGAGCGATCTCGCACTAAGGGTAAGCCGCATGGCAGTCGCGAAGAAGGAGAGAGAAAACGTTTGAAGAAAAGAGTTGTGGCCTTAATCATTTTGCTTTTGGCAGCGGCCTCCGGCCCTTCCCGAGCGGACGCAGCGGGCACGCCGACAGCAACGCCTTGGATCGCTGTCCTGAGCGCGTCGGAGCTCCAAACTGATCTGAATTCGCTGCCCATTTCTGGCGGAGCGCTGCTTTTGCAGGGCCTGGTGGGATCAAGCCTCTCGCCGGTCTCAATTCCACAGAGCCATGTGACGGTGATTTTCGTGAACTGCCAGTTAAGCTATTCGGGGTCTGGAATCCCCGTGACCGGGAGAGACGACGCGCTGATTGGCGACGGCAGCACGGCCATCACGGCCGGAGGCGTTGCGACAGCCCTGCGGCGCTTCCTATGCACGTCCGGGTTGTTGACTGCGAGGTCTCTGGCACCAGCGGCCATTCGGCGGAAGGCATTGGGCCGCTCGGCAGCGACATTTGGATTGTTAACTGCCGGGTCTATAAATCAGGCTCGACGGGCATTTTGGTTTACAACGGGCGCGCGGGCACGGTTGCTCGCGACATCTTCATCATCGGCAACTCCGTCGGCGACTCGTCGCAGGAAGTCGCGGGCAATGCCGCCATTGCGGTCAACCCCAGTTCGAACGAAATTCAGGGCATCGTGATCGCGAACAACATCGCGTGGGATGACCAGGCCAGCCCCACGTCCGAGGTGATGCTGGCGCTCACCAACGGCGGCCGGGGCGGCGTTATCGACAGGCTCTCCGTGACGGGCAATGTGTCGATCAATCAGCGGAACCAGGCAGGCATCTCCAACTCGATGCCCGCCGGCGACCTGACCAACTCCTATTTTGGATTGTCGTCGGAGTTTTGAATGCAGCAGATAATTTGCAGATGCGGCCGGAAGATGGTCGAAAAGCGCCGCGGCGGGACCATCCTGGGCAATGACCTCTTCCACCTCTACGAGTGGGTGAGTTTTTGGCTCGTCTGCCCGGCGCGCCGCTGGTGGAACTTCTGGCGCCACACCGCCCCGATCCGCCAGGCGTGAAGGAGGATGGATGCAATTTATCCAGAAAGCTGATCGCAAATGCAAGTGCGGCGAGGCGATGTGGTACGCCGAGGAAATATCCTTGCTGCCGGCCGTCGATCCCAGGCAGTGGATAATTTGCCCGCTGCGTTGCTGGTGGAACTGCTGGCACCACACGGCCCCGATCCGGCTGCAGTGAGAATATGAATCAGAGATCGAAATCCCGGCTACTCTTTCGATTTTCGCGGCCTGCCGCCCTTGCGCCCGTTTCCGCGCGCCGCGGCCCGCTTGGCTTCGGATTTCGACTTGCCGCCTATGCTTGCGAACGCTATCGCTGGCGAGCGGTAAGAGTTGGGAAGGGCGGAGATCGGACAGTCCGGCGGAATGGCTACATCATCAAAAGCCGTCAGGAAATAGTCTCCCGAGTCGCAAGGGTGCTCGTGCGCGCGTCTAAGCTCGTCTTTCGCGCTGGCCAACAAAACTTGTGCGGCTTGAACCAGGGCGGTTGCCGCGGCCTCGCGCGTTTTGTACGACCTCGTCCCCGGGTCGAGCGTATGGTGCCAGGTCGAAGGATCTCTGCGAACGGTAATGGCTGCGATAGAAGGTACTTGCATGTTCTTTCTCCTTTTCAATTTCAGTGTCCGTACCGGCGTCCGGCCCCGGCGGCGATCGACTTCCAAATTGATTCTCCCATCTCGATTTCTCCGACTGCGATAACGAATCGGACCGAGTCCAGGTTCCTGGTCTCAATCCACCACTTGGCGGAAGTGACCGTGAGAGCTGTTTTTAGCGTGCTATTTGCTTCGTTATCCTCGTTGTCAGCAATCAACCGCTGCCTAATGTCCTCGGCCCACTTGATCTGTTTTTCGCTGCCTTCGAGTTCTGGTAGGTTGCTCATGTCGCCTCCTCATCTACAGTTACAGGTTAACCCAAGCTGTTGGGTTTGTCAAGCGAAAAATGCGGGCTGGACAAAGATTGTTGAAGAAAAGGCGAAAGTGGCAGCCATCTCATCGCCATCGGCGGGTGAGTATGCCCGGTTTGCTTGTGGCTCGTGATTTAAACTTGCCCGGCTTCGGCCAGGCGTTGTAAATGACCGGGCGGCTGTTCTGGCTCCGTGCCTGAGCGGCCGCCTGGCAGCAGCACCCAGATGATTGAACAAGCGGCTGGCGTGTCGGCCGGGACCTCGGTGGTGGCCTCCCCACGCGGCCGCGTTCGTGTCTCTACCCGCCGTTGTGCCAACACTTCCGTCACTTGTGCCAAAACATCCGTCATTTTCTGCCAAAACATCCGTCACGCCACAGCTTCCGCCCCTAATGCCCCTACT
>JAJYLL010000154.1 GCA_021787735.1 Acidobacteriota bacterium | reverse complement strand
CGGGGAAGTTGTCCGCAAAAGTAATCGCAATCGGCGCCCTTTTTGTGTAGGGCTGGCCAACCAACTGGCCGAGTGCCCCGCGCACGCCTAGGGCTTGTAGGTCAAGCTGGCGCAACCGTTCTACTATGACCCGCAAATGCCGGGCCGTTTCAGGTTCGTAGGCTTGCTGCTTGCCATCATCGAACCGGTAATGCTCCAGCCGGTTGAGCTCTCCCACCGTTATGGTTTGACATTTTCCAATATTACGTTTCATAAGTTACCGTCAATATTAAATATAGCTGGACAAGCCGCGATGTCAAGCGAAAAATACGTGTGAGAAAGGATGGTGAACGATGGTAGAGCTAGCGGAACAGCTTGAAAGATTGCGGAGCGAACGCGAGGCAGCAGCGTTTCTCAACCTAACCCCCTCCGCCCTACGGAAGTGGCGTCAGTTGAAGAAAGGCCCGGCATTTGTTCGGCTGTCTGGACGCTGTGTAAAGTACCGAATCTCAGACCTGGAAAAATTCTTGGCTGAGCGGGTTGTTACGCCCGTCGCGGCGAAGGCGGCACGCCAATGACAAAAGACCGGAAGCGGGACGCTGCATTAAAGCGTGGCGCAGACGACCTACAAAACCGCCTCGAATGGGTCTTGCGTGACCGGCCCCGTGCCCTGGCTAATTCCCGGCGGGAGTACGAAGCATTCTGCCTTCGGCTGTACCTGAAAATCGAGCGGGCCGTGAGGGGAAAGGTATGACCGCACTCTCGAAGCTCGGCCAAGCGGCTCTAGTGTATTCTCGCAATGGAAAGGCTGTATTCCCCTTGCACGGTATCAGGACTGGCCTTTGCACTTGCGGGAATCCGAAATGTGAGAACCCCGGCAAACATCCGCGCACAAAGCACGGCTTCAAAGACGCGAGCACGGACGCGGCGAAAATCCGCGAATGGTGGACGCGCTGGCCTTCGGCCAACATCGGTTATGCAGTGATTGGGCACGTTGTGATTGATACGGACGGTGAGGATGGCTCGCGGGTGTTGGCAGAGCTTGAAGGGCAATACGGCAAGCTGCCCGAAACGCTCAAAGCGAAAACCGGACGCGGAGAGCATCTGTACTTTCAGGCGGACGGGTCACGAATCAAGCCAAGCGCGGGCAAGTTTGGTGAGCATTTCGACATTCGGGCCGTGGGGAGTTACACAATTCTCCCGCCATCGGTTCACGTGAGCGGAAAACGGTACGAGTGGGTGAACCGCGACAAGCCAACACCGTTGCCGGCAGCGTGGCAGCAATTACTGGGAGAGCCGGACCGGAGGCAATCGAGCTCAAACGGTACGGGCGAGCGAGTTCCCGAAGGCCAGCGGAATGCACACCTAACGAGCTTGGCCGGAAGTATGCGGCGGCGCGGCATGAGTCCCGTTGCAATCGAAGCCGCCTTAATGAAAGAAAACGCAGAGAGGTGTGACCCGCTCTTAAGCGAAACTGAAGTTCGTCAAATTGCGGCCAGCGTTTCGAGGTATGCCCCGGCGATGCCCTTGGCGCAACCCGATGGTTTCACGCTCACACGGCTTGGCGATTTAATGGCGGAGCCGCAAGAGCAAGTCTCATGGCTTTTGGAAGGAATTCTCCCGGCGGCCGGACTTGGCCTCCTGGCCGCGAAACCCAAAACCGGAAAGAGTACACTTGCCCGATGCCTCGCGCTCGCCGTTGCCCGTGGCGAAACGTTTCTTGGGCGGGGAACTCAAAAAGGCGCGGTAATCTATCTGGCACTTGAGGAAAAGCGTTCTGAGGTCCGGGGGCATTTTCGGGACATGGGAGCGAGCGGCGAAGAGGAAATTTTTATTCACGCGGCCAACGCCCCCCTTGACGCCTTGCCTTCAATCACCGTGGAAGTGAAACGGCACAAGCCAGTGTTGCTAATAATTGACCCGGCGCTCCGGTTTGTCCGTGTCAGGGATGGGAACGACTACGCCCAGGTCTCAGCGGCCCTTGAACCACTCTTGGGGCTGGCCCGTGAAAACGGATGCCATACCTTGCTTGTTCACCATCTAGGGAAGGGTGAACGGAGCGAAGCCACAGACGGCATTCTTGGGAGTACGGCACTATTTGCAGCGGTTGACACGGCCCTAGTGATGAAGCGGTACGAAAAATACCGAACCTTGCAAAGTCGGCAGCGGTACGGGGATGACCTGCCGGAAACCACGCTCGAATTTGAAGTAGAGAGCCGCACAATTTCACTTGGCGCGGAGCGTTCAGCGGCAGAAACGGAGAGCGAAGGCCGGGAGATTCTCCAATTCTTGCAAACGGCAGGGGAACCTAAAACCGAGTCAGAAATCAGGGACGAGGTGAAGGGTGAAACAAAAATACTTGCCCACGCTTTGCGCGAATTGGTGAAGCAAGGGAGAGTGACCCGCGAAGGCGAGGGAAAGCGGGGCAAGCCATACCGATACGGATTCTTGTTTTCTTGTTCGGAACATATAGTGCAAACGAGCAAACAAGAAACTGAAAAATCGGATGCCAGCCCCATAAATACTGAGCGAAATCTTGTTTGCCCGCAGGGGCAAGAATTAGTCCCTGGTTCGACAACCGAAGAACCCCCCAAGACGTCCGGCGCGGCCCCTGAAACCGGCCCGGATGCAATCGAGGTTTGACATGGAAACAGCAACCGAGATTATCGAAACCCTGGCCCTACTTGGTGTAACTGTCACAGCCATAGGCCCCGACCGGCTGAGAATCGAACCGGCGAGCAAAGTTCCCCCTGACTTGCTCCCTCGAATCCGAAAAGCGAAGCCGGACATTCTCGCCTTCATTCGGAACCGTCCAGCTACGTGCTCCCCAACGTGTTACGAAGTTGAGCCGGGGCGATGGATTCATCACCCGTGGGACGGATGCACCACAACCAAGGTCCGGGCGTGGATTCAATGACGGTGAATCAATAATTGGATACCATGAGTGCGAAGGCTAAAATCTCTTGCTGAAAGAAGATCTGAACATGCCGAGACCCTGCGCTGTCTGTTGCCACCAAAAGCGTGAAGAAATCGAGCGGGCGCTTATTTCCAAGCAATCCGTCCGCGAAATCTCCGCGCTATTCCGCGTTTCGGAAGATAGCCTTCAACGGCACAAGCAAACGCATTTCTCTGACAAGCTGGCGAAAGCCGTTAATGCCAAAGAAGTCCTTGAGGCGGATAGCCTGCTACAGGAGATGTCTGAGCTCCGCGATAAACTCCGTCACGGCTTGGCCGAAGCGGAGTTGGCTGGTAGCGGAGCGGGCGTTGTGGCCTTTTCGAGAGAGTTGAGAAACACCCTGGAATCGTATTTTCAGATACAAGACAGGATGGCGCAGCGGAAAATCGAGTCCGGGGAGGGAAAGCACATGCACGTGGTTGTGGAGACATCCGTAGCACCCACAATCTGCCCGCACTGCGGGAAGCCCCTCGCCCCTGTTACGGAGGTTCTTGCGGACTACATGTGCGCCCATCGCCAGGGACGTTTTAGAGGTTGACTTTTTTCCCCGGGGTCAACGAATTCAAAAAGGGGGTACCCTCTCTGCGGGCCTCCCAAAAAATTCTCGCCTCTTTGGGCCAAGTTGTGGAACTCTCGGCCCCCGTTTGTGGTAATCTCGCGGCAAACTCTTCCTTGAGGTGCTGACAATGACAGAGGGGGATTTTTCGAAGGAACCGAAGAAGAGACTCAAACAGCCAAGGCCGAAATATCGACGGACCGTCTCGATAGGAGTTAGCCTCTTTGTGGCCTTTGTGGTTGCTGCGGCGGTTCTATTGGTTTCATCCCCCGCAGGAGCGCAAGGACTTTCTAGCCACACAACAATTTATTGTGGAGAAGAACTTAAGCCGCTGGTTCTGTACGCTGGCCCAGCCTTCAGCAGTAACGCCGTGGCGCCTCTCGCTTGCGGCGCAAAAGTGCAAATCCTCGCTCGTGAAGGTGATGCCGTTGGGGGTTGGACAAAGGTCCAAACGCAGAATGGGACAAAGGGATTCGTCCCAAGCTGCTTTGTAGGGCCGATGCCCCCGCTTAAGGTGGGAAAATGTGACCGCCCAGATCCGATTGGCACCCTAACGCAATTTGAACACTTATCAGACACACTACGCGGCTTAATTGAGGCCGAACATTTCTCGGATGAAGATTTGAAGAATATATCTCTTGATGACACGGAGGAATTGGCGGCGAAGTGTTACGTGGCTGCCTACGCAACAGCGGAAAAGCCGGGATGGATCAAAGCAGAGATATTCAGAAGTGTCATCGGCAACCAGATATTCGGAAGCGATTTCTCTAAGTTGTCCCCAAAAGAGCAACTCAGTCTTCAGGTATGGCTTCAGAAGTTTTTGGATGTTCTTTCCAAGGCTTTTGACCTGGGCTATAAGGATGGGGCTAAGTTCCCTTGCAATCCCAAAAAGTGAAAATTGTCCGCGCGCTGTTCTATGGATGATAGGACCGCGCACGTTTCAAAAATTGATATTTTCTCGGGGGCCAATCGGTACGAGTTTTTTCAAAAGCAAAAGGGGGGTGCCGGGGGGTCTCTGGAAAATCGCGAGACAGAGCTGGCAGAGTTGCACCAAAATGGGGCGGATACCTGTAACCACCACCTGTAACCACCCCATGCCGCGAGAGTGAGAGACAAGCGGAGACACGACACGCATCAGGCCCGCATGAATACTGCATATGTCGCACCTTATCTCTTTTAGTATCCCTCCGTGTAAGCTGTTGATTCTGTGTGAAAGAGCAACTTCGAATCTGTAGGTCGGGGGTTCGAGTCCCTCCAGGCGCGCCATCCATTCCCTTAAATCTGAATTGTTTCCAGGATTGTGCCAATTGGTGGTGGGAGTGTATCCAGGAGCGGGGCTGCCGCTGCGAACGATTCGGATGCCCGCCCGTCAGAATGTTTGTCCGATCGCGCCAGATTGCGGACAAACATTCTGAGCGGGAAGGACGTCATCTCAGGAAAGACTCACAGACCCAGGTCAGCCATTGAGATAATTCCTGACGACCTTGCCCAAAGACCCTAACGCAGAATCAATCCAACCTGTATCCAGGTAGTAGGACCTGACCCAAACTTCCGGCTGGTTCCACAGTCCACGAAGTCTTTGCCAGTAAAGATCGCGGGTGGCATAGTCATCGCTGACAGTGGTTGTAAAGTCAGCCGGTGGGTTGCTCGGAAGCAACTGACCGTAAGAGTACTTTGCTGACACGGAGTTGGTAGCCACGCCCCAGTAAGACCGCGCAACGGCATCCAGGTATCCGGACTTCATTGCGTGGCGGGCTGACGTACCCTTCAGGAAGAGTGGAGGGGGTTCACTCTGAAGGCGCATAACAGGATGAACTGATTCATACAGAAACATCCCGGCGAGGGCGAGAACAATAAAGAGCCCTAGCGAACTTTCGCGTTTGGGCTGACGCTCGGCTGTTTCGGTTCCGTAAAGATCATTAATCACTGAATATTCGTAACGCATCTGGTTTTGCCTCCAAAGGGGCTCTGCGGGAACCGTCTCGGCTTAACCGAGGTGGTTCCACCCGTTTGGGCACGTTGGCTAACGTTGGCACCCTGACTACCCTATGATGAAACTGTCGCTTCCTCCCCTTGCCCAAAGGGGATGTATATACTTCACGCAACAGTACTAGCAAGTTAATTTCCAATCTTAAGTTATTGAAAAATAAAGGCAACTTTGCGCGTATCCATGCAAAAACTACCCGGTCAGAGCAATTCTGACCATGCTCGACAGCTTCCCAACCGGCTTGAAATCAAGGGGCGGCCTTTAGATGCTTCAGCCGCTGCATGCGAGGCGGCAGACTGCCCCGTCAACAGGAATTCTTGTAAGTGCGAGGAGCAAATAATTGGCGCGGAGTTCTGGGATTTCTTAGTATATTGGGCCAGTGCAGGCAGGTGGACCTCAGCGCAACCCATGCAGCGTGAATGGGATCGCAATCCGGCTACGAAGTGAGCGCCACTCGCTACAGTGAGGGACGAAACAGGAGATTCGATGACGAGACCATCAGATGCGAAATCAGTCCGGCAGGCGAACGAGCCACGATATGACTTGTTGTTGAAGGGCGGGCACGTCATTGATCCGGCCAACCATGTCGACCGGAAAATGGACGTGGCGGTTGCCGAAGGAAAGATTGCAGCCGTTGAGCCGGACGTTGCCCCCGCGCTAGCGGGAAAGGTTGTTGATGTTAATCAGTTCTTCGTGACACCGGGGCTGGTGGATATCCACGTCCATGTCGGTTACGGCGGCGTGCCGGATGACTGGTATTCGCCGAGCGCGCGGGCGCACACGCCGCCATTCGGCGTGCCGGCGGACCTGATGCTGACTTCCGGAGTTACCACGGTCGTGGACACGGGAAGCACAGGCGCCGAAACGTTTCTCCGCCTGAAGCAGATGGTGATGGACATGTCCGAGATTCGCGTTCTGGCCTTTCTGAACATCGTAGCCAACGGCATGAACGGCGGCTTGGAGCAGACAATCGATCAGATGGATGTGAAGTTGTGCGCGGAGACGATTGAAAAAAACCGGGACGTCATTGTGGGTGTGAAAACGGCACACTATTGGACCGACAAGCCGTGGGACTCCGGGCACAAGCCCTGGACAGCGGTGGATCGCGCGCTTGAGTGCGGTCGGCTGATGAAGGTTCCAATCATGGTGGACTTCTGGCCGCGGCCGCCGCAACGTTCCTATGCCGAATTGATCCTGAAGAAGATGCGCCCGGGCGACATCCACACGCATGTGTTCGCACAGCAGTTTCCCATCGTCCTTGCGAACGGCCGCGTCAACCCGATTATGTGGAAGGCTCGAAAGCGGGGAGTGATCTTTGACGTGGGGCACGGCGCCGCAAGTTTCTGGTTCCGGAATGCTGTGCCCGCCGTCGAGCAGGGCTTTTTACCGGATTCGATTTCGACGGACTTGCACACGAGAAGTCTGGTCGGCCCGGCGCAGAGCATGACGAACGTGATGGCAAAGTTCCTGGCCATGGGTTTGCCGCTTGCAGAGGTGATCCGTCGCTCTACGGTGAACCCGGCGCGCGAAATCAACCGGCCTGATCTGGGCACGCTTTCTGTTGGACGGGAGGCGGACATTGCCGTGCTTGAAAAGCTTGAAGGGGACTTCTCTTACGCTGACAACGGCCACGCACGGTTGGACGGCTACGCGAAGGTGGTCGCACGGATGACAATCCGGGCGGGGAAGATCGTGTTTGATCCTTCGGGAGTAAGCATGGCGGAGTGGCGGAGTGCGCGCAAACAATACTTCCGTCCACCCAGGCTTGGTTCCAGCACGCCCTCAACTGCGGATGACTATCCGCGTTGGTAGGTGTGTGACGCGCTGATTGTGTAACGGCTGGCTTCTCAGAATTGTTTCAGAGGGAGGAGGAACAGCAGTGATCCGAAATCATCGGCTGCAGCAAAAAACCTTTTTCCTGTGTCTCGCAGGGTTGTTGTCTGGTCTACAGGGATATGCACTTCGTGCCGGCGCGGCGAAAACATCAATCACTCCTGATGTCCATGCCGCAAAAGTTTACATGGCTGGTTTCGGTTCGAATCGTGCCGCGACCGGTGTGCATGACAATCTCTATGCGCGTTGCCTGGCGATAGGAGCAGGCGGCAAGACGCTGGTGGTTTGCGCTGCGGACTTGATTGGGCTTTTCCATCAGGACGTATTGAAGGTGCGCTCAAAAGTAGAAGGTCAATTGCCGGAGTTGACGCAGGTGATTGTGGCTTCCACGCACGACCACGAAGGGCCGGACACGCTGGGACTGTGGGGACCTGCGCCGCTGAAATCCGGTGTGGACTTGAAGTATCTCAACTCGGTTATTGACCGCATCGCGGAGACGGCCGTCCGGGCCACCAAGAACATGCAGGAAGCCCGCATGACCCTTGCGCGCGATGATTCGCCGCTGCTGCAGTTGCTGCAGGATGACAGCCGGCCGCCTTATGTAAAGGATCCTCACCTGTTTGTCATGCGGCTCGCTGCCGCAGCCAACGGAAAACCTATTGCCACGCTGGTCAACTGGAGCGACCATCCTGAGACCCTCGACAGCAAGAACACGCTGATTACGGCCGACTATCCGCATTGGCTCTGCCAGTATGTCGAAGAGCACCAAGGCGGGACGGCGGTATTCATGAATGGCTCAATCGGCGGGCTGCTTTCGACGCTTGGAGATCAGGTATCGCTACTTGACCCGCAGACCGGCCAGGTGGCCAAGGATGGGACATGGGAGAAGGCAAAGCTTGCAGGTGATGCCGTTGGAGAAATGGCCGTTCGCACGCTTCGCCGGGACGGGCAGAGTGTGAATGTGGACCAAATGGTGATCAGGAGATCTGTCATCTATATTCCCTTGAGCAACCGCTTGTTTCGGCTTGATGAGGGAATGGGCGTGTTCGGTTACTCGCGCCCCGTCTATACACGAGGCAAGCTGGACAACGGCACGGAGGAGAAACCGGTTTCATTCCTGAGCCAGTTAATCGTGAGTTACACAGGTGGCAACGCTGCAGAAGCGGCGCAGATTGAAAAGCAGCTCGGCGGGTTGAAATCGGTGAAATACGCCACAGGACAGGACCTGCGGTCGGAAGTCGATTACATTCAATTCCTCGACAAGAGCCGTGTGGTGGCAGAGATTGTAACGGTGCCGGGAGAAATCTATCCGGAGCTGGTTAACGGAGGGATCACCCGCTATCCGGGCGCAGATTTCCCAACCGCCCCGTTTGAACAGGTTCTGCGTCCGCACCTGAAAAGCCGATACCAATTCATCTTTGGCTTGGCCAACGATGAGATTGGTTACATCATTCCGAGGGCGGAATGGGACGGCACGGCTCCCTGGCTTCTGGATAGGCCCCACCGCTGGTACGGAGAAATTAATTCTGTCGGGCCGAATGCTGCGGGAGTTGTTACC
>JAJYLL010000038.1 GCA_021787735.1 Acidobacteriota bacterium | reverse complement strand
GCGACGGTCCTCGAGCAGATCGGCACTTCCCTTCAGTCGGGGCATACAGGTTCCCTCCTGAAGGACATGCTATTGCATTATTTATGCAGATGCCAATAGAAACCAGCGAACCGAAAGATTTATTCAACGGCAACTGGAAACAATTCTGGAGATGGAGACCGCGCCAAGCCAATGTCTCAGAAACCAGTGACTTGAAACGCAATTCCAACATCTGCCAGATTTGCAGCAGTGCCCGCAGCGTCCGAGTTGGCCCGCTGAGGCTTCCAGAATGTGGGAGGTAAGGTGAGAATGAGTACTGGGAAAAGAGATAAATCCACGGGGGCTTCTTCCAACCGTCGCGACTTTCTAAAGAAATCTTTTGTGGCCGCGGCCGCTTCGGTTCCTCTTTCAACAGGCGCAATGGCCCAAGGTACAGAAGGCGGAGCCAGTGGTGGTCCCAAAGAGAAGCATCCCAATATTGTGATTCTTCATGCTGATGAGTTTCGCTGGGATTTTGCAGGTGTGAACAGTCGGAATCCGATGGGGGTGACACCAAACATCGAGGCCATGGCCCAACGTGGTGTGTGCATGCAGAATGCGATAACAAACCAGCCGCTGTGTGCTCCTTCGCGGTCCTGTTTGTTCACCGGCCAATATGCCACGCAGACAGGAGTTTGGAAAAACGGACCGGGTCTTCGGCCCGACGCGGTGACACTGGCAACGGTGCTTCGCAACCAGGGCTACACGGCAAACTACATTGGGAAATGGCACCTAGCCCCCGCTTCCGGCAGAGATCCGAAAAGTCTGGGTTATGTGCCCCCAGAATACCGCGGCGGGTTCCTGGACTTGTGGGAAGCTTCAAATGTGCTTGAGTTGACTTCCCATCCTTATGAAGGGGATATCTGGGATGGCGATGGAAAGCCGATGCACTACAAGGGGATTTACCGGGTCAACTATCTCACAAACCTGGCGGTACGCTTCCTGAAGCAGCGGCATGAGAAGCCGTTTCTGCTGGTCGTTTCGCAACTGGAACCTCACCAGCAGAACGACGCCAACGCCTTTCTGCCGCCCAAGGGTTACATCGCGCGTTATCAGAATCCCTTTGCCCCCAAAGATTTGCGCTTCTTCCCCGGTGACTGGCAGGCACAACTTCCCGGTTACTACGGCGACTGCAAGAGCATCGACGAATTTGTCGGCACCATCCTGAAGACGCTTGCCGAAGAGAACTTGCTGGACAACACGATTGTGGTTTTCATGAGCGATCACGGCTGCCACTTCCGGACTCGCAACACAGAATACAAACGGAGCCCTCACGAAAGCTCAATTCATGTACCACTGATCATGCAGGGGCCAGGGCTTAACCAGTCGCGGAAGGTAGAGGGTCTAGTCAGCATGATCGACATCGCTCCGACCTTGCTGGCCGCGGTCGGTGTGCCAGCACCAGCTTCCATGCACGGTCGGAGTTTCCTGCCGCTAATTAACCAGATAGAAGCCCGGAGAAAATGGCAGAACGAGGTCTTCATTCAGATCAGCGAATCGATGGTGGCCAGGGCTTTGCGGACTGACCAATGGACGTATTGCGTGGTTGATCCCAACGGCAACGGAGGCCGCGATCCCGGCAGCACGCACTATCAGGAATATCAAATGTACAACCTAGCTGCCGATCCTCATCAGTTGCTGAACCTGGCAGGCCGCCAAGACCCGCCTGAACTGGTCCATTACGATGGTGACCGGCCGTTGCCCGAAATCGCAGCTTACTTGCGGGAAAGGCTGATTGCGCGCATCGTGGAAGCCGGCGAGCCCAAAGCTGAAATCGATGAGCGCCATCTCTATCCGTGAGCATCACGGGACATCAGATTGCCCTGCTCACGCTGGGATAGCAGGGGAACGCCGATGGACCGACGCAAATTTCTCAGCATAACTTCCGCGAGTCTTTTCGCAGCGGGGGATCCCAAGCCCAGGCAAGGCCGACAGTGAGTGCAACAAGCCGCGCAAGTTAAGCCAGCAATTTCTCGACGAGAAGACCGGGAAGAACCACTTTCGGTTCTCTGGCGGCGAGAAGTTAAAAGCGACTGTTAAGGTAAATTCCAATTGGCATATGGTCCGGGAGTTGGTTGCGCTGGCAAAAGCCAAACCATAATAACGGCCTACTCAGGTTTTGCTTGTGGGAGGGGCGGTTATCACACGTCATCCGTGACATGGATTTTGGGGAAATGATTTTCTTCGATAGTGGGTCAATAACTACAGCGCCTTAACAACATCCGCCAAGGCGGCATTGAACTTCTGCGGCTGTTCGTAGAAGAGAATGTGACCGGCATCCTCGAACGGAATGAAAGTTCCCTGCGGCACCTGGTTTGCAATAGCTTTGCCCTGGGCGATTCCGTTGTGGAAGACGCCTGAGTCGGCAGAGAAGACGATGACCGGCACTTTGATGGCCGACAGTGATTTGGCGTGATCGCTCATCAGGAAATCGGAGTACACAGCTTCTGCAATCCATGGTGGTGTCTTCAGCATCTCCGCGACAACCCAATCCATGTCGGCTTCTGAAGGTTTTTGCTTAAACATTCTGTTGGTGAATCCGATGGCAAACTTCCTTGGATCTGCTGTGAGATCAGCAAACGTCGCATTCATGCCCTCATAGTTGTAGTTTCTCAGCGAGTGGCTGTTCCAGACCTCCGGGCTAAAGGGGAAAGGACAGGAATCCACCAATCCCAGCGCTTTCAGGCGTGTATCCTCGCCGTATTGCTCGTAATAGGAAATAACCACTGCCCCGCCCAGGGACCACCCCACGAGTACAGTTTGCTGCAGCCGCAGGCGCTCGATAACCTCCCGCACGTCGTGGGCATATTGTTTGATGGTGTGGCCGGTTAGCGCCTTGGAGGAGTTTCCGTGGCCTCGAAAATCGAGAGTCACAACCCTGAACCTGGTCGCCAGGTCAGGGACATTCTTCTGCCAGAACCTGGATGAGCACAACCATCCGTGGACGAGCAGAATTGGCTGGCCCTCCCCGCGATCCTCGTAGTAGATCTTCGCGCCGTCTTCTGTTTCGAGACACGCGGTGGCCTTCAGGGGCGGTTCGGAATTCTCGCCATTCAACAGCCGGGCCAGCATCGTGGATTTGCCCGGCTGGCTTGGGCCCAGTGTTGTGGCGGCTGCTAGCGCACAAGCACTCTCCAACAACCTGCGTCGGCTTTGGTTATTCATGTTCCGACCCTCCTCCTCCCCATCCTTCGGAAAATCGTAATGCTGTGCAAGGTACGTGGGCAGTGACTGCCATCACCCGGCAGAGGTCTGCGCCTAACGAGTGTGAGATCCCCTTACCATCAGCAATCGCTGAAGAGACCTTCGCTCGCGGGCGCAACGCAGACCGGAAACACCAGGCGACTGGATTGTTGCCCATTCGGAAGGTATGACGGTGGCATCTACTCTTGACCGTGTGCCGCCAGCCTATCTTTGATTCTCGGAATCCGGTGGGAACAAGGGAATAACACGGATTGGTCGTATAGCAACCAATTGGATTGCATTTCTTTCACAAATTGGCAGTCACAGGACTTTCCAACTCCCAAGAGTCGGCTCACAGCACAGCCGGAGGTGACATGGATCACCGCGCATTTGGGGACTTTTGGAAGAATAGAGTTATTGGGTGCCATTAGGCGGTGTTTAAAACACAGGGAGGGCTCGCAGGTGCTCGTGTAGACGCGGCTTCTCATGGAGGTCCCGGTACCATGGCTGGGCGATTGTTCCTTAATTTTTCTTTTCCGGCATAAAACCGCGCGTTTGGCTTGTGTGGTCAATATGAATTCGGGGAGGAAGAGTGATGTTAGGCAGCATGTGCCTTGGGGTCGTGGTGGTGGCTTCGATCTTGCCCTTCGAAGGTTCGGAGACGGCGCCTCAACCGGTACAAAGGAGCGACATCGCCGCTGACGTTCGGGGAATTGACGCCCTCCGTGATAAGTTTGCCGCCTATAACAGTCGCGCTTCGGCAACCCGACGGCTCTCGGAAGGTATGCGGGACATGTCCAATAGCTGCGTGAAAGATGCCACGCAACGCCTTGCGCAGTACTGAAACACGAGTTCTACCGGGCAACAAGATGAACGCAGAGGAGGATGAAATGCCAACCTATCTGATGTTGTTCAGTTTTACTCAACAAGGGATCGAGAAAATCAAGCAGCTTTCCGCACGGGGTGAGGCAGCTAAGAAGACAATTCGCCAGCTGGGGGGAGAAGTTCAAGCGTATTACATGGTCATGGGGAGTGAGTTTGACACCCTTTTCATTCTGAAAGCTCCAAATGAGGAGAAGGTCGCGGAAATGGCACTAGCCATTGCCAAGCTTGGCAATGTGCGCACTCGGACCCATCGGCTCTTTACCGAGGAGGAACTCGGCCGGATCACTTCCTCCCTGGACTGAAGGCCGAATGCCGCGCCCGGGAAGGACAGGCCAGAAAAGCTGGTTCGGAAGGGTAGACAACTTTATCCCGGAGGAAAAGCCATGCTAAGTGTCTTCTGTTCGCCAAGCCGTTATACCCAGGGTAAGAACGCCACGCAATTTCTCGGACAGGAAATGGCTGCCTTGGGTCTGGCCGGTCCCGTGTTAATCGTTGCAGGCAGGTCAGCCGCTGCTTTGCTTTCCGAAACCTGGGCCAAGACATTCCCCGAGGCGGGACTAGCCTATCAGGTGGCTCAGTTTGGAGGAGAATGTTCAATTGCCGAGATTGAGCGCGTAAAGGCGGAAGCGCGCCGGCAACAAGCCAAAGTGATTGTCGGTGCGGGCGGGGGCAAGACGATTGATACGGCCCGGGCAGTAGCGGCGGACCTCAATCTTCCTGTAGTGAGTTGTCCCACCGTCGCTTCCAGCGATGCCCCTTGCAGCGCCCTCTCCATCGTTTACACCGACGAGGGCGTCTTCCGCGAGATACGACTCTTCCGCAGGAATCCTGATTTAGTCCTGGTTGATACTCAGGTAATTGCGCAGAGCCCTGCCCGCCTGCTGGTGGCCGGAATGGGTGATGCGCTCTCCACGTGGTTTGAAGCAAAGACCTGCGTGGAGAGCCACGTCCGAAACATGCGGGGCGGAGCTTCAACTCGAAGCGCCCTGGCGCTCGCCCAGTTGTGCTACCGCACTCTTCTAGAAGATGGGGTGGACGCCCTGGCAGCACTCCGAGCCAGGTCTGTTACTGCGGGTTTGGAGCGACTGGTGGAAGCCAACACACTTCTTTCCGGCCTCGGCTTTGAATCTTCCGGACTTGCAGCGGCGCACGCAGTTCACAACGGGCTGACCGCCGTTCCCGAGACCCGTCCGTATCTGCATGGCGAGAAAGTGGCCTTCGGCGTCCTGGTTCAACTGGTACTGGAAGGCCAGGCTCACTCGACCATGGAGGAAGTGCTTGGCTTTTCGACATCAATAGGGTTGCCGGTCACACTGGCCGAAATTGGATTCGATCAGATAACACCTGACATGCTGAATCGAATTGCCAACCGCAGTACGGCACAAGGAGAAACGATCCACAACGAGCCCTTCGAGGTGTATCCAGAAATGGTGGCAGATGCCATCAAGGCGGCAGATGCGATAGGGCGAGACTGGCGGCAGGCTCGTACGTACCGGGGATAGGCCAATGACGTCGTTTTCCGCACCAAGGCTATCCACCCGCTCCGGGCTTGCTGCTGCTCTTTGCAAGACTTGGTAATAGCGGCCGCCCTTTAAGGAGTCCATGACCTTTATCGTCCGCCCCGCATGGACGAGCAACACACAAGAATGGGCGGAAAAGCTGATTCGGGAGAACTATCTTCAGTTGAGAGGAGGATTTTGTCATGAAAGCAGCAGTAATGACCGAATTCTGTCAACCCCTTAAGATCATGGACCTGCCTGATCCCTCTCCAGGCCCTGATAGCGCGCTGATCCGCGTCGAAGCGTGCGGCATTTGTCGAAGCGATTGGCACCTCTGGCAGGGGGATTGGGCATGGATGGGTATCCAGCCTGCGCTTCCGCTCGTGATGGGACATGAGTTAGCTGGGGTAGTGGAGTCCGTGGGGGCCGATGTCCATACCTTCCGACCCGGCGACCGCATCACAGTGCCATTCCATATGGCGTGCGGGCGCTGCGAATACTGCCAGACGGGTCGATCAAATATATGCCTTGCCCACGGTGCAATCGGTACTCATTTCAACGGCGGCTATGGACGTCTGGCCGTCATCCCGGCAGCCGATGCGAACCTGGTGCGACTGCCCAATGGCATCGATGCCGTCACTGCGGCAGCCCTCGGGTGCCGATACATGACCAGCTATCACGCGCTGGTTGACCGGGCGAAACTGCAACCCGGGGAGTGGGTGGCGGTTTTCGGTGCGGGCGGAGTCGGGCTATCGGCAATACAGATCGCCGTGTCCCTGGGCGCACAAGCCGTGGCAGTGGATATTTCAGCAGCAAAGTTAACCCTGGCCAAAGCTGAAGGCGCCGCAGCAGCGGTCGACGCCCGCGAGCAAGGCGCGGTTGAACGGGTCCGCGAGATCACCGGTGGTGGCGCTGATTTGTCCGTGGATGCTGTGGGGGCCTCCGATACTGCCCTGCCGGCATTACAGTCGATTCGCAAGGGCGGCCGCCACGTGCAGATTGGTCTGACCGGTGCCAAGGAGCGTGGCGTTTTGCCATTGCCCGTTGACGTAATGCTCGTACAGGAAATCAGTTTCATTCCCAGCCTGGGTTGCCCCACGACCAGCTATCGTGGTCTGTTGGCACTCGTCTCCAGCGGCAAATTAAACCCTAAACGGTTGGTCACCCGCTGTTTGCCGGTAGAGCAGGCGAGCCAAGTGCTTGATTCCATGACCACCTACGGCACCGTTGGTTTCAACGTCATTTCCGAGTGGTAGGTTGCCCGTCAGTCAGCGGCGCCGGAAAATCAGGCTGGGGATTGCGGGCATCCGACTGGGGTATGAAAACGGTGAAGGATGGCGCGGTTACGCGTCGAGGCAAATCCTTACTGTGAAGAGATGATGCTCATCAACCGTTCGACGGCGTATCTGGCACACCGATGTCCTCATTCCAAAGCTGGGGTTCGGCTGCAATGAAGTCTTCCATCAGTTGAATAAGGTCCCGCTCCTGCAGGACCTCTACTGTTACGCCACGCGATCGCAAGAGTTCCTCTTCCCCCAGGAAGGTTTTGTTCTCACCCACGATCAATTTCGGAATGCCGTATAGCAGGATCGCTCCGCTGCACATCGAGCACGGAGACAAGGTGGTGTACAGAACCGATTCGTGGTATACGGAAGCCGGTTGCCTGCCGGCATTCTCAAGTGCATCCATTTCGCCGTGCAAGATTGCGCTGCCTTGCTGCACTCTCCGATTATGGCCGCGGCCGATGATCAAGCCATGGTGAACGATCACTGATCCAATAGGAATTCCGCCTTCACGGCGGCCTTGCCGGGCTTCTTCGATTGCTGCCTCAAGGAATGGATCCATTGGGGGCTCCTTTCCTGCAACTATTGAGTGATCCGGAAACGTCGCGGAACCAAATCGAACTCCAGGACCTTGCCTGCAAGTGCTATACCTTCAGCAGATTTCATGGTGCCGTAACCGGACATCCCAAATCAGTCCTGGCAACAAGCAGCGGCCATGACCACAGCTACAACGACGCCATTTCACAAGGAATTGCCATGCTCATGGATCAGATTCTACGTAACTTGCATCACCCCGGTCTGTGATACAGATCATAGGCGTAGACATCTGGCCGATTTAAGTTTACTAGCAGGTAGAACCCTGTCCGAAAAGGAGGGTACTCCCATGTTTGTAAGAATCCTCAAAATGAAGCTGAAGCCGAATGAGGACAAAGGCCTTACCCGGGCCGTCGATCAAGAGATCATCCCCATCCTGAAAAAGTTCGCCGGATTCGCGGGCGAATTCACGCTGGTTTCAAAGGATAAGAAAGAGGCGCTCGGAGTCACCTTGTGGGAGCGCCAGGAGAATTTTGAAACCTATGACCACGAAGAGTCGGCCAACGTCTTGAAAATCCTGGGCAATTACATTGAAGGTAAGCCAGCGCCACAAGTATACGATGTGACGCATTCTACGGTTGAGACCTTTCCGGTCCGTAAGGCGGCCTGACCCGCCTTGCAGGAACCGACAGCGCACGCGTAGTGATCCTGCTGTGCTAAGCGAACTTTTACGGAGAGCAGCCACTCGCGGGTGGGAGATTGAGCGAGAAGAGGGACGTTTGCTGCCTCTTGGCATGGGGGAGACTGCCGTGTTTATTTTTCGCCCTTGCGGCGGTCGCAAGCGCAACGGCCATGAGCACCAAATAGCTGTTGGCCATATCACATTTTTCTAGTCCGGAAATGTAGGCTCTCAATTCTGTTGCCTTCCAGGCGCCCCAAAACTAACGGATTGGAGAAGAACAGTGCTTCACAATCCAGATGTTCGAATTGCATCTCTACCGAAATCCTGCCGACCAGTTTGTTCGTTGCCTTTCAGTGTGACGCCCGCGAATCACAAGAGAGTTCATAAAACAACGGTCGAGGATAAGCCTGCCGGGCGCGTGAACCCCGGTCCGTCTGTATCTCCCTTCGGAGATGGTGGTAGCGACCTCGCTTGCGGAATATCCCAGGAGGCTGCGTGAGAATCTCACTTAGAAACAAAATCTACGGGCTTGCGCTTGTGGCGGCGATCCTGCCGATCCTGGTATTGCTCCTGCTTTTGCTGCATTTTCGAGGAGCCGTTTCGCAAAAAGCTTCCCGGGAAATGAGGGCTCTGGCCGAGGCGAATGTGGACCAGGCTACCAAAGATGCTTACGGTCTTTGCGAAACGACCAACAACTTGTTGCAGGGTCGAGTGGACCATAACCTTTCGGTGGCCCGGCGGATTCTGGTCCAACAGGGCGGCGTTTCAACGGGCACGGCGATGGTGCGTTGGCAGGCCGTGAATCAATTAAGTCAGAGCACAACGCCGATCACCCTACCCCAGATGTTGATCGGAGGTGTGCCGGCCACCCAAAACCGAAGCTTCAAGGTACCCGCTCCTTTTGTGGACGAAGTCACTCGATTGGTGGGCGGCGCGACCACCATCTTCCAACGAATGAATGCTTCAGGCGACATGTTGCGCGTGGCGACCAGCGTGGCGGCGAGCAACGGTAACCGCGGGATCGGTACGTACATCCCCGCCGTGGGGCCTGACGGAACTCCTTCGCCCGTAGTGGCGACTGTCCTGCGTGGAGAGGTGTACCGGGGAACAGCCTTTGTTGTAAACGACCGGTATGTGGTTGCTTACGAACCGCTGCGTAACAGGGGAGGACAAATCATCGGAATGCTCTTTGTAGGAGAAAGAATTTCCGAGGTGGCATCTGTCCGGAAAACTTTGCTGAACACCGTCATCGGCCGCACGGGATACATCGTCGTCATCGGCGCCAAGGGCAATCAGCGAGGACGGTACATCATTTCCAAAGGGGGCATGCGTGATGGGGAAGGTCTGTGGGAGCAACGCGACTCCGACGGGAAACTGTTTGTCCAGGAAATGGTCCAGCACGCGCTGGCGTCGGGTAAAGGGGAGTTGTTCCACCGTTCGTACGTCTGGCAAAACCCGGGTGAACCGAAACCACGGTTGAAGCACTCGGCATTGATTTATTTTGAGCCTTGGGATTGGCTGATCGTCGCGGGTGCTTACGAAGACGAGTATATGGGCCCAATTGAGGGAGTGAAAGCGTCGTCAACCAATCTCCTCTGGAGTGTGATTCTCGCGGGCCTTGTTTCGCTGCTTGTTGTGCTCTCTATCGCTTTTGTGATGGGGAGACGTTTGACCAAGCCTATCGAGGTAGTGACAAAACTTGCAGGAAAGGTGGCGAAGGGTGATTTGCACAGCGCACGGGAACACTTCCTCACGCTTCCGGCCACCGCAGACGGACATGCCATCCGACGGTTTGACTTCCCGGATGAAAGTGTGGACCTGATGTCGTCTTTTAAGGAAATGACGGAAACCCTCGGAGGCCTGATCGGGCAGGTACAGCGTGCTGGCATTCAGGTCACCGCTTCAACAACCGAGATCACGGCATCTGCCAAGCAGTTGGAGCCCACAGTGACAGAGCAGGCCGCCGCGACCAGAGAGGTGTCGGCCACAAGTTCGCAAATCTCCGCAACCTCACGGGATCTGCTGCGGACGATGTCCGGTGCGGGGGAGGCCGCTCTCGATGCTGCCGCACAAGCGGAAAGTGGCCAATCCAAGCTGAATGAAATGGAAACAGCAATGCGGGAACTCGTCAAAGCGACCGGATCGATCTCCTCACGGTTAGGGATCATCAGTGACCGGGCCAGCAAGATATCGACGGTCGTCACCACCATCAACAAGATTTCCGACCAGACCGCCTTGCTCTCTCTCAACGCTGCAATCGAGGCCGAGAAAGCAGGCGAGTTTGGTAAGGGATTCTCCGTGGTGGCCCGTGAGATCAGCCGCCTGGCGGACCAGACGGCCGTTGCCACGCAGGATATTGATTCGGTCGTAAAGGAGATGCAGTCCTCCGTATCCAGTGGCGTAATGGAGATGGACAAGTTCACTGAAGAAGTTCGTCAGCGGGTAGCAGAAGTGAATGGCATTGCTGCGGCTTTGGGCAAAATGATTGAAAAAGTGCAGGCGCTCGGCCCCGAATTTGAAACGGCCAAGCAGGGCATGCAGGGCCAGACTCAGGCCGCTGAACAAATCAATGAGGCCATGAAGCAATTGGCGCAGACCGCAGACTTGACGAAATCGCTGCTGGGCGAGTTCCAGAAGATTACCGCCCAACTGAACAGTGCGGTGCAAGAACTACAGGGCGGAGTGTCCCGGTTCAGAACGGCTGCCTAGGGGGGAACAGGTGGAGCAAGTTAACCGGTTGCTGGCGCGCTTGAAAATCGCCCACAAACTGATCCTCAGCAGTGTGTTTTTTGCCCTGCCTATCGGTGTCCTCTTGTACTACGTTACCACCGGATACAATCGAGGGATCCGTACCTGTGAGAGAGAAGTTGCAGGGACAACCGCCCTGGAAGCGTGTCCCGGGCTCCTCCGTGACCTTCGAATGCTTCAGACGAGCGAGATTCTGGCGGGTCAGAGCGGCCTACCTCAACCAGCGGACACCATCGAGGTCCGGAAACGCATCGGCAAGGCTATTGAAGTCCTGCGACGTTCCCAAGGCACGACGACAAAGGAGTTGATGGCGCAACTGAGCAGCCTCTGGAGGCAACTCCAGGAACGTGGCCAGGCGATGCCGGCCCGGGACAAGGCAGCGGTCTACCACCAGATGGTGGAAACAACCTCGCGCCTGGTTCCCGTCATCCTCGACGACTCTTCTCTGATTCTGGATTCTGAACTGCACACTTATTACCTGATGAATGTTGCCGGTCCTCTCCTCCTGCAGGCGCAGGCTGCCGTGGCCGAGGCAGGAACGGTCGCCGTGAGGGTGAAGTCCGAAGGCCGATCTCTTGACCAGCGCGACCTTGCGCAACTTCACGCCCAGAGCGGGGCCCTGCTCAACACCATCATTCCCCGCATGCGCTATTCACTGGAGACGGCTATTCGGGAAGACAGACTTCGGTACGGAGAGGGTTCCTTTTTTCAGAAGAGCGTTCCACCATTGTTTGAAGACTACGTAGAACGAGTATCAGACCTTTCCGTGCCCATCAGCCGATCGGTAAAGGAATCCGATGCCGCCTTGACACCAGACCGGGTCTCTGCAAGGGCTGCGGCCGCAGAGGATGCAGGGGTTAGCCTCGGCGCGAACGCTGTCAACGTGTTAAGGGCCCTTTTGATAGGCCGCATCGCCGAAGACAAGCGTTCCCGATCCCTTGCCTGGCTCATGAGTCTGCTTTGCGTTGTACTGGCGGGGGCGGTCATGGTTTCTGTCACGCTGAACATTACACGACCGCTTAACTTTGTCGAAAGCCTGACAAGGGATATCGCTACCGGAAGGATGAGTGAAGCATTTAATCGCCATCAACGCGGTGAGTTTAGGAAGTTCCTTCCGGGAAATGCCCAGGGTACTCCGGCCAAGACAAAGGACGAGATCTGCAAACTGATCAGTTCCGTTTCCGTCATGACAGAGAACCTCAACGCCCTTCTGGTCAGAGTTGCGCAGGCCGGCAACCAGGTAGCGGGAAGCGCCAGCCGGATGTCAGTCGCCATCCGCCAAGTAGAAGTTGCCGTCTCCGAACAGGCTGCTTCCACCAATCAAGTGAGTGTCACGAGCAAAGAAATCAATGCCACCGGCCGAGACCTCGCCCAGAAGATGGCGGGTGTCACGCGCCTGGCGGAGGAAACCGCCGAGACGGCCCGCGTTGGCATCGGCAGTTTGGAGGGAATCAGGGGCACCCTCGACGAATTGATCCGCGCAAGCACCGCGATGACTCAAACTTTCAACTCCATTAACGAGAAAACCGGAAACATCGACAAGATCATCACGTCAATCACCAAGGTAGCAAACCGCACCAATCTGCTTTCACTCAATGCCGCCATCGAGGCAGAAAGAGAAGGAGACAAAGCGGGGGGATTTTCAGTCGTAGCGGTGGAAATGCGGAGGCTTGCCGACCAGACCGCGGTGGCCGCCCTAGATATCGAAAAGCAGATCCGGGACGTACAGCATGCGATCCAAGAGGGCGTCTCAAGCGTGGAGTCGTACGCCGGGCAAACGGAGGCGAAGTTGGCGGCTGTCACTGTGCTGAGTTCGGGGCTTGGGCAGGTTATCGAAAGCACTACGAAGTTGGCACCGGAATTTGAGGCTGTCAACAAAGGCATGCAGTTGCAATCACAGGGTGCAGGCCAGATCGCGGGGGCCATGCAACAGCTGCGGGATGCGGCTAGTCAGACCAAGGATTCGCTTGCGGAGTTCCGGCAGGTAGCTGAGAACCTGCAAGGTGCTGTCCGCGATTTGCAGGAGGAGGTCGGACGCTTCACGAAAGTGGCTTGAAAAAGATGCTGCTCCTCATTTTCCAGGCCGGTGGCCAAACTTATGGAATCGATGCTCGGAACGTCATCCAGGTAGGGCCTTATCCCTCGTGCACGTCATTGCCGCATGCCCCCGCCTACGTTGCAGGGCTCACCACCTGGCGTGGGCGGACTCTGCCTGTGATCGACCTCTCTGCGCTGCTTGAGGGCACTCCTGCGCGCCCGCTGCTCAGCACACGGCTCCTGATCGTGGACTATCGGTGCATGGGTGGTAATTCCCAGCCCCTCGGCTTGCTGGCAGAAAAGGCTGTTGAAACCATCGAACAGGACGAGTCTCGTTGCGAGCCACAAAAGGTGACAATTCCTGATGCACCCTACCTTCACGGAACGGCGGACCACGCGGGGAGACTGATTCAAAGGTTGACAGTGGATGAACTTTTGCCTCCTTCGGTTCAGCAACTTCTCTACCCCAACGTGGAGGCAGCATGAACCTTGTGGCAACTGTTGCGGAATTGCTGTCCAGACGTCTTGGCCTGTCACCGGACTCGATGGGTACGAACGTAATCGAGCGCGCTTTGGACATAGTTTTCACGAAAGCGCCGCCCGAGGATCGAGAGTTTATCGCCGCTCGCCTTGTGGAAGAGGGAAGCCCCGAGTGGCAGTTGCTGGTGGATGAAGTCATTGTTCCGGAGACGTGGTTTTTTCGCCATAGCGAATCATTCCAGTTCCTTGCCTCTTACGTTACCGAGAATTGGAGGCCAGTTCATCCGACTCGGGCATTCCAGGTGTTCTGCATTCCTTGTGCTTCGGGTGAAGAACCGTATTCCGTCGCCATAACCCTGCTGGACGCCGGGTTGGAAGCCCGCCACATCCGGATCGATGCGGCTGATATCAGTGAACGGCTGCTGGCACGGGCGCGATTGGCTCTCTACGGGAAGGCGTCGTTCCGTGAAAAGCCTGAACCGTCCCGGGAGAAATACTACGTTAATTGTGAAGAGGGTTGGCGGGTTCGAGAGGAAGTGACACGCTTAGTACGTCTTGAAAAGGCTAACCTCCTTGATCTCTCCCTTTTCCGCCAACGTGCCCCTTACGATGCGATTTTCTGCCGAAATGCCCTGATCTATCTTAACGAGCGCGCCCGCCACGAAGTAGTCAGGTGGATGAGCGAACTTCTGGACGAAGAAGGATTGCTTTTCACAGGAGCCTCCGAATTGACGCATTTTTGCGAGGCAGGATATGTGCCGATGGATTACCCACAAAGTTTTGCGTGTCACAAGAAAAAACCAGTTAGCAGTCTAGAGCCTATGAGCGCACCGACTGCAGTCGTGGCCGCAAGCACGACCTTGCATGCAGCCACAACACGCGGACCGATGGCTCCGGACGCCGACCACGCTCCGGAGGTTTACTCGTCTCCGTTGCCACATCCTGGCATCAAACAGGCGGAACAACTGGCGAACCGCGGTGATCTTGATGGGGCCACAGCCATCTGCGAACGCCTGGTGGAGAACGGAGTTAAGGATCCCAAAGTTTATATGCTGCTCGGTGTAATCAAGGAATCCAGAGGAGCGCTCCAGCCGGCAGAGGAGTTCTTTCGCAGAGCTCTGTACCTTGCCCCGGACCACTACGAATCGTTGCTGCATATGAGCCTCCTTTGCGATCAACGCGGGGACGTTGACGGTGCCCGGTTATACCGTGCGCGGGCCAGCAGAGCGCTCTCGCGGCAAGAAGGGAAAGCGGTTCTTAAAGACTCATGACGAACACAAAAGCAGACAGCGATTACTTGTGCTGGCGTGAAATTGGGATTACCGGCGACCGTTCCTGCAACCGGCTGAATGAGTACGTGCACTGCCGTAATTGCCCGCAGTACTCAACTCTTGGACGAACCCTGTTCGACCGGGAAATGCCTGCCGATTACTATCGCGAAGTCTCAGAAGAGCTGACCGCTGCGGGCGCACCGGTGGCCGAAGAAACGGAATCGGTACTAATCCTCCGGGTCGGTTCTGAATGGTTCGCCATTCGAACCCAGGTCTTCCAAGAGGTCTTGGCATACCAGAAACCTTACCTCGTGCCGTTCCGATCCGCGTCATTGCTGTCGGGACTGGTGAATGTCAACGGCGAGTTAATTCTTTGTATCTCATTGGAAGCGGCTCTGGGGGTGTCGCCCGAATCGAGGACAAAAACAGCAAGGCGGCCACGACTTTGTGTGGTGGGAAATGGGCACGAGAGGTTTGCCTTTGGCGTGGACGAGACTCTCGGCGTGCGGCGCGTTCCCTGCGCCAGGATGCAGCCTGTTCCGGTAACGCTCGCAAAGTCTCCTTCCGCACAGGCCACTTCCTGCTTTGAGGTCGATGGCCACAACGTCGGCATGATCGACGAGCGCAGACTATTCAACTCTCTGGATAGGAGTCTGCAGTGGTAATAGGACCGGGCAACACGCCATCGATGCTTGACCTTGTCCGTTCGGAAATGGATAGGCACTCGCTGGCCCTCGAACAAGGGCTGGTGAGCGTCGAGGCGTGCGAGGAGCGCATTGAACAACTGGTGTGTGCTGCTCGCTCCCTCAGGGGCGCTGCTCGCATTGTTCAACTCGATTCCGCCGCGCGTTTGGCGCAAGCAATGGAGGGAATCTTGGGAGCGGCGCAGAAAACAGAACACCGTTTGAGCGGCTCCGTCCTCGATTCCTTGCGCACAGCTAACGAAGTTTTTCGTCAACTGGTGCAGTGCACCGCGGAAGAGATTCCGTCAAAGCTCGAAGCCCGTCGAGGCGATGTTGAACAAATCATACAGAAGCTCGCCCCGCCCCCTGTTCAGCGCGTAGAGTCTAACCATCCGGCGGAGCCTGTAGTCGGACTACCGCCATCGGTGGCAGTGGATCCGTCCCTGCTTGAATTGTTCCGTACCGAACTGGAAAACCACTCCCGAGTCCTTGAGGAGGGTCTGGTAGAAACGGAAGCCCGGAGCGATCCGGAAATGATCAAGTCATTGATGCGTGCCGCGCACTCGCTTAAAGGTGCCGCGCGAATCATTGGGTTGGATTCCGCTGTGAAGCTGGCGCATGCGATGGAGAACTTGCTTACCTCGGCTCAGCGTGGCGAGCGGCAACTAACGCGTGACGATTTCGACCTGCTTCTCCAAGCTACCGATGTGTTCACCCACTTGGCCATGCACAAGGCAGTCGATATCCCTAATGCTCTTGCGGAAGCAGCCCCCGGCATTGAACAACTGATCAAAAAGTTCATGGAGCCTCCCGGTTCCACACGGCCCGAGTCGAGTCCGCCTCCGCCAGTTGTTCCAGTGATTCCCTCGCCCTCAGAAGGCCCGGCTAAGGCCCTCGTTGGCAAGGCGGACACCGCATCGGTCCGCGTATCGGTTGAAAACTTGAATCGCCTGACGGGACTGGCTGGTGAATGCATGGTGGAAGTTAAAACACTCCACCCCCTCACCCAAACGGTGCAGCGCATCAAGCAGCGGCAGACCATGCTTGGGAAAGCGGTTGAACAGGCGGTCGAGGCGTTATCCAAAGAGTCGCGACTTGAAGCGCAAGCCCGGTTGGAAGAGGCTCTGCGTGAATCCGGCTGGATACATAACGCAATTCCCCTTCTCCAGTCGGATCTGGAGCGTTTCTCCGGAAAGCTGGAACATCTGGCCAACCGCCTGTACGACGAGGCCATAGCCAGTCGAATGCGGCCATTTTCTGACGGGCTCCACGGATTCGCCCGCATGGTGCGCGACATGGCAAAGTCTCTCGGCAAGAATGTTCGCTTCACGATCGATGGGGAAACTACGCCGGTAGATCGCGACATTCTCGAAAAGCTTGAGGCACCGCTGACTCACTTACTTCGGAATGCATTAGACCATGGGCTTGAGTTACCGGAAGCGCGGGCCCAGGCGGGGAAGTCCCCCGAAGGAAAGCTGACTCTCGCGGCGCGTCATGTCGCGGGTGTGCTTGAAATCACCGTTACAGACGACGGTAATGGAATCGACCTGGAACGGGTCCGACAGAAGATTGTGGCTAAAGGGCACGCAACCTCCGAAATAGTGCAAAAGTTGAGCGAAGGAGAGTTGCTGGACTTCCTTTTCCTGCCCGGGTTTTCCACGTCGCAACAGGTCACGGAGATCTCCGGGCGAGGAGTCGGGCTGGATGTGGTCCAGTCAATGGCGCGCCAGGTGGGCGGCAACGTACGCACTGAATCCCGGCTGGGCGATGGTACACGGATAGCACTCCAATTGCCGCTCACGCTCTCGGTCTTGAGAACCTTGATGTTCGAGGTCAGGGACCAGCCATATGCTCTGCCGCTAACGCGCGTTGACCGTGTTTTAAGCATTCCGCCCACAGATATCCAGGTCGTTGAAGATCATCAGTACTGCCGGTTCGACGAGCAGAATGTTGGTCTGGTTGATGCCACGCAGGTGCTAGACCTTGCGAGTTCTGATCGACCCGCTCGTGATCTGCACGCGATAGTAATCAGTGACCGTCTGAACCGCTATGGCCTGGTGGTGGACCGTCTGGTCGGCGAGCGCGACCTTGTAGTGATCCCGCTTCCCACCCGGTTAGGCAAAGTGCCGAACGTGAGCGCCGGCGCCATTCTGGAAAACGGCTCGCCGGTGGCAATCCTGGACAGTGAGGACCTCGTGCGTTCCATCGACAACCTTTTGACACGCGGAAGGCTGATGAAGCTTGGCAGGCAGGCAAAGGCGGAAAAGGTGAAGCGGAAACGCGTCCTGGTGGTAGACGATTCGCTCACCGTGCGCGAAGTAGAGCGACGGCTGCTTGAAAACCGGGGCTACGAAGTAACGGTCGCGGTGAATGGTATCGACGGCTGGAATGCCATACAGAGCTCCAGTTTTGACCTTGTGGTAACAGACGTCGACATGCCGCGGATGGACGGGATCGAACTGGTGAAGCGCATCAAAGGCTCCGCACCCACCGCCTCCGTCCCGGTGATGATCGTTTCATACAAAGACCAGGATGAATACCGAATTCGAGGTTTGGAGGCCGGCGCCAGCTATTACCTGACCAAGGGCAGTTTCCACGATGAAACGCTGGTGAGCGCAGTCCGGGACTTAATAGGGGAGACGGAAAAGTGATGCGTATCGCCATTGTCAACGACCTCGCGCTCGCTGTAGAGGTGCTTCGGCGGCTGGTCCGCAGTGTCCCGGAATATGAAGTGGCGTGGACTGCTGCGAACGGCATTGAAGCGGTGGAAAAGTGTGCCCGCGACCGCCCTGACCTGATTCTGATGGACCTCATTATGCCATTGATGGACGGCGCGCAAGCCACCCGCATCATCATGAAACAGTCATCTTGCGCCATCCTGGTCGTCACCGCAACTGTTGCCGGCAACGCGGACAAAGTGTTTGCGGCTTTGAGCGCGGGAGCACTGGACGCGGTGGCTACGCCCGTTTTTGGTCCCGGCGGGGGAATCGCCGGCGGGGAGGACCTCCTGCGGAAAATTGCCGTGATGGGAAAACTCATTGCGTTTGCCGGACGCGAGTCTCTGGGAGCCCCACCTCCTAGACCCCTTGTCGTTCCTACGCACCCGCCCAGACTAGTGGTGCTTGGAGCCTCGACCGGGGGTCCCAATGCTGTGGCGATTATTCTACGCGGTCTGCCAAAGAACCTGGGGGCGGCAGTGGTCATAGTCCAACACCTCGACGTGCAGTTCGCCCCGGCGCTTGTCGAATGGTTGGGCAACCAGACTGATCTTCCCGTATCGCTCATCCGGGAGAATCTCATGCCCGAGGCAGGCGAGGTGTACGTAGCGGGAACCAATGATCATCTGGTAGTCAACGCCGACCTTACTTTCCACTATACCGCTAAGCCCATTGACTATCCCTACCGACCCTCGGTGGATGAATTTTTCCTGAGCCTGGGGCGCTACTGGCCGCAACCCGGGATAGCCTGCCTGCTGACGGGAATGGGACGGGACGGCGCGCAGGGGCTGCTGGCACTTCGCCGAGCAGGTTGGAGAACGATGGCGCAGGATGAAAGAACCTGCATCGTTTACGGCATGCCTCGTGCCGCAGTGGAAGCCGGCGCAGTGGGGCAACTGCTCCCCGTTGAGGATATTTCAGCCGCCATCTTGAACGAAGCCAGAAAAGGGAGAATATCCTGATGTCTGCAATCGCCAGTCGACCGTTTTCTCCCGCGTTGACCGAATACCCGATCCGCGTGCTGTTAGTCGACGATCAGGCCATCGTCGGAGAAACCGTGCGGAGAATGCTGGCTCCGGAGGCCGACATCACCCTGCAATTCTGTCAGGACCCGACGTGCGCAGTCCCTACGGCAGTTGAATGGTTGCCCACGGTGATCCTTCAGGATCTTGTAATGCCGGACATCGATGGGTTGGACCTGGTACGCTTCTTCCGCGCGCACCCTCAATTGAAGGACATCCCTCTGATCGTACTCTCAAGCAGGGAGGAAGCCGTAACCAAAGCAGAGGCGTTTGCCCTTGGGGCAAATGATTACCTGGTGAAGTTACCGGACCGCATCGAACTGGTTGCGCGCATCCGTTACCACTCGAGGGGCTATATAAACCTGTTGCAGCGGAACGATGCCTACCAGGCCTTGCTTTTAAGCCAGCAGAAACTCGCCAACGAAATCGCACGGGCGGCCGAATACGTCATTTCACTGCTTCCGGCGCCAATCGGGAGCGGCGACGTAACGACGGCCTGGAGGTATTTCCCCTCTGCCACCCTGGGAGGCGATTCGTTTGGCTATCACTGGATCGACGAGAATCACTTTGCGTTCTATCTCCTCGACGTCTGCGGGCATGGCGTAGGGCCTGCTCTGTTATCAGTCTCAGCACTGAACGTACTGCGGGCTCAATCCCTTCCTGACGTCGACTTCCGTGACCCAGCTGCCGTGCTCGGCGGGATGAACTCGAATTTTCAGATGGAGAAACAGAATGAGCTTTATTTCACTTTGTGGTACGGAGTCTACAATCGACAAACGAGGAAATTGAGACATGCAAGTGCCGGGCATCCTCCGGCGTTGCTTTTCGGAAACCCTTCCCTACCAGCTGAACAGTTGATATGCCAAAACATGTTCATTGGAGCTTTCCCCAAAGTAGAATTTGAGAGAGCTGAAACCCAAGTGCCGAAAGATTCGCGGCTTTACCTCTTCTCCGACGGTGTGTATGAGGTTGAAAAGCCCGATGGAACCATGTGGTCGTTTGAAGAATTGCAAGATTACCTGAGACGCCCGTCAGCGGAACCCGGCACGGAGATCGAAGCACTTTACAAGACCCTTCAGGAATTGCACTCAGGCAATACACTGGACGACGACTTCTCGCTCTTGCGTCTTGACTTTCCCTAGGTGAGAAGCACTACAAAGAAGCTGCAAGAGATGTCGCTTCGCAGTGCTTCACTGAAGGGGTTATGGATGGAAGGCGCGGATATGGCAGCAAGACTTCCACCGACAAGCCAAAACGGGGGCCCGCTACCAAGGGGCTAAACTGTGCATTAGTCTTTGAGAGCCTTGAATGCTTCTTCCCTAGAAGAGTAGACCTCGATGTGTGAGGTGCAACCGGAAACGTGCAGGACCTGATAGATCAATTCAGTCACATTTGCGAGGACTATCTTTCCACTCAGATCGGCCATCCTCTTGGCCGCCGTCAGAAAGACCCGGAGACCAGAGCTGTTAATGTAGTCCACGCCGGATAAATCAAGAAGCAGACGACGTGCCCCGTTGTCGATGAGGTCGGTCATCTTTTTGAGAAGGTCTTCCGAAGCCTCTGTATTTACCTTTCCACTGATCCCGAGGACGATGACACCATCAACTTTCTCCTCGCTAAAAGTCATTTTCGCACCTCCTTCGACACTAAGTCCCCGAAGCGAATGGTGCTCCTACGAGTAGCTGATCTTCTTCTTCATGACCAATAAGTTTTTACCGTCGAGCCGCTGATACTCCAGCCCATCCATGACTTGCCGGACCAGATGGATACCCAATCCACCCACCGTGCGCTCCTCCAAAGGTCGGTTGAGATCGGGCACAGGGACTTCCAAAGGGTTAAAGGGCGTGGCATCATCCTCAACCTCCACTGTCACTTCGTCATTCAAGAGGGACAAGCGAACGTTTAACTGGTGTTCGCCAAGGTCCTTCCAACCGTAGCGGATGACGTTGCTGATGATTTCGTCCAGCGCCAGGTTGACATGAAATTCCGCGGCAGAGGAAATATTGTTCCCCCGGCACCAGGCTGACACCGCGTCTGACATTCTCTTCAGTTCGCTAAGGTTGTTCCTGAGGACCAGGAATAAACGGCTTTCCATTACGGCTCCAAACCTCTTCCGGGCTCGGTCGCAGCCGGGAGGTCAACAGCCACTGACGTCAAGGTTCATGCCGGCAGACGAGCAAAGTCAATACAGTTTAGACGTAGGTACGCTCCAACATCTCAGCAGCCGTCTCATCTAACTGATCTGCGCGCCGTACTTCCTCGAAGCGTGCCAACAGATCATCCACGCGAGTGCGCCTCTTTTCCGCACCCCTGAATTCCTGGATAATCCTGCCGCGATGCATCATGATCAGCTGGTCGCCCAGGTTGGCGGCTTGGTGCATCGAATGGGTTACCATGAGAGTTGTCAGCCGGTCCCGCGTGACAACCGCATCCGTAAGGGCAATGACTTGGTCGGCGCTCTTCGGGTCCAAGGCGGCTGTATGCTCGTCCAACAGCAGCAGTCGTGGTTTCAGCCAGGTTGCCATCAAAAGAGTCAGAGCCTGCCGCTGCCCACCGGAAAGGCTGCCAATGGGGTTGTCTATCAGGTGCTCAAGGCCCATATTTAATTGCTGCACCCGAGCGCGTATTTCATCCTTCGCTTTCCTGTTCAGCGCCCAGCCCAGCCGGCGCGGAAGCCCGCGCTGTGCCGCAAGCACCAGGTTTTCGGCTATGGTCAGGTTCGGTGAGGTGCCGGTGAAGGGATCCTGAAACACGCGGCCCATCAGGCTCGCGCGGCGATGCTCAGGCCAGCGAGTGATATCAGTACCATCCAACGAAATTGTGCCCGAATCAACCAGGAAGGTGCCAGCTACAGCATTGAGCAGGGTCGATTTTCCCGATCCATTGGTTCCAATGATGGCAACGAACGCGCCTTCCTCGAGCGTCAGATCTACGCCCTCGATTGCGCGCACTTCGTTGGGGGTCCCTGGATTAAAAACTTTGGTGACGTTTCGCAGTTCAAGCATGGGATAGTCTGACCCTCCGTGACCTGAATTTGCGCATCAGGCTGGGCAATATCAAAGCTAAGAAAACGAAGACGGCGGTAATCAGCTTGAGATCGTTGGGGTTGAGTCCCAGGCGCAGGGCAATTGCCACAAGCAGGCGGAACAAAATCGAGCCCATCACTGCACCACATATGATGAAACCGAGTTGGCGTGTTCCCACCAACGCTTCCCCAATGATGACACTCGCAAGTCCCCAGACCACCATGCCAATACCCATCTGCACGTCAGCAAAGCCCTGGTATTGCGCCAAAAAAGCCCCCGAAAGCGCCACCAGACCGTTTGAAACCGCAAGACCCAGCACGATCATGTTGCCGTCATTTACGCCCAGCGCTCGGATCATCCGACTGTTGTCTCCTGTGGCGCGCATCGCGGTCCCCAGATGGGTTTGGAAGAACGCGTATAGGAGCACGCCGGTGAGGGCAATTGCAACAAAAGTCAAGCCCAGCACGGAAGCATCGAGGGTGGAAACTTCCCAACCCATCACATTCAAGCTGGTACGACCACCAAGCACCGTAGTACCGATCGCCTGTGCGTAGGTCGTGAGCGTCTTTTCTCCCAGCAAAGGAACATTGCTGCGCCCCATGATGTGCAGATTGACGGAGTAGAGTCCCGTCATCACCAGGATGCCCGAAAGCAGTCCGTTGATCTTGAACTTGGTGGCCAGTGTGCCAGTCACAGCGCCCGCCACGAAGCCCGCTGCAAAACCAGCAGCGGTGGCTACCACAGGATTCACGCCATTGACGATCATCGCCGCAGCAACCGCTGCCCCCAGCGTGCTCGACCCGTCGGCCGTGATGTCCGGAAAGCTGAAGATTCGAAAACTGATAAACACACCCAGGGCCAGCAGTGAAAGAATGAACCCGATCGTCAATGCACCAATCAGGAGACTCATCTAAGTCCCTCCCTCAACAGTTCCTGTAAGGGGGCCCAGCCAGCATGCGCCGCGAACAAATTGGCTCTGGCCTGCGCCCGCGAAAGCACGGTCGTCACTCAGGAGATGAAGAATACCCTGCAGGGTCTGATTCTCGAAAAGCGATTTGACGGTCTTTGTCAGTTCGATCCTGCCTTTTTGCAGCGGCCGGTAAGAAAATGCCGCAGCGTGAAAGTGCCCCACGATTGGAGTGTCAGAAGTCAAAGGACGCAGCATCGGGGCGAGTGCTCCTTCAACTCCACGCGAGGCCACACCCGTCACGAGCGCGAGGCTGCGCGTATACGCAGGTTCAGTTGTAAAGCTGAGCCACTCGCGGATCCGGGGAAATTCGAAAGGCGCGTTCTTCGCCGCCTCGACGGTAGGCGGTCGGCGCAGGGCAGCACCTATCAGTCCTGCCGACTCAGCCACTATGACCAGCCCCATCTGCTCGGCGCTGGCTATTTCCAGAGCAGACTCGACCAGTTGGGTGAGTGTTACAGTCCCGGTTTCATTCTTCGCCTCAAAGCGCGCCAGCTTGCAGAATTGGCCCTCGCAGGAAAGACCGTAACAAACCTGCACGTCCGGATAGGAGGCTCCAGCAGCTACCAGGTAGTCGGGAACGTTGGTACCATCCGTGGGAAAGTACGCAACGGTCCCCGCCACCGCAATGAACTCTCCGAAACGGCCGTGACACTCCTCAAAACTGTCTCCAAGTGCCCCTAGCCCAATGCCGAAGGTAGATTCGGGAAACTGTACCGTACTGCAACTCTCTTGGCGAAAACGACAGCCCCTTAGCAGATCCGGGTCACCCAGGAGCCGATGTTGCAGTTTAGCTCCCAGGGTGCGGGGAAATACATCAAAAGCAGCTCCATGCATTTCCATGTGAAGGCTGGGCGTGGGAACCGCCGGCGTGGCAACTGCGGCCACCGTGCTTTCGCTGGCAAGCAGGATGCCGGTGAGCCTGGAAATTTCCAAGACCTTCTTTACCGGCTCGGAAGCTTCGGAAACCTGAAGGAACCCATTGATTTCCTTCAATTGCTTGTAGTACCTCACAAGAACCCTGATGCCCGCTGAGCTCAGGAAGACCACCTCGGAAAGATCCAGCAGAAGGTTGTGGGCGCCCCGGTGAATCTCTTCCTCCAGCGCTTTTGCCAGATGGTCTGCCCAGTAGCCGTCCAGCCGGCCCTTGACCTTGATCTTTTTCGCCTCGCCTGATATCTCTGCAGTGATTTCCATGATTTGGTCCTCTCATGCAGCCCGTATTCTGCCAATTAATTGCCGATCACCTTCTCGGCCTTCTTGAGTACTGACGCCGGGACCGTGATTCCCACCGCCCGCGCGGCCGCCAGATTCACAATGGTCCTGTTCTTACGCAGTGGCTGAATCGGGATGGAGGCCGGACTCTCTCCCCGCATCACCCTGACTGCAAACTGCGCAGCCTCAATGCCGCCATCGTAATAGTCACGAGCGACCACGGCCACCGCCCCCTGTTCCGCCGCGGAACTCATGAATGCAAACGCTGGCAGTCTGGCCACGCGTGCCGCTCGGGCAATGCTGGTGAACCCAGTAGCCGTGAGATTGCCTGCAACCTGGCACACCGCGTCAATCTTCATGCTGCATAAAGCCAAGGCTGCATCCGGCAATTCCGAACTCGTATTGGCCGGTACTGATATCACCTCGATTCCCAATTTTCGCGCTTCCAACGTCAACTCGTGCAGGTGGTAAACCGTGTTCACCTCTGAAGGCACCACGATCGTTCCAATACTCCGCGCGCGGGGAACGCACTCCCGAAGAATCGCAAGTACTTCCTCATCGGCGCCGCCCGTAGCCACACCGGTCACATTGGGGCGATGGTCTGTGAAGTTCCCTCCCGCACCGGCGGCGATGGGATCAGCAAGATAAGTGAAAACGATCGGCAATTGCGGCGGAGCCTTGCGTATAGTCGCCTGCAGTGTCGGCGTCGAGAGTGTCATCAGTAGATCGGCCCTGGCAGTCAGCGCAGCATCGACCAGGCCGTTTAACGTCGGCATGTCTCCTTGTGCGTTGCGGACCGTCATTTCATAGTCGCATCCTTCCACCAAGCCCGATTCCCGCAAGCCATCCAAGATCCCTTTCTCCGACTGTTCCGAATCCTCCACGTTTACATATTCCAGGAGATTGACCACCCATTTTTTGTTCACTCCCGCATTGCTGCCGCTACTCTTACGCCGGCCCCCGTCAGAAATCAGCAAAACTGCAGACGCCAGCAGGATGAGAACCAATCCCAGCAACAGCCGCTTGACAGTAAGCCACATACGAACTCTCCATGGATTCGCACCCGCCTTCGGGTTGTTTCACTTCGCCACCGCGGTCCGCTGCACGCTGGTTTTTTCAGGCGGGAGCGAATCGGGCCTGACTCCCGCAAGCACTTTGGCGGCAAGGCGGCCGCTTTGCTTGCCCCACTCAACATAATCGTCGCCGATAGCTCCAGTCGCTCCGCGCTCGACAAACCTGGGTTCGGTTGCGTAGACCGGCACGCCGTTTTTCTTTGCTGCACCGAGTATTGCAGGGAACCCCGTTGTGGTCAGATTGTCAGCGGAGATAACAATGATCCTGGCACCCCGCTGGCACAGCGACTCGGTAGCTTGCGGCAGCTCTGAAACAACGGCAGCGGTGGCCTCAACCAGTGTCAACTTCCGTTCTAGGCATGCCTTGCGGAGCTTCTTCACAGAGATCTCCGAGTTCGGTTGGGACGGGTCCCATACCGTTCCTACGGTGTCGAAGTGAGGTTCACGCTTGAGCGCAAGGTCCAAAACACGATCCAGGGGCGGATCGTCGTAAACGCCGGTGATGTTCGGCGGTCGCTGATCGCCCTTGAAGATTCCCAGCACTTTGGGGTCGCTCGCCACTGTGAATACGATCGGGATTTCATGGATCGAGCGGGCCGCAGCCAACAATACTGGCGTTCCAGCAGTAACCACAAGGTCCGTGCCTTCCGACTTAATGGCAGACATGATCAGCGGCAGTTGCGTGACATCTCCCTGGGCATTGAACCGGCGTACAACAAAATCGCTACCTTGCTTCAAATGGGCTTCTTCCAGGCCCTTGATGAAGCCCTCACAGCTTTCGTCGATCACCGGATTGTCAACAATCTGCACCATCGCCACTTTGGCTGGTCGGCCCCGCCGTGCCTGTAGGTTGTAAAAACTCACACTCTCCTTCAAAAGGTCAGGGGGAACCTTCAGCCCAAGTGCTTTAAGCGGTTCAAAGTTAACCTCGATGCGTTTCTTCGCGATGTTCTCAATAGGTATGGTCGCCGGGCTTTCTCCCAGAAGAATCCGGGAAAGCATGACGCCGGCTTCGTAACCCGGCTGGTAGAGGCCGATCTGAACGGCCAAGGCTGCGCCCTTGTCAACGGCCTCGATATCATTCGTCAGCACAGGAAGTTTCGCTTTGGAGGCCACGTTCGCGATGCCATCAAAAGCAATGGTAGCCGTGTTGTCCCCTGCGATCCAAATGGCGTCAATGTTCTTCTGGGCAGCAACCTGGGCCGCCAGGTAGACCTCGCTTGTGCCGGTGACCGGCACTTCCTCCAGGCGGATGCCTTGCTTCCTGCAAATCCCCCTGGCCACCTCGACCACCTTGCGCGAATTTGCCTCCGAGCTGTTGTAGATGATGCCGACAGCCTTCAGGTGGGGCAGGAATCTTTTGTAGATGGCCAACGAGTCCTCCAGCGGGGGGAAAGATCCGACTCCGGTCACATGCGGCAAGTGGTCCGTCATATCTTTTCCTGCTCCGGCCGCTATCGGATCGTAAACATAAGCGAAAACCACAGGTTTCCTTCTCACTGTGGCGCATGCGGCAGTAAGGCAGGGAGTAGTGAGCGTCACGATCGCGTCCACGTCAGAATTGTCAAAGTTCTGGAGAAGTTGTGTGATGTTTGCGATCTCTGCCTGAGCGTGAGCCTGACGAAACTCCAGGTTCTTTCCCTCCACAAAGCCCCGATCGCGTAACGCATCCTGTACTGCTCTGATGACCAGATCCGCGCCGGGTTCAGGTGCGAAATAGACAAGGCCCACCTTGTAAGTGCGACCGGGTTCAGGTTCTCTGGGACGCGCAACATTTGTCGGCTGACCTTTCTGCGAGGCGCTTGCCCTTGCCATCATCTCTGGTGGGACCTTCCACGGGTCTTTGAGTCCATGGAGCGCAGAAGTATCAATAACCAGTCTTTCCGGAACAATATTCTCAATGCGAACTGTGGAGGGGTCCCTGCCCTTCAAGACCTGGGAAGCCAGTTCTCCCGCCAGTGTGCCGACTTCGAAATAATCAGCCCCCAAGGCAAACAGTTCGCCTCGTTTCACTGACGCAGGAGTGTTGCTGAAAACCGGGATTCTCCCCTCCCTTGCTGCGGCCACCACAGAATCCGTCGCCGTTTCAACAGTATTGTCGCCGCCGATCCAGAGGGCCTGCGCTCCGCGACCGACAAGGGACCGGGCGGCCTCCAGGACGCCCGCAGAGTTTTCAACAGTGGCTTCCAGAAGCTCGATACCCAACTCTTTACACTTCTTTCGCGCTTTCAGAACACAAGCTTCAGAGCAAGCTTCGGAAGCGTTCCACACCACCCCCACGCGGGTCAGCCCCGGGTAGATTTCTTTCGCAATCTCAAATGTGTGCTCGACGGGCTGGAAAGTGCCGATGCCGACAAGGTGCCTTGGGTGATCAAGAGGGTTGACGCCACTGATGCCGACGCCTGCGCCGAACGGGTCCGTCACAGCGGCGAAAACGTGGATAACTGTTCCGTCCCTATTTGCGCTCGCCATGGTCTGCAAAGCAGGTGTGCTGGAGGTAAAAATGAGGTCGAAATGCCCGCTAACAAGAGATTTGGCTATAGTGTTGGCCGTTACAAAATCGCCCTCGGCATTGAAGCGCTGGATAGAGACCGTCCGGCCGTCTACAAAGCCATTCTTGGCCAGAGCATCGACCATCCCGGCAACGTTTTCATCAAGAATAGAATTTGAGGCAAATTGAAAGATCGCCAGACGCCGCACCGTCTCAGGCACGCTCCTCTGCTCACGCCGGTTCCAGTCCGAAACCAGCAGTATTGCGGACGCTCCAAGAATCAACATGATTCCTGGGGCTAGTTTTCGAATCGCTGGCAGCATACTTGTTCAGAACCGTCGCAAAACTGCACGCGTTCAGGTGATCGCTCGTCGCTCGATCAGTTGACAGAGCCGATGGAAAACGTGGTCGGTCAGTTTGACGCGCACAGCCTGCATTTTGCTAAATGTGTAGGGAATAAATAGCGGGATTATCTCTTGGGGCGTAAAACGGAGAGAGCTTGGGCGTCCGAGCATGGTTCAGCCTCCCACAAGCACCAATGGAACACACCAATATTGTCCCGCTCAAATCTCGGCTGGCTGTGATGTGTGCCACAGGGCAGTGTGATCAAAGCCTCCTGCCGGAAGGGTCCATGAAAAACGGCCAAATCTGCATAAGCAGGCTCTAGGTATCGTCCGATGACCAAGGAGTAGTTGTAGGGGCCCACTGATGAGGGTGCACGGGTATATAAGCTTCCGCTCGTGTGCGATTAAGTCCGGAAGTACACAAACTGTCCAGCCATCCGCCAATCCGGAGCTCACCCGAAATAACGGCCCTCACCTGATTCGCCCCGTACACGGACGCCTACACCCTGTCGAAGATCGCGGACCCCGCTTCTATCACCATGACAATAAAGCACATCCACCCGTAACCGGAGGCCGTCGAGGAAGCGTTCAAAAGAATGGCAGAGTGGGTGCCGACCAAATGACCGGCCAAAGGAATGGAGAGCATGCCACAGACCGTGATACGCTCCCGCAAGTTCTTGAAATGATTGGTAGCGGGGGGGAGGATCGAACTCCCGACCTAGGGATTATGAGACCCTCGCTCTACCACTGAGCTACCCCGCCACGGTCCAGAAACCTTGAAACACCTTATTATCAGGTCGCTTCACCAAGTTTAGGGGATAGTCTGGTTTCCGGTCAAGAAAGTGATTGCGCCCCTTGCATGTTAGTCGTTCGGACCTTCGCTGCTGCCGGTTTCTTCCTCGCCAATCCTGTAAAACGTCAGTTGGGTGTCGCCATGACGGATGCTTCGCGACCGTTCCAGCCGGTTGTACTTTTCTTCCAGAAAGTAGTGCCGCGAGTGTTCCGCGATGACAAGCGAACCGGGGCCAACCAGCCTGGAACGGCCCAGTTGCCGCAAGGTGTGATGATATTCGTTCGCTTCGCTGTAGGGAGGATCGAGAAAAATAAAATCGAAGGGTTCGCCTTCCTCGTCCAGTCTTTCGATGGCGGTCAGCACCTTCGCATTCATCAGGTAGAAACCCGTTTCCATTTTGAGCGCCGCAAGGTTCTTGCGAATGAGTTCGACGGTCGCTCGATGGTGCTCCACAAAAACCACCTCATTTGCCCCGCGGCTCAATGCTTCCAGACCCACTGCGCCTGAACCGGCATAGGCGTCCAAAAACTTTGAACCTCGCACACTCGGGCCCAAGACGTCGAAAAGCGTTTCACGCATCTGGTCCGACGTAGGCCGGAGTTGCGTGCCTCTGAGCGTTTGAATCCGTTGTCCGCGGTTCTGGCCTGAAATAATGCGCATTGCCGTCTCGAAGCGAAAAACTAATAAAGCAACCTTCTAATAGACCACAAAGGAGCTTCCGGCGACACCTTCACGCCACACCCGCCAGTCCGTAACGCCGCGACCACTCATTCCGCAGAAAACTGACATAAGCATCGAATTCCTGGCGAGATTCCGGGCGCTCAATGAACTCCGTCGCTTCACGTTTAGCCCACTCCAGGATCTCCTGGTCGCGCAGCAGGTTCGCAATGCGGAAGGCCGGAATGCCCCATTGCCGTGTGCCAAAAAACTCCCCTGGCCCGCGAAGCTTGAGATCGATTTCCGCAATCTTAAAGCCATCGTTGGCTTCGGTCATGGTCCGCAGCCGCTCGTCGGCTTCAGGGGTTCGCGGATCCGAGGCCAGCAGCAAGCAATATGATTTTTTCCGCCCGCGCCCGATTCGCCCACGCAGTTGATGGAGTTGTGAAAGGCCGAATCGCTCGGCGTGCTCAATCAGCATGATGGTCGCGTTCGGCACGTCAACGCCCACCTCAACCACCGTGGTTGAAACCAGTATCCGGATGTCACCATTCTTGAAGCGCTCCATGACTTCTTCTTTTTCCGCGCTGGAAAGCCGCCCGTGCAACAGTCCTACTTTGAATTCCGAGAACACATTCGCAGAAAGCTGTTCGAACATTTTCAGCGCAGGGCGCAAGTCGAGTTTGGCGGATTCCTCAATCACCGGATACACGACGTAGGCCTGGTCGCCCCCACTCACCTTGTTGCGGATAAACTCGAACGCCTGTTCCCTTCCCTGCTCTTCTACAAGTCTTGTCACGATAGGTGAGCGGTTAGGCGGCAGCTCATTGATAACCGAAAAATCGAGGTCACCATAGAGCGTCAACGCCAGCGTCCGAGGTATCGGCGTGGCGGTCATCACCAGCACATCCGGCACTTGCCCCTTCCGAATCAGGCGATAACGCTGCAAAACTCCAAAGCGGTGCTGCTCATCTACTACCACAAGCCCCAGTTTGGCAAATTCGACGTCATCCTCAATCAGGGCGTGTGTGCCCACAACCATTTGGGTTTCGCCGCGTGACAACTGGTCCTTCAGCTCCGCTTTTGCCCGTGTGTTTCGCCCGCTGGTCAACAGGTCGACTTTGTACGGCAGCGGTTCCAGCAGATGGCGAATGGAAAGATAATGCTGAGTAGCTAGAATTTCCGTAGGAGCCATCAGCGCCACCTGATAGCCGTTTGAGAGCGCCAACAGAGCCGTCTGGACCGCAACAATTGTCTTGCCGGAACCTACATCTCCCTGGAGCAATCGGTTCATTGGCCGGGGAGAACACATATCATCGGCGATCTCCTTCAGGACACGTTTCTGCGCGTCGGTGGGATGAAAAGGAAGAATCGTCTTGATGTCCCTGCGGAGGCTGGCTGTAACCCGGAACTCGATTCCCTGGGCGGATTTGGCCTTGCGATGTTTCAATGCAAGTCCGGCACTGACATTGAACAACTCTTCAAAAATCAGGCGAATCTGAGCCGGCGTTCGAAATCGGGCCAGTTCTTCAAAGGACTGCTGGCCATCCGGGAAATGAGTCAGGCGGAAGGCCTGAGTGCGGCCCGCAAGACTGTTCTTGCTTCGCACCGACGCGGGCAAAAGTTCCGGAAACTGATCACCCAACGAGTCCAAGGCCGTCCTCATCAGCCGGCGAAGGACTCGCGGTCCAAGTTGGCCCACAGATTCATAAATGGGCACGACGCGGCCCACTTCCAGCGATTCGGCTTCGCCGGTGTCGCTTTCAGGAATGATCTCAAATTGTGGTTGAACTATCTGGAGGTTGCCGGTGCCGTAGAAGTCAGTCTCAGCCTTGCCGTAGAAGAAAACATGCTGGCCGCTGTGGAAGGTCTTGTTGCGCTCCAGGTACCTAGCATTGAACCATAAGCAGCGGATCATTCGAGGATAGGGCGCTCCGCTGGCATCAATGGCGGCCAGATCGTAAATATATGTTCCCTTTCGTGTCCGCGTCAGGCCACAAGTCATGACCTTGACCAGGATTGTCGTTGTCTGTCCGGGCGCCAGATCGGCAACTGCAGTCAGGTGCGTGCGGTCTTCGTAGCGAAAGGGGGTGTAGTACAGGAGGTCCTCAACGGTGTGGATTCCGCGCGCAGCCAGCAACTCGGCGCGCGTGGGACCAACACCCTTAAGGTATTTAACTTCCGATGTCAGCTTGAGTTGAGGGTTCGGCATCGCAATCCGATGTTTATCTTACAACGAGGGCAGGCACAAGTGGGGCGACTCAGATGCGAAACCCGACTGAAAAACCCTGCAATCCTGAGCTTGACCGTTCGACAAAGCATGTGCGCAGCCATCAATAACCTCAGACTGTGATTTCCAGCAAGGATATGGATTGCAATGCGTCCTGACCGCCGCTGATGTTACACTGGCTCTTCCTATTGAGAGATTTAGGAATCTGAATTTTTCTGAGAGCGTCGTCGTCACATGATGGACGGACTCACCCCAGGAGCGAAGCGTTGGATCAAGTATCTGATTGCCATAGTGATTGGCAATCTCGTCTATTTCGCTCTCGCACCCCATCTTCCGCCGGCAGCAAGACATCATCCGTACCATGCCGACTTGGGTCTGTTTGTGGACCTGTGGTTCTGCGTGGCGGTCTACGGATTGGTCGAACTTCTGATGTTTCTACGAGAACGCACCAGGCACTGAGCGCGGTGAATTGTCAGGGCTCAACTTTGTGATGGCGCGGGTGAAATTTCCCCTGTCCGTACCCGGATAAATTCCTGAATGTTAAACCACAGCCGCCGAAAAGGCGTCTGTAGCAGCGACATGGTTCCCATATAGGAATAACCCACAAGGAACAACATCAGGAATGGCGTGGTGAGATAATTCTGGACAGAAAAAGAATAAGCTGCAGCGTAGAAAAAGTAAGCTGCCATCAAAAGTTCAACGACTGGAATCCAGCCGATTCGACGCCGCACGTATATCTTGCGCTCCCACCCTTCTTGGTTCCGCTCCACCTTGTACTTAGGCGTGCGGACAAAGGTAGATTCAATTCCAAGGAGCGCTTCAATCACGGCCTTACCGTTGGTCACCGCCAGCCCGATGCCCGTCGCCATAAGGAACGGCAGGTAGAAAAGCCGGCGTATCCACTCTTTCGGGTACAAGGCTTTCTGGGAAACAACATAGAAGCCAGACACGGTGCAGGTCGAAAGGACAAACAGCGGAAAGTCCAGATACATCATCTGGAACCAGCCCTGGTAAAAACGAACAATCATGGCCGGCAAAAGGATCAACGAAAACAGGATCATCAGCGGGTAGGCAATGTTTGCGGTCAGGTGAAACGTCGCCTCCATCTTGATGTACAAAGGCTGGTCGCTGCTCCACACGATAGGCAGAATCTTTTTGCCCACCTGGATCAGGCCTTTGGCCCATCGCGCCTGCTGCGTTTTGAAGCTGTTCATTTCCACCGGCAGCTCCGACGGGCACACAATGTCCGGATCGTAAATAAACTTCCATCCCTTCAGTTGTGCGCGATAGCTGAGATCGGTGTCTTCGGTCAGAGTATCGTGCTCCCAGCCGCCCGCATCTTCAATCGCGAACCGGCGCCACATCCCTGCCGTACCATTAAAGTTGAAGAATCGCCCCGATGAACTTCTGCCGCCGTGCTCCACGACGAAGTGGCCGTCCAGCATGATGGCCTCAACTTCCGTCAGTGCAGAGTAGTCCCGGTTGATCCAGGTCCAGCGGCCCTGCACCATTCCCACTTTGGAGTCGGTAAAATAGTGGACCATCTGTTGTAGGATGGGTGGTGGAGGAACGAAGTCAGCGTCAAAAACGGCAATCAACTCGCCGGTGGACTGCTTCAAGCCTTCGGCCAGGGCGCCTGCCTTGAAACCCAGGCGATTCTCCCGGTGAAGGTATTTGATGGGATGGCCGGCACTGGCATAGTGGTCAACCAGTTTCGAGCAAAGAAACCGGGTCTCATCCGTGGAATCATCCAGCACTTGAATTTCAAGCAGGTCGCGCGGATAGTCCAGGTTAACGGCAGCTTCGATGAGCCGTTCCACAACGTATCGCTCGTTGTAAACCGGCAATTGAACAGTTACACGAGGCAGTGTCTCAAAAGACTTCAGGGGTTCGGGCTTCTTGTTCCGGTTTTTAAGATAATAATAGGTGAGGCAATAGCGGTGAACGCCGTATACAGAAAGAATGGCCAGCACCAGAAAATAAGGAATCTCAATCGAGAGATCGAATGTATTGGGCTGGTAGATCCCGCTAAAAGGGTCGCGGTGAAAAAGCAGATACACGTAATGCGCAACCGGGTTCGCGGGAACCTCGATCATGCCCAGAAGTATATGAATCATGGAACCTCGGAGTTAGGCCTCAACCGACAAAGGCAACATTCACACACAATGTTCTATTTCAATAAATACAAAACCAGGACATCCTGAAATGGACGAACACCTCACCAAGTCGCGTTACATAGGCCCCTTGGGCCTCTTGCTGATTGCCCTGGCACTTGGGGGCGTATTTCAATTCATCCGCCATTACCAGCCGCTAGAAAACTACGTACCTGAATTCATCGCACTGATGCTGTTGGCCGGGGCGCTGTACCTGATAGCTGTTTTTGTCGTCCACAGGTACGAGTGCGGAGCTTCCACACTCTTCGTGATTCTTGGCGCGACAGTTGCCTTTCGTCTCTTTCTCTTGCCCTTGAGCCCTACGCTCTCGGAAGATGTTTATCGCTACCAATGGGAAGGGCGCATCGTCCGCGCCCGGCTGAATCCCTACACTGTATATCCCGCCATGCCACAGCTAAAATGGGCGCAGAACCCTCAACATCCTATCGAAACCGGAAAAACCACGCCAACTCTCTACCCCCCGGTAAGCGAGGTGGCCTTTTCATGGGTCCACACTGTTGCGGGCTACAAGCGGCTGTTCACCACGTTCGACCTCGCAACGGTCGCCCTGCTACTCTTGATCATGGCCGCAGCAGATCGCCCGCTCCAGCACGTTCTTATCTACGCCTGGAATCCAGCAGTTCTAACAGCCTTCTCTCTTTCAGGACATAACGATTCCCTGGCCATCCTGACACTGCTGTTAGCGATCTTATTTCTAATTATAGGCCGTCGCGGGGTACTGTCAATCGGGTTTCTGGGCCTTTCGGCTCTCGCCAAACTCTTTCCAATTTTCCTTTTGCCGGTCTTTCTCAAGCGCTCCCGCTGGGCCTACGCCGGAATCTTCGGTGGGGTGGTTGTGCTCGGCTATCTGCCGTTTCTGGGTGCCGGCAGCCATTTATTTCGGGGCATGTCCGATTTCGCGGCCAAATGGGAGGGCAATGACAGTCTATTCAGACTGCTTTTGACGGCCGGCAACTCAACCCGGCAGGCGCAATTTGTGGCCGGCGTAATCCTTCTGCTACTCATCATCTACGTCGTGAAGGCAAGGATGGATGTTTTCCGCGCAGGCCTCATCATCCTATCGGGGCTGCTTTTCCTTTCGTCGGACGCTTTTCCCTGGTATTTCACCTGGATTGCACCCTTCCTCTGTTTTTGCCCCGACCCGGCACTGCTCCTGATGACCGTCACCTGCGTCCTAGGCTATTCCCCGGTTATCACCTATGCCGCCGGCGGTTCGTTTTCCAACTCTCCACTGATGCAAGTCCTGGAATATCTACCGGTAATGGGGTTGCTGGGTTATGAGGTGGCGCTACACTTCCGGCGACGGCAGATCAATTAATAGTGGGTTCTTAGAGGGCCAGCCATCCGCTACGCTTGTACGCTGACGCTGGTTTCAGTGCGGATGACAGGTCGGTAAAGCGTATCACGCTCAAAAGGTTCAAAGCCGGCTTCTTTGATCAGCCGAACAATCTGCTGGCGGGTCATCACCTGCGGGGTCTTCGCGCCCGCATCGTGATAGATCTTTTCTTCGGCCACAGTGCCATCGAGATCGTCGGCGCCAAAGCGCAGGGCGATCTGTGCAACACGGGGCGACATCATGATCCAATACGCCTTGACATGAGCGAAGTTATCAAGCATCAGCCGTGGAACTGCGATGTTTCTTAAATCCATAAATCCCGATGTCTCATCCCATTCCACCAGCTTGCCAAGCTCCGTGTTCGCGGGATGAAATGCTAAGGGAATAAACGCCTCGAAACCTTTGGTCTGGTCCTGCAGATTGCGGAGCTGGATCAGGTGATCCGTGCGGTCTTCAGAACTCTCAATGTGGCCGTAAAGCATGGTTGCGGTAGAATGCAGACCCAATTCGTGCGCCGTCCGGTGCACCCTTAACCACATGTGGGCGCCGATCTTGTGGTCACAGATTACGCGCCTTACAGCAGGCGCAAAGATCTCCGCCCCGCCGCCCGGAAGCGACCCCAGCCCGGCTTCTTTGAATCGCTCCAAGATTTCCTGTACTGTCATCCCGGTAATGTGCGCGTAGTAGGCAATTTCAACCGCCGTGAAGGCCTTCAGGTGGACAGACGGGAAACGTTCCTTCAGCCCGCGAAGGAGATCAGCGTAATACTGAAACGGCAGATCGGGATGCAAGCCGCCGACGATGTGGAATTCTGTGACAGTTTCCGTCCAGTTTTCCCCTGCCGTACGGAAAGCCTCTTCCAGCGCCATCGTATAAGCGCCAGGGGTGTCCGGCTTCCGGCCGAAAGCGCAGAGCTTACAACTGGCCACGCAGACGTTCGTGGGATTGATGTGCCGGTTGACGTTAAAATGCGTGCGCTTGCCATGAAGCTTTTCACGGACGTGATGCGCCAAGTAACCGATGGCGAGCAGGTCACTTGAATTGTACAGTGTCACGCCGTCGTCAAAGTCCAGGCGCTCGCCGGCAAAAACCTTGTCGGCGATAGGTTGCAGGTTTGCGTCTTCCAAGCGAAGATTCAGCACCATAATTCCAGTCCTTAAGAATTGGCAACTTGCTGGCCAATTTCCTATTTTACGTCCCCTCATCACGGGATGCAATCAGGCTGCGGAATAGAGGCGATTCGTGGGGTCGGGAAAGGTCCACGCGGACGCCCCGAAACTCCTCAGGTTTGTGCTAGTCTGTTGTTAGACAATCGGCTTGCGGATTCTGAAGTCTGAATTGGATCTCGGGGCGAATGAGCAATCAACGGGAAATCCGCTCGCGGCCTTGACAACGGGGTTAAGATAAGATTTCGCTATTTGATAGGGCCGATTGGGCCTTTTGGATGTGCCATGAGGAATTTGAGCTCGGGATTCCCAGAGGCGCGAGAACGTGATGCAACAGGACGACGTCAGATTCGCAGAACCCCGGCAGGAAGCGGCCTTCTTCTACGGCCTGTTCCTGCGCGGACAACCGCTCCAGAAACTGAGGGCGGACATCGACGTACCGCCGCACGTCCTTGAGAAGTGGAAGCGCCAGGCGCACCGCGATCCCGCCGCCAAACCCATGGTTGAACGAGTCCTTAACTACCGCAAGCATGTCCTGGCTATCTTCGATTCGCTCGTCTTTCGTGAAATGGCCACACCCTTCCGTACGCAATAATCGGCGAATACCGGCACTCAGTTCTCCGGACAACCTCGTTGGTGTTCAGTTCTTTTTAGCGTACCAGTATGGCCGCCGCCCAGGTCAGAAAAAAGAGAATGCTGATATAGCCGTTGATGGTAAAGAAGGCGGCGTTCACACGGGAAAGGTCAGAGGGTTTCACCAGGAGGTGTTCGTAAGCCAGCAGCGCGGCCACAGGAACCAGACCACCAAGCGCAATCCATCCCAGGCCGGACATCCGCGCCACCATAACCAGCAGCGCCAGCATCAGCAAATGGAGTGCAGCCGAGGCATAGAGCGCCGCCGTGATGCCGAATTTCTTCGGAACCGAGTGCAGGTCCATGGAGTGATCGAAAACAACGTCCTGGCAGGCGTAGATGATATCAAAACCTGCGACCCACAGCGTAACCGCCACACCCAGGATGATGACCGCCCAGCTCACATCACCTCTCAGCGCAATCCAGGCCGCAACGGGTGAAAGGCCCAAGCACATCCCCAGGACGATGTGGGACAGCAATGTAAACCGCTTGGTGTAGGAATAAAGCAGCAACAGCGCCAGCGCTACGGGCGAAAGCTTGAAAGCCAGCGGATTGAGTTCCGATGCGGCCAGCACCAGCAAAGCGACCGAGACAACCGTAAACGCTCCTGCAAAACGCAAAGTCAGGTGGCCAGCCGGCAGAGCACGCTTTTCTGTGCGAGGGTTTTTGGCATCAAATTCGCGATCGGCAATGCGGTTAAAGGTCATTGCGGCGCTGCGTGCGCCTACCATGGCTACGACAATCCAAAAAACCTGGCGCCAGGCGGGCCAGCCGTCTGCGGCAAGCATGGCACCGGTCAGGGCAAACGGGAGGGCGAATACCGAGTGCTCCACCTTAATCATCTCAAGGGTGATCTTGAGTTTCCGCCACACCTGCCCGGCAAATGAGCCCGGCGCCTGCCCTTCGTTTGGAAACATTTGAATTTCTTCTGCCATAAAGAAATATCAATTCTACCGCAAGAAAAGGGACGGGGGCCAGAGTTTGGCTTGGGTGGGGAGGCCCACTTTAACGTGTCCAGAGGCAGACATAAGTGCTCTTAAGACTCACCGGGCAAAAAAAGACGGCACTGCCTTGCAGGACCGTCACATCGCAGCGGTTTCGCGCGCGGGAGATTGCGGTGAACTCGATGGCAACAGGTATCGGATGTACTTGCTGGGAGCGGAACGGTCGTGCAGAATGCGCCACAAGTCACCGGGATGACTACTGAAGACGAGGTTCCCGTCCGCCTGAATTCTGTACCACCCTCCCTGCCGGATCTCATTCTGGAGCTGGCCGGGAGCCCATTGGGCACGACCCAGGAACATCCTTGCCTTGCGGCCCGCCTGCCGGCCGCTGAACGCTTTGGAAATCAGGCCAGCGTCAAAGGTCAGATAAACGTTGTCGAACAATTTGACGGCCTTATTAGGCGCTATCGAAGAACGAAACACAACGCTGGGAGTGCGAATTTCCACCGGTCCGCCAAAATACGCAAGGTCGGTCACTCCCTTGAAATCCGGGCTGTCCGGGATTATCTGGGCAAGAGTGAAGCGGGTCGGCTTATTAATGATCAGGCCCACCACCAGGGGAGCTTCCACGTTCGGCAGAAGAAGAACAACAGATTGGCGGAAATAAGGGTCCTGCACCTGGTTGCGTGCGATCAGGAGATCAACCTGGTTCTTGTTTTTTTCTGCTCCACGAGCCGCCGGTGCGAGAGCGGCGGACAACAGGCAAACCAGCCAGAGGCACGTTGTTCTTCTGAGATACTTTGAGGGTATTCCGCTACCCGCCACCCTTCTGATTGCTGGTACAGAAGGACGGCCCGGATTCGACTTGGCCATGTGGAATCTCATTGCTTACGATCCGCAGGGTCTTGCGCCCTTGATCCAAAGACTTACTGCTGTTATGTTAACGCAGAACATCCGCCGGTGCCAGCCTATCAGGCAAAGTTGTTGGCGCTTTGCTCTACGTCAGAAGATGTGCAACCGCAGAGTCAGATACTTCTTGGGATTCGTCCGGAATTCAGTAAGGAACTCCCGGAGCGACTGGGATGAAGAGAGCAGGTTGTTGTACATCGAGGGATCGGTTGAAAGCCTGCCAAGCGTTCCCTCGCCACGGTCAATCCGGCCAGTAATCACTTCGACATGCTGCACTGTTTGATTGAGATTGTTATAAAGGCTTGGGTCCTTGATCAGTTTCCCGAGCGTACCCTTGCTTTCATTGATGCTGGCCATCAAAGTGTTTGCCCTGTCAGTCGCTTGCTTCAAATTGTTATAAACGGAAGGGTCATTAATAAACATCGCCGCGCTTCCCTTGCCGTGCTGTACCTGATCCAGCACATTGTTGACTTTATCCAGCGCCGCTACCGTCCGGTTGTAGAACGTTTCGTCAGTGAGTAGCTTACCCAGCGTTCCGTGCCCTTGTTCAACCTGCGACATGAGCTTCTGGGCCTCATTGGCGGTTTTGTTCAGATTGTTGTAAAAGTTTTCCTGATAAATGAGCCTGCCGATGGAGCCCTGGCCGTGCTGAATCTGCTGGGTGATGTCGTTCAGCGTGCTGCTAAGAACGCGAAGATTGGAAACCACGTCATTGGCGTTCTGGACGATCCGTTTCATGTCGGCTTCTTCACGGCTCTTGACGGTTCCGCCATCAGCTATCGGCGGCGAGCCGGGCCCTCCCCGGCTGATGTCCACGTAAGCCTCTCCCAGCAATCCAACCGTTTCGATCGTCGCCACGGAGTCAGCCCGGATCTCGTCCTGGTACTTCTGCGTAACCTTCATGTCGATTTGGACCGCGCGGCTTGGGTCTGTATAGGGAGAAAGCTTGATGCGCGTCACGTTGCCAACTACAATCCCCGCAAGCCTGACCTGCGCGCCGTCACGCAAACTTTCTGCACCCGAGAAATAGGTCTTGAGCTCGTAATTGCGGGTCAGAAAGCCTACCTGGCCGCTGATGAAAAAGATGCCAACGGCAAAAACGATCAGACCGGATATGATGAACACTCCGACGCGGAGTTGGGTCCAGGTGAGTTGTTTACGCTGAGGCATAATTCCTCCCTTCCAGAATCACTCCCAAGACACTTATTCTAGTCCAACCGTGGCCTCACGCGACCTTACCGAAGAAACTGCTGAAGGTATGGATCCCGTGTAGAAACCACTTCGTCCGGCGTTCCGTGAAAATAGACCGATCCTGCCCGCAACACCAGAAACCGCGTGGCGCTTTCCGGACCTTTCGCCCCGTTACCGCTGATCGCCACCAGCCCGCCGGTGTCTTTGGAATAAGCAAACCTGGCCAGCCAGAACGCGTCCTGAAGCCGGTGAGTCACTACAATGGAACTGACTCCCTGCACGTCCCGAAGCTTGAGAATAAGGATGTTGATGGTTTGCGCAGTGACTGGGTCTAAACCACCGGTAGGAGAATCGTAAAGCATGATCGGGGGATCATTAACGACCGCCCTTGCGATGGAAACCCGGCGCTTCATGCCCCCAGACAGTTCGGCAGGCATTTTATCAATGGCCGCTTCCAGTTCAACAAAGCTGAGGACCTCCCGGGCGCGGCTGGTGATGGCGTCCTCATTTTTCATCCCTTCTTCCCGAAGGCGGTAAGCGACGTTTTCGTAAACGGAAAGTGAATCGAATAAAGCGCCTTCCTGGAACACAATACCCATCCTCTGGCGAATGCCGCGCATGTCCTTTTCGGTGATCGGACCCAAGTCGCGCCCTTCCACGAAGACCTTGCCTTCATCTGCCTTGAGCAAACCCAGGGCAAGCTTCAATATCACCGATTTGCCCGAGCCCGTTTCCCCCAGCAGGACCAGCGTCTCACCACGGTCCACGCGGAAAGAAACTTCGGACAACGCCGGCTTCTCATCGAAGTAGAGCCAGACATTCTGGAACTCGATTGCGGCCGGAAAACTCATGCTATGAGCAAACGCAACGACGCCAAGCCCAATAAACAGCCCGGCGCGGACTGCCTTTCCCTCTGGGCCCAGAGGCAGGGCCGCGGCTTCGCCTATCCGTGTGCGGGCGGTCAGAAGAAGTGAATCGCGATCAGGAACTTGGTGACGAAAAAGTCCACCACCAGAATCAGCACCGAGGCCACCACCACGGCCTCCGTAGTGGAACGCCCAACGCCCTCTGTGCCGCCGCGGGTGGTAAGGCCAAAGTAGCATCCCACCAGAGCAATAATGACGGCAAACAAAAACGGCTTCAGAAGCCCTTGCGTAACGTCTTCAAAGGTCAGCGCCTGATAGGCATAGGTCCAATACTCCACCGAGGTCAGATGCACTGTGTAAAAGCTGACAAAGAATCCCCCCAACATCCCGAAAAAATCGGCGAGGATCGTGAGGAGCGGCAGCGTGATCACCGTTGCAAACAGGCGCGGAGTGACCAGCTTTCGCACGGGATCCGTGCCCAGCGCCCGCATGGCGTCCACCTGCTCACTCACAAGCATTGAACCGATTTCTGATGCAATGCCGGAGCTGTTCCGTCCTGTTACCATCAGGGCC
>JAJYLL010000153.1 GCA_021787735.1 Acidobacteriota bacterium | reverse complement strand
GGAAATTGGGGTCGTCGCGCTTGGGGAAATCTTCGCGGGAATGCGCTCCGCGGCTCTCCTGGCGGGCCAGTGCGCCTTCCACCAGCACGTCGGCCAGGTCAATCATGACCCCGAGTTCGAAAATTTCAAGCAACTGGGTGTTATACTTCGTGCCCCGGTCCTCAATCATGACGTTCGCGTAGCGGCTGCGAATCTCCTTGAGTTTCTCACGCATACCCGTCAGCGTTCCGGCGTCGCGAAAGACGGAAGCCTTCTCCATCATTTCCTTCTGGAGCGTGTCCCTGATGTCGGCAGCGCGCTCCTTGCCCTGGCCTGAGAGCAGCCGGTCCAGGATTTCGCGCGAGCGTTCTTCGGGTTTCTCACCGAGCGGCGGCAGTTCATTTTCCTTGATAAACCGCGCGGCATGGCGGCCGCTGCGCCGGCCGAACACCAGAATGTCAACCAGCGAATTGGTGCCCAGGCGGTTGGCTCCGTGCACGGAGACGCAGGCGGTTTCGCCGGCGGCATAAAGCCCGGGGATCGGCGTGCTCTTCTCATCGATCACCACACGGCCGTCGTTGTCAGTTGGAATTCCTCCCATCGCATAATGCGCTGTGGGCTGTATGGGAATCAATTCCTTGGCGGGCTCAATTCCCAGGTAAGTCCGTACAAAGTCCGTGATGTCGGGCAGCTTCTGGTCCAGCACCTCCCGGCCCAGGTGCGTCATGTCGAGGTGGACGTAATTCTTCCCGTCGATGCCGCGCCCTTCGCGGATTTCGCGGTAAATCGCGCGTGAAACCATGTCGCGCGGAGCCAGGTCCAGCAGCGTGGGCGCATAGCGCTCCATAAAGCGCTCGCCGTCCTTGTTCCTCAGGATGGAACCTTCGCCGCGCGCAGCCTCACTGAGCAGGATGCCCATCTTGTAGATGCCGGTGGGATGGAACTGGAAGAATTCCATGTCCTCCAGCGGAATCCCTCGCCGCAGCACCACGCCCATGCCGTCGCCCGTAAGGGCGAGGGCGTTGGAGGTCACACTGAACATCCTTCCGCAGCCGCCCGTGGCAAAGATCACGGCCTTGGCGTGGAAGGTGTGGAGTTCACCTGTAGCCAGGCAGAGCGCCACCACACCGGCGCATCGTCCCTGTTCGATCAGCAGGTCCAGCACGTGGTACTCATCGTAGAAGTGCACCTGGTTCTTCAGGCACTGCTGGTACATGGTCTGCAGGATCATGTGCCCGGTGCGGTCCGCGGCGTAGCATGACCGCTTGACCGGCGTCTTGCCGAACTCGCGCGTGTGGCCGCCAAAGGGCCTTTGCGCAATCTTGCCTTCCGGCGTGCGGCTGAAGGGCAATCCCCAGTGCTCCAGGTCGTAAACCGTTTCGACGGCTTCACGGCACAGGATTTCCACCGAGTCCTGGTCGGCCAGGTAATCGCTGCCCTTGACCGTATCGAACATGTGCCATTCCCAGTGGTCTTCTTCTTCATTGCCGAGCGCGGCGCCAATACCGCCCTGCGCTGCGCCCGTGTGCGAGCGCGTGGGATAGAGCTTGCTGATCGCGGCCACCCGGCCGTGCGAAGAGAGCTGGAGCGCGGCCATCAGGCCGGCGCCGCCTGCACCGATAATCAAAGCGTCATAGCGATGGACCATCCCTAAACCTCAGTTCCTTGCTTGCCGCAATCAACCCTTAGAAGGGATGCGCGGGATTAAACGTTAAAACCACCAGAGAACCCAGCACCAGGAACACGAACCCCAGCACATAGAGCGAAGCCAGCGAAAGCACCCGCCAGCCGCGCGAACTCACATAATCGTCAATCATCACCCGCACGCCGTTCAGTCCGTGGATGAACGCCAGCCACAGCATCACCACGTCGTAGGTCCGCCAGAAGGGCGTTGCGTACCGCTCTGCAACAAAGTGGTAATTGATCACTTCAATGTTGTTGATGATGTGCATGATAGCAAGGTGCACGAGGACCATGAACAACAACACGACGCCCGATACGCGCATGAAGATCCATGCCAGAAGATCGATACCGCCTTGCGGCCTTGGCCGTCCCGCTCCGTTCATCCCTTCCTCCTACTTCACCACCCACGCCAGCATGTAAATCGCTGCGGGTACAAAAATCAATGCAAAAACTACCACGACGGCGTAGAAAAGCTTTTTCTGCACCACCGTGGACTCCGGCCAGAAATCGATGATGATAATCCGAACACCATTCAGCGCGTGGTACAGCACCGCTCCGGCCAGCACCACTTCCCCGATGCGAAATAACGGATGCCGGAAGACAGCCATAACGTCGTTATAGGCTGTGGGGCCCCACCCGATCATCGCGGTATCAAGAATATGCGTCAGGAGAAAGAGAAAAACGCCAATCCCCGTGATGCGGTGCAACAGCCATGACCACTGGCCCTCGCCCCCGCGATAGGTGATGTACTTTGAAATTTTACCCATGGTGATGCGGTACTCCCTCTGGAAGACGTCTTGGTGAAAAAGGGTCTTTCCGGTTAACCGGACATTGTATGGCAAAAATTCCACCGTTGGCAATGGGTTGTGAACCTTCGGCCGGGGGTCGCTGGTCTCTGAACTCGAATCTGAGACCCGCAACTTGAGTAGCAAGACCCGGCAGTGGTATCCTTCACCGGTCATGCTCCACGTTGTCATGCGTCCACAGTCTAAGGCGCTAGTGCCGTTCGTTGCGTCTTTCCATTACCATCAGGGTACGATGCCTGACGCGCTGGAGCGAATCATGCCCTCAGGCCAGCCGCACTTGATGATCAATCTGGGCGAGGATCAGTTTCGGACGTACAGCGGGCCGGATTGTGCAACCGTCCGTCGCATCAATGGTGCAGTGCTGGCGGGTCCGCATGGAAGGCCAGTCGCCATTGACACGATGGAACAGCGATGGCTGGCGGCGGTGGAATTCAGGGTAGGTGGGGCAGCGGCGTTCTTCCCAATACCCATCAGCGAGGCCTGCAATCAGGTCATCGAACTGGACGCCCTGTGGGGACGCGAAGGCAGTCTGCTCCGTGGACTGCTTTGCGAAGCGGCTACTCCGAAAGAGAAATTCTGCGTACTGGAAACCGTTCTTCTGAAACGTCTGATTCGCCCGCAGGACCCGGCGATTGTGGCTGCCGCATCGCACCTGGAGCGAGGCATGTCCGTGGCAGAAGTTCCGGAATGCCTGGGCCTTCTGCCCAAAACCTTTGGGCGACGATTTCGCAACGTCGTCGGACTTTCTCCAAAGCGGTTTTCCCGGGTGCGCCGCCTGCAGCGCGTACTGCGCTCGCTCAATAAACCTGCCAGCGCCGGCTGGTGTATGGTAGCAGCCGAGCACGGATACACTGACCAGGCCCACTTCATTCACGATTTTCGCGATCTCACCGGCATCACTCCATCTTTATATCGCCCCTGCTCCCCTCAAAGGCGTAATCATGTGCCGATCGCCCTGCCAGGTAAATGACCTTTTTTTACAATACAAATCCGCACTCACCCGGTATGGTGTAGTGGATGGGCCCGAATTCAATTAAGTTTTTTCGAATCCTGTCAGGAGCGAAGCCCGATGCTAACCAATCGCAGCGTACCCGCCAGCACTGTGCTGCCGCACATCTTCTATGCGGACGTTTCCGAAGCCATCACGTGGCTGACCAGAACGTTTGGCTTCAGCGAACATTACCGATATGGTGAACCGGCCAGCGGAGCCCAAATGCATCTCGGCAACGCATGGATCATGCTCAAGAAGGCCCGCCCCGGGACCGCAAGTCCCGCCCAACTCGGCTACGGAACTCAGAGCCTGACGATCTTCATCGATGATGTCGACGCGCACTTCCAGAGGGCGAAATCCGCGGGCGCAAAGGTCGTCGAGGATTTGCACGAAACGGTTTACGGCGAGCGGCAGTACGGAGCCGTCGACCTCGCCGGCCATCACTGGCTGTTTTCCCGTCATGCCCGCGATTTGGATCCCGCCGAATGGGGAGCTGCCGTTTCCGCGGCCGTGGAAATGAAATCGCAAATTTCTCCCATGCTCTCTGTCCGTGGGGGGGCGCGCGCAGTCGAATTCTATAAAGCGGCCTTTGGAGCTAAAGAAGAATTTCGAGTGGGAGATGAAGGGGACGCAATCGTCGCTCGATTGTCCGTGCATGGGTCTGAGTTTTGGATTGCGGATGAATCTCCGGAGCACTTGAACTTCAGCCCCGAGACTTTGGGCGGCGGTACCGTGCGAATCGTTTTGACCGTTGCTGATCCAGATGCTGCATTCCAACGAGCCATTGCGGCTGGTGCAACCGCCGTCTGGCCTGTCGAGGACCAGCCATACAGGTGGCGAGTGGGCCGGCTTGTCGATCCTTTCGGACATCATTGGGAGATAGGAAAACCACTATGAACGTCGACAAACGGCCTCTCTCCGTTACGATTATCGCTTGGGTTTATCTCTTGATGGGTGTGGCAGGCTTTGCTTATCACCTCAGGGGCCTCGCCACACGGCATCCTTTTCGTAACGGTGAGGTTTGGATTGAGCTCATTTTTGTCATTGCGGCGGTAAGTGGAGCATATATGCTTCGCGGCCGCAACTGGGCACGCTGGCTTGCAATCACCTGGATGGCCTTCCACGTTGTGGTGAGCATTTTCCACACGTTCTCCGAGTTGGCCATGCACAGCCTGATTTGCGCGATCCTGGCCTATTTCCTCTTTCGGGCCGCAGCAACCCGCTACTTCCATGCCCCCGGCTCATAGTCAACATCCCTTTACTAGACCACAGCACATATGGAGGAACCTACTGTTCCTGCCCGCAACCTGGCGGGCCGCCAACACCGGCCGCCAAAACCCGGCCGCCAAAACCCATCGCTATTTAGCCGGGTCCCGTTTAGACTGTTTCTCCTGCGATTGCACAACAGACCAAATAGAATTCTGTGTCGCTGAGGAGATATTTCAATGAGAGATTTCAACAGCCTTTCCGAAAAGGAAATTCTGGCGCTGGCCATCTTTCTGGAAGAAGAGGACGAACGCATTTACGCGGACCTGGCCGAAGGGCTGCGTGAGAATTTCTCCGGCTCGGCGGAAGTGTTCGACGGCATGCGCGAGGAGGAGTCCGAGCATCGCCGCCGCCTCATCGAACTCTTCCGGCAGAAATTCGGCGAGCACATCCCGCTGATCCGCCGCCAGGACGTGAAAGGCTTTGTGCAGCGCCAGCCCGTCTGGCTGATCCAGCCGCTGAACCTGCAGAAGATCCGCAACCAGGTCAGCGCCATGGAAGTGGAAACGCGCCGCTTCTACGAGCGCGCCGCTGCGCGCGCCACCGACGCAAGCATCCGCCAGTTGCTCGATGATCTCGCCCAGGTGGAGCGCACGCACTCAACGCGGGCCGAGGCGCTGGAGCGTGAAAAGCTCGGTCCCGGCCAGGTTGAGCAGGAGGAAGAAGCCCAGCGCCGGCTGTTTGTGCTCCAGATAGTCCAGCCGGGCCTTGCCGGGCTCATGGACGGTTCGGTCTCCACGCTGGCGCCTATTTTCGCCGCCGCGTTTGCCACCATGAGCAGCCATGACGCCTTCACGGTGGGCCTCGCGGCATCGGTCGGTGCGGGCATCAGCATGGGCTTTGCCGAAGCGCTTTCCGATGACGGCAACCTGACCGGCCGCGGCCATCCGTGGCTGCGTGGAGCGGTGTGCGGCCTGATGACCACGCTGGGCGGCATCGGCCACACTTTGCCGTTCCTCATAGGCCGGTTTGAGTTGGCCATGACCGTCGCCGTCCTGGTTGTGCTGGCGGAACTGAGTACCATCTCCTGGGTGCGCCACCGCTACATGGATACCCCGGCATTCTCCGCCGCCGTGCAGGTTATGCTGGGTGGTGCGCTCGTATTCCTCGCCGGCGTCCTGATCGGCAAGTCGTAGGAATTCGATCTCTGTATAGGCGCTTTCACAGCACGTCTCTACGGCCAAAAACCGATGTTATACTTTGGCCCATGCGTAGCCGAATTTTCCTGATGCTTCTTGCCTTTTTCGTCCTGGCTGTAATCACAGCCAACGCCGACGACACCCGTGCCACTTTAGCAGCCGGAGGACTGGTACCTGTCAGGACTACTCAGATCGTGATGGAGTCCGAAGACCTGCAGATATCGGTGCATAAGATCACAGTTCGCTACATCTTCCGAAACACCAGCCCCAAAGATATTGACGCATTGGTTGAATTCCCCTTACCCGACCTGGAAGGCGGTGACTTCCAAGGACCGATAGACATTCCCGACGAAAAAAGACTGAACTTTGTCGATTTCAAGGTAACGTGCAACGGCAAGCCCGTTGCAACCAGGATGGAGGCACGTGCCTTCTTCAAGAATCAAGACATAACCGCGCGTTTACATGCGGATGGCCTTCCGGTATCGGTCCAGTACAACACGGCCTTGGCAGCAATTGAAAAGCTCGCGCCCGCTAAACGGGAACAACTCAAACGGGAAGGGCTGATTTACCAGCTTGGCTTCCAAGATTGGTATGCAGATTGGACCGAGCGCGTCAAATTCTATTGGAGGCAGCGCTTCCCTGCACACAGCGACATCGTGCTAGTTCAATCCTATCGTCCGGTTGTCGGCGGAAGTTACATCGGGGCCGATGACGGCAGTTCAATCGTAGAGCCATATTGCGGGGGCCCCGACGCTATCCGCCGGATCGCACAAGTCAAACACCTCCTGCACCCTACGGATAGCGAGAACTACATTAACATGTTTGAGAATGATATAGATTTTATCCTGACCACAGGCAACAACTGGAGCGGGCCAATCCGCCGCTTCCGGCTTCTGGTCAAGAGCGACAGTGCCCGGGACATCGTTCTCACCTGCATGCCAGGACTCAAACGCATCGGAGGCACACGCTACCAACTGACGCGAACAAACTTCCACCCAGCCAGTGATCTAAAGTTGCTGATCTTGCAGCCGAACACAAAATCCAGCGCTTCCCACTGAAGTATTGGCCAGGGGTTCCCCTTGAAATCGCTATTTGTCCTTCACGGGCTCCACTCCCATCTTCGGCGGGGCGTACCACCACAATTGGCCGGTGCTGTCGTAAAACTGCAGGGCAGGTTTTCCTTTGATGACAGCAATGCGACCCATTATGCGGTCCTGCGGGCCCATCAAAACAAACTCCCGGGCGGCAACTGCGTTGGGCACAGGCTTGGGCATGGCCGGCGCGCTCAGTTGCGCGTAAGCCCTGTAACCGGTCAATGACGCAGCGGCCATCATGATGATAAAAAGGACCAGGCCTCCCATCTTCCAGCGGCGATTTGCTTTTTCGAGCGTGCTGATGCGGTGAGAAAGATGGGCAATATCAAGGTTGGGATCAGTCATACGAAATCCTCCGTTCTGAATTTCCAAAACAACGGCGCAGACGTCCGGCGCCTTCATCAGGTCTGCCGAATTCACGGCCCTCTTCCGGGCCGCGGCTGCAATTCGTTTCGTGTTCAGTTGGATGCAGGCTCGTGTCCAGCGTTGCCAGCCGGCGCAACCCGGCCGCCCTCAAGCGGATTTTGCTTGACATTTGTACGCTAGCATGCTAGTCTTCCAGAAGTGCGTCTGGATGAACTCTGGATTCTGGGCCCGCAGCCGGCAGATTCCGGCAGGAGCACTGACTCGAGCGCCTTATGGACCGCAAGCTCAAGCTCCTGTTGGAGATCCAGGTCAGCCATCAACTCAACGAACTGGCTACCCAGAGAATGGAAAATAACGTGCGTGGGACAAAAAAACACGTTTTTTGAAAAACAAACCCGAGAAGTTATTGATAACAAAGCATCGGCTACTAAAAACAAACCCAAACAAACCCAATAACGAAGCCGGGAAGTCGTTGAAAATACGTACCTGTGGAAAAAACAAACCCAAAACGAACCCAAAAACGAACCCGGCCATGTTGTTGAAAATAAAGAAAGGCGAAAAACCGCTCAACCGTCAGGATTCCCGAGGCGGTATAGTCCCCGACCCAAGGGCTTTTCGATATTCGAGGAACTTCTCGAACCGTCGCGGCAACCCTTCCCGCCGCGTAACCTGCCCCCGCTCGAACTTGAAATCAAAGGCGCGCGCGCCATCGAGTCCCATCGTCACCAGCGCCTGGATGTCAAGTCCCTGCTCGGCGCGGTCCAGTTGCTCCGGGCTGGCGAAGATGGCCGGAGAACGCGGCATGAAGCGCGGGCAGCAATCCTCAAACGGCTCGCAGGAAATCTCATAGGTTCCGACGCGGCGCGCCAGGCGCAGGATCTCCTCCTTGTCATCGCCTGCAAGCGGCCGGTAAATGGGCACGTCGATGCCACGGTCGACCGCAGCCAGATTGTGCAGCGTCTGTGAGGCCACTTGTGAAACGCTATCGCCCGTGACCAGGCCCAGCCCGCGTTCCACCCGGCAGATTTCCCGGCTGATGCGCGCCATCATGCGGCGGTAGAGAAGCACCCGAAGGTTTTCCGGCGCGCCGGCCACAATCTGCCGCTGCACGGAATCGAAGGGAACCACGTAAAGGCGGGAGGTAAATTGATAAGGCGTCAGCACGCGGACCATGCGCTCGGCTACCGGACCCGACGGCCCGCTGGCCGGCGAGGCGCTGCCGAAAAAATGGACGAAAGAGAGATGGGCGCCGCGCCTCATCATCTTGTAGGCGGCCACCCCCGAATCAAATCCGCCGGAAAGCAGCATGACCAGCCGCCCGCCGGTGGCTGCCGGAAGGCCGCCCGGGCCCTCGGCGCGGTCGGCATAGACCAGTGCCCGGCCCGGAATCACTTCCACCTGGCACGTCACTTCGGGCTCGGTCAGGTTCACGCGGACTTCGCTGCTCTTCGCCCGCAATGTGGTCAGGACCTCGCGCCCGATCTCGCGTTCGACCTCCATCGAGTTCGCCCCGAAATCGTGGTCGGCGATTTTGGCGCGTACGGCGAAGCTGCGCGGATTGATCTGTTCCATCACGCGGCAGGCGCAGCGGGCGAGTTCCGGCATTCCCCCGGCAACTTCCCACGCCAGCCCGATGTATGCAAGG
>JAJYLL010000037.1 GCA_021787735.1 Acidobacteriota bacterium | reverse complement strand
CCTCACCGTGGAAAATCCGTGCCAACGCGATGCGCGTTCCGCCGTCATGCGGCTTGAGCGAGACAATCTTGTGCTGTTCTCCGGATTCAATCTCGAGCACAACTTTGCCTTCGCCGTCGTTCCGGGTGAAGCTGGTTGTTTCATTGCCAAGTTGCTGTTTGTAGAACGTCTCGACCTTGCTGACAGGGTCAGGAGTGTTGAATTTCGCCGCGGCAATGCGAAGACTTGTTTCATTGGGCAGGTTGAAGGTGACGGAAACCGAGTTGTCGTCAGAGAAATCGGTAGCCCGCGTAGCGCCGGGATAGATCGGAAGTCCCAGCTCCAGTTCGCTCGCGTTTTGGTCTTTGGCGATTTGCATGTTGCCCAGAGGCGTCTTGACCGTGACCACTTTTCGGTCCTGATTAGTTTCCGCAACCTGGACGTGGATGCTGTGGGAAAGAATTCTCAGTCCGAACCAGACCATGAAGATGCCGGAGGCGATAATGAAGGCGATCACAAGCAGGATCGCCCAGACCACGTGTTTATCCAGCGGCTTCCGCTGAGGCCCAACGGGCGCAGGTGAATTAGCCAAATTGGTCTCCTTTCTTAAGGGAGCATTTTATCGCAGCCGCAACGCAGTTCGGGAAGAGATTTGGCGCGGCATAATCATTGATACGCATCACTCTTTGACACGGTTCATTTGAAAAGCATTGCCGCAACGCAAGTTCACCTGCGAACCTTGAGCGGGTACAGGCCGGGTGTTATGCTGAACGTTCTTTCATTAAGAAGAGAGGAAGGTTGAAGAAAATGCGAATGCGGAGGCTCGGCCATAGTTCGTTTTCATTGTCAGCCTTGGGGCTTGGTTGCATGGGCATGTCGGAGTTTTACGGAACGCGGGACGATCAGGAATCCATTGACGTCATCCGTCGCGCGCTCGATATGGAGGTGAACTTTCTCGACACGGCTGACATCTACGGCAACGGAAGAAATGAGGTTCTCGTGGGCGAGGCCCTTCGAGGCCGTCGGGAGCAGGTGGTGCTGGCCACCAAGTTTGCGAACGTGCGCGACGCAGCCGGGAATTTTATCGGAATCAATGGAAGGCCTGAATACGTTAAGCAGGCATGCGAGGCCAGCCTGCGGCGGCTGGGAATTGAGACCATCGGCCTTTATTACCAGCACCGTGTGGACGTCAACGTGCCCATTGAAGAGACGGTAGGGGCCATGTCGCGCCTGGTGGAAGAGGGCAAGGTGCGGTGCCTGGGGCTCTCAGAGGCTGCGCCCGCAACCATTCGCCGGGCGCACAATACCTGGCCCATCAGCGCCCTGCAGACCGAGTATTCGTTGTGGAGCCGCGACCCGGAAGACGAACTCATTCCACTGTGCCGCGAACTGGGAATTACCTTCGTGCCATACAGTCCGCTCGGCCGCGGCTTCCTGACCGCGAGGTTCAAGAGTCCAGACGATCTTGAGCCGGGCGACTGGCGGCGGAATAATCCGCGCTTCCAGGGAGAAAACTTCCAACGCAACTTGGACCTTGTGCGGCGCATTGAAGAGATGGCGCAAGAAAAAGGCTGCAAACCCTCGCAACTGGCGCTTGCCTGGGTGCTGGCTCAGGGAGAAGATATGGTTCCTATTCCCGGAAGCAGTCACCGGCCCCACTTGGAAGAAAACCTGGCTGCGCTCGAAATCAGTCTGAGCGCGGAAGAACTGAAGCGCATCGACGAAGTCGCGCCCAAAGGCGTCGCCGCCGGTGACCGCTACCCCGAAGGTGGGATGAAGGTCATCAACCGGTAGCATTTCTGCCTTGAGAATTGAGTTTTAATAGGTGGATTTCGCCCGGGTCTCAGACTGCGCTGCTCATCTCAATCCTGTGAAAGAAGAAGCCGCAGCCTGGTTTGCTCCGGTCGGGATTGATGGAATCGTAGAGCACGATTGTGAGACGGTCCTGGGGATGTCTTTCGAAATCGGTGCTATACCCGCCGCGGTAGCCGCCGTCCGCATCCCGAAACTGGTAGCGGATGCTTCTGAGTCTTGGCCCCCAGACGCTTACATTGCTCCTTGTCCCGATTGTGACATTGGCCCGCCTTAAAATCCGCCGTTCTTTGAGCCATTTTGTCGCGAGAAGAAGCATTAAGGCGGTTAAGTAACCCACCGCAAACTCCCCATAGAATAAACCCGAATCCGGGTCAGCAAAATGTATCAATGAACTTCCAGCCCTCAAAAGAAGCACGGCATAAACAGCTGAACCAACGAGCATGCCGATCAGTATGGATTTGTTCTTAATCGTGATGGACAGCGCCATCCTCTTGGGGAAAGAACTTATGGGAAGAGCACTGCCGTTGAGTGTCATCGAGCGCTCATAGTCCCTTGCTTGTTGTTCATCTTCAATCGGCTCGTCCGGGGCAAGCGGATTCAGCACGAGCGGCACTTTTACCTCCAGACGTGGGAACAGCATAAAGCCAGCCAAGATGCAGCCAATTGTCGCGATGCTGATCGCCGGGAACAGCACCGGCCCGTAAGCCTCGAAGGTGAAGAGAGCCACCAGGGCCAACGCACCAATCAGTAATATCTTGGCTGGGTTCATGCAGGTTTACTGATGAGCTGAGATCGCCGGGTAACTGGTCTTATTAACACTTCCATATTCATTACGCGCTTGAGCACTGCCCAACCATTGCAGCACTGCCGCGTCTCTTTAATAATACGCGGCAACCCCGGTGGCTCGCTCGCCAATGATCAGCGTGTGGATGTTGTGCGTGCCTTCGTAAGTGAAAACCGATTCCAGGTTGCACATGTGACGGAAGACAGGATACTCGTCGGCGACTCCGTTGGCACCCAGTATATCGCGGGCGCTGCGGGCGCTGTCGAGCGCGATTTTGACGTTGTTCCGCTTCAGCATGGAGACGTGGGCAAAGTCGGCGCGTCCCAGGTCTTTCAATCGGCCCACGTGCAGCGCCAGCAACTGGGCCTTGGTGATTTCCGTGATCATCTCTGTAAACTGTGCCTGCACCAGTTGGTGGCCGGCAATGGGTTTGTCTCCGAACTGCTTGCGGACTTTCCCATACTCGAGAGCTTCGTTGTAGCAGGCCATGGCGGCGCCCACGGCACCCCAGCCGATTCCATACCGCGCCTGTGTCAGACAATCAAGCGCGGCCTTCAATCCGGTAGCTCCGGGAAGCATATTCGCGGCGGGCACTCGAACGTCTGAGAGAGATAACGAGGAGGTTACGGAAGCGCGCAGCGACATCTTGCCTTTGATGTCTTTGGCGCTGAATCCCGGTGTGCCTCTTTCCACCAGAAAGCCTCGGACGCCTTCGGGCGTCCGCGCCCAGACCAGCGCCACGTCGGAAATCGAACCGTTGGTGATCCAGGTTTTTTCGCCATTCAGTATGTAATCGCTGCCGTCTTTCACGGCGCGCGTGCGCATGCCGCCGGGGTTTGAGCCGAAGTCCGGCTCCGTGAGGCCGAAGCATCCGATGGCCTTGCCCTGCTGGAGGGCCGGCAGCCATCGCTGCTTCTGCTCGTCAGAACCGAAAGCGTGGATGGGATGCATCACCAGAGCGCTTTGGACGGAAACAAAGCTGCGGAGCCCGCTGTCGGCGCGTTCGAGTTCCTGCATCACCAGGCCGTACTGGACGTTGGACATTTCCGCGCAGCCGTAGCCGCTGAGGTTGGACCCAAGAAAACCCATCTCGCCGAGCGTCGCTACCAGGTGCAAAGGGAACTTGCCCTCGCGGAACCAGCCCTCGATGTGTGGGATCACTTCGTTGTCGGCAAACTCACGCACCGTTTGCCGGACCAGCTTTTCTTCATCGCTCAGGAACGCGTCGATTTCCATGTAATCAACACCGTGAAATGGAAACATGCTTGATCTCCTGCCGGAACGGGTCCTGGTTGAAGCGCAAGGCCACGCGATCCGAAGCGCCTGCGGTCACTTTCAGACACATGGCCATCTGTTTTCAGAATGTAACACAGAGTGCGATCACACGCTCTTCTGATTGGTGTGGCGAGGCGCTGGTGGCCGGACCTCTCGACTTGGCTGGCCCTTGCCAGCGGGCCCGCCGCAATCAAGTTGGAGCGGGACCCGCCGGTGGATGTCCTGGCACGCATTGCTAAACGGACCGCCACATAATTAAGTGAACTTTTCGAGGTCCTTGATCTGATCCTGGAGCTTCTTGAATTGCGCCTCTTTTGCCTTATCAGGCTTCTCCTTCAGCATGGCCTCGATGGGAGGACCCAATCGATTTGCCACGTCACAAAGAGTTTTCAACTGCCCCGAGCTGGCCAGGTATTTGGGGCCGAACAGCGTCAACCCGTCAACCATCTGCTTTTCAAGGAAAAGGGCGAAGTCCAGGCCGTCAATCTTGACGGGACCCGTTTGCATGGCCGCTTTGGTTTTGCTTCGGTCACCTCCGGCAAGGTCGGCCAGCACATCGTCAATCGCTTTGTGCTGAGCATCGACGCCAGCCGCTTCCTGTGCGTCCTCAGGAACCCACACTCCGCGCCGGATGCGTCCGAGATTCTCCACATCCTGCGGGCCCTCAACACTTGGCCAGGGAGCGTCTAAAGTAACCTCTTTGGGAAACTCAGGTGTGGAGGTGAATTCCATGATGATTTCCCCCAGGTTCAGGGCCGATTCGCTTCCGTACTGCATGTCATTGCTGCGGTGGCGGTTGTAGGATGTGACGGACTGGGCTTTTGTAGCAATCTGGCTGCCTTTCTGATAGGTATCTGCCAAGTCCTTATAGGCATCAATGCGGCTGCTGAAGATCACTGCCCTTAGCACGCGGGCCTTGAGGGCTTCAGGGCTGGTCGAACCTCTTGAGGCCATGGAGTCAGTCAGGCTGAGCACGCGGTCCAGATTGCCCTGCTTGAACATCAATTTGGCCTGCTCGTAATCATACCCGGGGCCCGTTGGGGGCGAAACCGAGGATGAACAGGCCATGAGAAACGAGGTTAATAAAACACACAATATCCAAAGGCGGGGTGAAAGGGAATCTGAAGAATCATCTTTGTTCATCGTCAGACCTCTACGAAGGAAATGTTGTTAGCGGCATGGGCGGCCAAGTGAGTGGATGCGTTGTTCTGGCCCGGGCTGCCACTACGCTGGCGCTGATTATAGGCCCATGCAACGCTCACTTCAACCCCCTGAATCGGAATATGCTGTGAAATGTTGTGTCAGATTCCCTTCGGTGATAGCATGTGGTCCGTATCAGTCTGGGGCAGTTTTGGGGGCAATTGTGCCTGAACAACTTCGATGGCAGGTATTGGGATGAAAGAAAATAAGCATCTGAACGCTCCATCCAATCACGCTGATTTGCCACGTGGAATCAACCGGCGCGAAATGGTGCGACGACTTGTGATGGCTGGAGGTGCCGGGCTTGCTTTGCCCGGGATCACCGAAGGAGACCCCGCCGTCGGGCCTCTAGCGGACCAGGCCGCCACAGCCCAGGCTAATGTCAAGACTGCAAAAGGCGATTGGATACCTTTGTTTCTGGATCAGCACCAGAGTGCTACGCTTGCGGTGCTGGCTGAACGCATTATTCCCGGCTCTTCGCAAGCTCAGGTAAACCGCTTCATCGATTTGCTGCTCTCTGTGGACACCCAGGACGCCCAAAAGGATTTCGTTGCATCGCTTTCAGCTTTTGAAGCGGACGCGCTCAGACGCTTTTCCCACCCCTATAAAGATCTGACTGATATACAACAGAATGAAATACTCGCCGCCGCATCCACTGCCGAACACGGCAAGGTCGAAGAGGGGAAATCGCATGGCGCCACGATGTGTGATCACTTCGAAAACATCAAACGCTGGGTTGGCGACGCTTACTATTCCTCGGAAGCAGGGATGAAGGAACTGGGGTGGACCGGGCAGGTCTTCTTTACAAGTTTCCCGGGGTGCCAGAATTCGGGCATCAGCAGCTAGTGATTGTTTCCAAAAAAACAGCGATTCCTTAATTTGCCATAACCTTCAGATAGAAGCTCTGGGCCTCTGTAACATTAGAAAGTTTCTATGAATGAGGGCCCTTCGCAGCAGTTCCTGATCCCCTGAAAAGTGCCTGGAATATGGTGGGTCTGCGCCTGGAGTAGGATATTGGCCCGTCAGCAGCTTCCACGGCATTCTTGTGAACTATTGAGATATCATATCGTTACTGGAGTTTCCTGCGGCTCGGGAGTGCCGGCCGAGGCGTTCTTTAGGTGACAGTGGGGACTGTTGCAACATGTTTGCCAATTATTCAATAACTTCGTATCTCTTTGCCGGGCCGCGTTTTTGCTTGACTTGCTGAAAGTTTGTGGCACAATTGATAACGGTAAATTGGAAGTTAACTATTGACTTCGGAGGCATTGTTAGGTAGGCTCTCTTCCATTGCGGGTTAATTAGGAACGCGAAAAATCCACCTGGAGGAGAGTCTGATGAGAAACTACATCCTGACCTTTGTGTTGGCCGTATTGGTTGTGCTGACAAGCGTATCGTTGCGGAGAGCCATTGCAGCGAACAGCGTAGATGCTAATAATGCTGCGACACTCGTAGCGATTGGTCCTTCGCCAATGCCAATTCCGCCAAGGGGAGTAGCGATTGGTCCTTCGCCAATGCCAATTCCGCCAAGGGCCAAGTAGAGTGAAGGTTTCCTTCTCTTTAGCAGCTTGGCGGCGTCACCAAAGGTTGGCAACCGAACAGGCTGCTTATGAGCGGTTCTCTTATAAGCTATGTAGTCAGCTACGCCGGGTTTATCCTTGAGGCGGGCCTATTAGTGTATCTAGTTGGCAGCGGTCACGCTAAGCGCTTCTGGGAGCTTGTTTTCTACCTCTCCATGTCTCTCGGTGTAGGAGTCGCCCGCACCTACACGTTGCATTACGAAGGATTTGCTTCTCGCCAATACGGGTATTGTTACTGGATCACCGACCTTATGCTGGTTCTGGCGGCATTTGTACTTGTCGTTTCTTTTTTCAGGCGTGCCTGCTTCGCAAACCGGGAGATGTGGCAGTTCGTCAGGATGCTTCTCGCGGCGGTGATTGTGGCCATTGCGGTGATCTCCTATTTCTCACTTGCCAGCCACAACGACAACTTTTTCTCCTTCTTCATCGTCGAGTTCTCGCAGAACCTGTACTTTGCTAGTCTGGTTCTTACCACCCTGCTCTACCTCATGACGCTGAAAATGGAGATTTCAGATGAGAGGCTGAGCATGATCGTTTGTGGGCTTGGCATCGAGTTTGCCGGCCCTGCTGCGGGCTTGGCTTTGGTTTATTTGACTAACGTAGGGTGGGTTTCGGCGTATATCAGTGTTTACTTTGTTCCACTTTGCGACATTGGAATGATTTTGACCTGGTTGTATGCAATTTCCAGAGTTCCTGGCGCGGCGAAGGTGCCTTCACACCGGATCGGTGCATCTCCCGCCTTTGCGCGAGGGAATATTTCTAATTTCTAGTTTGGAATATCGCATGCTCGTAGCTGCCCTGATCTTGATATTGTCAATCGCGATGTTTTTCTTTTATCTCCAGACGATTTGTCTGAAGATTCTGAGGCAGGAGTTTGATCGCGATTACTTCCTGCCGATCGTTAACGCGAACCGTCTGGAGTTTCCGGCTGTCCAAAGGGCGGTCGAGGAATTTGATGCTCCGGTTGATTACCATCGGTTCTGCATGATGCTGAAGTGTGATTTCCTGGCTCTGAGTTACCTCTTGAAAAACGCTGGAAACGAGAGCCATCGATACTCAACTCGGGACTGGCTCCTGGTCCTCTACTTTCACCTGACATACTTTTTCCTGCAAATCCGGCATCTGCTGAGGATGGATGAGAAGACGCCTATCCTGCGGCTGACCTCAGTCCTTAAGTTCTTCGGCAATGTTATTGGCCTGAGAGTAAATTCGGCGCACTACCGTGACATAAGCGCTTCTGATTATTTGCTGACTTTGTGACCTGTCCAGTCCTCAAACCAGTCCAAGGATTTAACCCCTTACCTGCACGCAGGGAAGCCCGCGTATTTTAAACCTGCACATGCCGCCGCCATCGCTTGACGCCCTCCTGGAGTTCCGTGCACGATTGCCTTTCGCGAATACCGTACCTTCCTTCGTGCGTGGGGTCACTTTTCCGCTGAATTAGCAACCGGTATACTGAAAGAATGGATACGTTTTCGAATTCACCATCTGCAATCTTAGATTCCCGCCGCGCCAAAATCGTATGCACCCTTGGCCCGGCAACTGACGACTCGGAAGTTCTTACCGCCCTGATAAATGCAGGAATGGATGTTGCGCGTCTTAACTTTTCTCATGGAACACACGCGGAACACGCCAGACGTCTGAGAAAGCTTCGAGAGGCCGCTGCCGAATGTGGCAAGGCTGTGGCCGTCATGCAGGACCTTCAGGGCCCCAAGATCCGTACCGGCTCACTCGAAGGACACCGCCGAGTAGAACTCCGGGATGGGGCTCCGATTACAATTACGACAAGGCCACTAGAATGCAATGACCGTTACATCTCGACCACGTTCCAGAACCTCCCTAAGGAAGTTCGCCCGGGCAACTCCATTCTTTTGTCGGATGGTCTTATCGAACTGAGAGTGGAAGATGTCAAAGGAACCGAAGTCCAATGCCGTGTCGTGAACGGCGGAGAACTGGGAGAGCGTCAAGGCATCAATCTTCCAGGCGTTCCCCTGCATATATCCGCACTGACCAAGAAGGACCGGAAGGACCTCGAGTTTGGTATTGAGAACCGGGTGGATTACATTGCCCTTTCTTTTGTCCGCCGGGCGGAAGATGTCATGGCGCTCAAGCGCATTCTTGCGCGCGCAGAACGCTCGATTCCCATCGTCGCCAAACTGGAAAAGCCCGAAGCCATTGACTACCTGGACGACATTCTGCAGGCGACGGATGCTGTTATGGTGGCGCGGGGAGATCTTGGAGTTGAGTTGCCGCCGGAGACCGTACCGGCTATCCAGAAGCGAATCATCAGCCGGGCTTGCGCCATGCGGGTGCCCGTAATTACTGCGACGCAGATGCTTGAGTCTATGACCGTACACCCGCGTCCGACCCGAGCGGAGGCCTCTGACGTTGCCAACGCCGTTATCGACGGCACAGACGCCCTGATGTTGTCAGGAGAAACTGCGACGGGACACTATCCTGTGAAAGCCGTCGAGATGATGGCACGAATCATTTCCGTCACGGAAAGGACACAGCGATCAGTGGGCGTCCGCAATGAGTTGGGCCGCCCTAAAACCCTAGATGTTCCCGAAGCTATCTGCGAGACTGTGGCGCATATGACAGCAGAGTTGAATCTAAAGGCGGTTGCTGTTTTCACACAGTCCGGAGCAAGCGCCCGGCTGATTTCAAAATACCGGCCCAGAGTCCCAGTCTTTGCATTTTCCCCCTTTGACAATGTAATGAGGCGCACGGCACTCTACTGGGGCGTGATTCCCGTGCACATGAGGAGATTGCAGTCCACTGACAGGATGGTGGAGGCGGCAGCCCGGCGCTTGCGAGAGATGGGAGTAGTCAGCCCGGGGGAGTTTATTGTGGTTATCGCCGGCAACCCAATCGCTAAACGAGGAAGCACCAACATACTGAAAGTGCACCGCGTTGTGTAGCTAGCAGGCCCTGCACCTTAGCTTTGCCCTTTGAGGGTGGCACCAGCCAAACCATGCATGAGGAGCGGAGGAGCCGCGTCGGCAAGCAAGTTGCCTCATCGCCACCCACCCCGCCCGCTCGTCAATTCCAGTTACCGCGCAGCCATCTGGTGGCTTTGTGCCCTGCGGAGATGGTACTCGTAAGCTCCGAACAGGATGCCACTGAAAAGAACAGCACTGGCAAGCGAATTGCCGTAAAACGGAATTGCCGCAGCGTAACAGGCCGTCAGACCGCCGAATGTCGGCGGATACAAGCCCCCGGCCAGCCACACGCCGAAGTTACTGATCACAAAAAAGACGCTTGGACCTGCCACAGACGCGATCAGCACGTTGCGCATGGAGATTCGCTTTTGCAGCCACCAGCCGACCATGACAATGGCGGCAAACGCAACCCAGTTGAGGGTCTGCATCCATTGGAAGGATGTGTGGTACAAGAGCATGTTCACAAGCAGGTCGCTTCCGGCGAGCAACAATATCGGAAACCAGATGGAGTCGCGCCTCTTGAGATACGCACCACTGAAAAGAAGCCCCGCGTAAACAGGGCTGAAGTTCGCCGCGCCCGGAATGAACCGTGCCGCAATCGCCAGTGCAATGATGAGGTAAATCATCTTTGTCTCCTTCGCTTAAAATTCCAGGCGAATGCCGGCGCGATAGGTCTGCTCTAGCGCCGGATAGCCCAGGACTTCCATATACTTCTGATTGAAAAGATTTCCCACCAGTCCATAGTACGTCATATGCCCGAAAGACCGGTAGCTCCAGGATAAGTCCGAGTCCGTGTAACCATTATTCCATATCAACGGCGGCTCCAGGCCCACAAAATCGCTGTCCTGCCGTCGCCCTACAAACACTGTCGTCGAAGTCACCGTCATCCGCCGCCAGCTCCACACGATCTGCAAGGACCCGGAATGCCGGGGCCGCCTCAAGAGCCATCGTCCGGCTTCCAAGGCGGGCGAGTAAGGATTGCCGCTCTCGATGATTTTTGAATCGAGATATGTGTAACTTCCAATTGCGCGCAATCCTTTTGCTGGAGCAACTTCCAGGGTAACCTCCGCACCTTTGGCACTGGCCCGTCCGATGTTGAAGTACGTGCCACTGAAAGTCTGGAAATTGGTGGTCTCAAAAGCGATCTGATCGCGAAATAGGTTGTCGAAGCCGTCCAATTCCAGACGGGTACGACCTTGCCAGAACCATTGTTCCACGCCGTAATCGAGCGTGCGGGCGCGTTCTGGCGCCAGATTCGGATTTCCAACAAAGTAGGGCGTGTCCGCATAGGATTCGAGAAAACTGGGTTCTTTGACGCCGAGGCCGAAGTTAAATTTCAGCGTCGTGGCTCCGAAAAAGTTTCCGCCGCGCCTGAGCTGATACGCCAAAGAACTGCGCGGAACAACCACCGTGCCAAAGCTGCCGTTATCGTCGATCCGTACTCCATTGCCCAGCGAAAGCCGACCCCACAATGTCTGATCCTGAAAAGTATAGCCGAAGTTATTTCGCCGCGCACGAGTCGCGGGGTCCTGCGCAAACCGGTCAACCAGGAAGCCATGCTCACCGTCCCAGTCGAACGCGAAGGTATCCACGTGTTGTCCGAACTTGCCTCCGAATGGCGAGCCCTGCCAGTTGCTCTGGTAGCTTACGTGGTCGCGCCACTCGTCGTCGAGATAGTTGGCTGCGTAGTCGTAGTACGGATAAGCTGCCGTGCGGCCGTCAAATGAGGGCGTAAACGGAGGATTCTGCCCAAGATCAAGGGAGACCTGGCGCGACTTGGAAAAGGTGTACGTCAGTTGTTGATCCCAGGAAGAAGTGGTCTGGTTGTGGATTGAGAAAGCCCCATAGCCCGTCCGCTGGCGGTACGACGCGTCGGTGATCGGAGGCCCAAAGGCCGTTTGCCCGGGAGTTCCCGCCAGGCCAAAGCCGCCCATCGTAATGGCTCGCAATGTCGTGGCATGTCCCACTTTTAGCCCCAGATTTGCTGAAAGCGTCGTGACGTGGAAGAAATCATTCGGCTCCTGGTTGTCGGTGCTGAACTTTCCGCCCTCCAGTGCGTAGTCGAAGGGACCATCGCCGCCCGTGACAGAGCCGCGCCCGTCCCAGGTGGAATTCTTGCCGCCTTCACCACTGAAGGAAAAATGTGGGCGTTTATTTTCCGTGCTGCCGCGACGCGTGAAAAGCTGGATCACGCTGGTCATGGCGTCTGACCCAAACAGGGCTGACTCCGCGCTGCGGACCACCTCAACCCGTTCCAGGTTGTTGGTGGTCAAGGTACTGAAGTCAAAAGCGCCGCCGGCCAGATTCAACGGAATTCCGTCCAGCAACACTTTGTTGTAATCGCTGTCGCCGCCGCGGACAAATACACTGGTGACACCGCCCGGAGCGCCGTTTCGGACTACCGTGATGCCGGGCAGCGATTGCAGCAAATCGCTGACTAAGGGCGTATCCTCGTCCACTATCTGTTTTCGGGTGATTACGCTGGTGCTTGCCCCAAGCTGGCTCGTAGCCGCCGCCGTCCGTGTGGCTGTCACAACCACTCTTTCGCGCACCGGAGCCAACGGCAATACAAGATGAATGTTTTCGCCTGAACGAGCCGTTGCTGTGGTCTCGCCGAAACCTGCGAGAGAAACTTTGATGGTGTAATTTCCGGACGTGAGGCCTTCGAAACGAAATTGCCCCCGTTCGCCCGTCCGGGTGTGTGCAATTTCCGAATCGTTTGTGCCGAGCAGGCGCACGCTTGCGCCGGGAACCTCAGCGCCGGCGGGGTCAAGAACAGTTCCCTGAAGCGTCGCGGCGCTGGCAGCCACTGTCCTCACAAGGAACAGAAACAGAAGAAAAAATAAAGGCCACTTGGGACGGCCTGATTTCATAAGTTCCATCCTTTCTGCCCGCTTTCACCGCGGGACATCCGGACGGAAGGACACTCGAAGAAACAACCATAAAAACGAAAACCTTCCAATTCCTCAAAACGGAACCGGAAGGCTTTGGCAGCTCTCCCTCAGTCCTCTTTCCGTCGAAGAGTCAGTCTGAGTTTCAGTTCCTGGGCAGGCTTCCTGGCTTTCGGGTCGTAGCGGGAACCTCTGCCTTCCCGTCCCGGACATAAGGGACAGTGGCTTTTGATCGAGGGCCCAACTCGCCGATTACAGTGGCGGGACCGCAGCCGATTTGCACGGCCTTTCCTTTTATCCCCGTTTCCACGGGGCACCACAGGAACTCCAAATTTTCAAAGAACAACTAACGGCTCTGAATTTAGCATCAGCGGCAGGCATCAGTCAACCGGATTCGAAACTATGCAATTTCATCGCCTCGGCGGAATCCTGACCGCGGACATCTGTGTTGCTGTGTTCCGAATCAACAGTGCAGCCCCTGATGCTGTCCCGCACCAAGGGTCGCAAGTTAATGCGCGCGCGAAAAGTGTTCGTGCACGATCTGCCACTTGTCGCCGTTGCGAACAAACACGTGGCTGCCACGACCATGGATGGCGTGCCGGGGCTGTCCGGCACCCAGTTCAACCGTCCAGGTGAACGTGGCCACCGCCGTATCGCCAAACACCTGCACTTGTGGCTTGACGATCGCGTATTTCATCTTGCTGCTGGCATGACGGTAGTAGTCGAACGTCTTTCGCATGGCCGCGCGGCCGCTGATGCGGTTCTGTTGGGTGGATGAGAATCCTACTACTTTAGGATGGAAATGGGAAAGCAGATCACTCGTTTTTCCCGCGTTGAAGTCCCGAACCAGTTCCTTCTCAATCGCCAGAATACTTTGCTGTGCAGACGCCATGGACTCCTCCTTCGTCAGAGTGTCGCGCGCCGTGTCCCTAGCGTTATGCCACCACACCGTGCAATTCTATGTTAATTGATCCAGCGGTCAGGGTCATCCTTTCTTTCGCGGTCCCGCATGTAGACGTCGAATTTCCGCCGCAGCCGGGTGCGCCGCCATTCCTGGTAGCGAAGCAGCATGCGTCCTGAAAGCCCGCTCCCCCGCAGATAAAGATAGGCCACCAACATTCCGCCCAAATGCGCCAGATGGGCGATGTTGGAACCAGGCCCGCCGATCTCGCTGAGGAACTCGATGACGCCGATGGCCAGCACAAACCACTTGGCCTTGATGGGAATAACGAACCAGAGAAAAATCGGCCGATTAGGGAAAATCAAGCCAAAAGCCAGCAGGATCCCATAGAGGGCCCCCGAGCATCCGATTGTGATCGAATAGGGAGAGCTGAATAACGTGGTCAGCACAACGTCAAACACACCGGCGCCAATTCCACACAGGAAATAGAACTTCAGGAATTCCGACTCGCCCCACAATTGCTCCAGTTCGGGACCAAACATCCAAAGCGCAAACATGTTGAAAAGGATGTGGAACAATCCACCATGCAGGAATAGGTACGTCACAAGCTGCCATAGGTAGAAGCGGTGCACCACTAGGTAGGGCTGCAAACCCAGATAGTAAAACGGGGCCTCCCAGCCAAATAGCCGATAGGGGAAATAAGTCAGGACAAAAACCGCAGAGGTGACAATAATCAACGCCTTCACCATCCGCGTGAAGGGGGGGAAAAACGACATGTATGATTGAGTGTAACGTGGCATTAGTTGAAGCCTACCACAAGATCGGGATGAGAGGGAGATCGGACCGCAGCGCCCGCGTTCTACCGTTGAATGCCGTCAAGATGTGATGGCTGGAATTTCGGGAGGACCGCGGCCCTCTTCTCAAACCAGTGTCGGCGCCCGGCCTGCCGCGAATCACGTTCCGGGGTTCTTGACCGGACCTTTCGATTTCGCCACAAAGTAGAGCAGGGCAGCAAGACCGATAAAGATTACCAGCGCGGCGAGGTTGCTTTGTGCGAAGTGCGGGAACCAACGCAATCCCAACGCAAAGGCCTGCTCCTTCTTGAATCCAACCACGGCGGCCAGCGCCAGGCCTCCCAGCGACCCGCCGGCAATCAGGCCCGAACTGAACAGGGCTCCGCTGCCGGTTTCGGATTCTGCCGTCTCTTCTTCCTTACGCTTGCCACGGTCTACCAGCCATTTAATAACGCCGCCTGCAAAGATCGGCGCGGTGGTCGAGAGCGGCAGATAGAGGCCCACTGCAAAGGCCAGCGAGTGGATGCCACACAACTCCAGAACAATCACAGTGAAGGCCCCAAACAGCACCAGCGTCCACGGCAGCTTGCGGGTCAGTATGCCGTTGATCACCACGCTCATCAGCGTTGCTTGCGGAGCGGGATAATCCTTCGAGCCGATTCCCATCACCTGCTGGTAATCGATCGCCTTCGTCGCAGGGTCGTAATAGTACCGGCCGTCAGGAATCTTTCTGGACCCGATCACACTGAGCACCTCATACGTGTGGCCCTCATAGGTGGTGGGTCCCTGCGGCTTCATGGCGGAAGTGATGGCAACATCGGAAATATGCAGGGCATTTACTTTGGTTGCGCTGCTGTTCAGCAATTGCATGGTGAGACCCACTACAAAAACCGAAGTGATTACCCCAATCGCATAACCGAGTTCCTGTTTGCTGGGTGTGCCCCCTACCAGGAAGCCCGTTTTCAGGTCCTGCGTTGTTTGGCCTGCGCTGGCCCCGCCAATGGCGACCACGGCACCGATGCTCAGGGCGATGACGGAATACACGCCGCCCGTCCATCCCACCAGTACAAAAATCAGGCAAGTGCCCATCAGCGTGGCAATCGTCATTCCGGAAACCGGGTTCGATGAGCTTCCGATCAGGCCTACAATCCGTGCCGACACTGTGGCAAAGAAGAAACCGAAGAAAACCATCAGCAAAGCCGAGATCAGGTTGCCGCTGGCTTTGGGATTGATATGGAATGCCAGCAGCGCCCACAGGAAGCCAACCACCAGCACTGCACCTCCGCCAATGATCGGCAGGGGAAGATCACGCGCGGTGCGTTCCACCTTCAGCGCGCTCACCAGCTTGCTGTTTTTTAGCTGGCCAAAGGTCGATTTGAACGAACTGACAATGGTCGGCAGCGTTCTGACCAGCATGATGATTCCCGCGGCAGTTACAGCACCGGCACCGATGTAGCGGATATAGCTCTTCCAAATCTGCGTCTCGGTCATCAGTCCGATGGGGATTGTGCCGGGATACATCACTTCCGGTATATTCGAGCCAAAAAACTGGATGATGGGGATTAGCACCAGCCAGGAAAGCACTCCACCGGCAACCATGACTCCTGCCACGCGTGTTCCAATGATGTATCCGACGCCCAGATATTCTGGCGTGATCTCTCCCGCAAACGTTGAGCCGGGGTACCAGGCCGGGTGCCACTCCGGCGTGGCCTTCCAGAAAAACAGGCCGCCCTGCTCGCCCATCAGGAATTTGTAGATGATTCCGATTGCAGCCCCGCCGAACACTTTGCCCGCCTGGATGCCGCCGCGTTCACCGGTGATCAGTACGTCCGCGCAGGCCTTGCCTTCGGGGAAAGTCAGGTTCCCGTGTTCCTTCACCACCAGCGCGTTGCGCAGTGGAACCACAAACAGAACGCCCAGCAAACCGCCAGCCAGCGCCAGAGGAAATATTCGCCAGTAATCGAGCGTGTAGCCGAGGAAAATCAGCGCCGGCAGAGTGAAAACAGTCCCCGCTGCAATCGATTCGCCCGCCGAGCCGACAGTCTGTACGATGTTGTTCTCGAGGATTGTCGATTTTCCCAGCCATTTGAAGACCGTGATGGAGATGACAGCGACCGGGATAGAAGCGCTGACCGTCAAACCTGCGCGAAGCGCCAGATAAACCGAGACTGCGCCAAAGATGACCCCCAGGAATGCTCCCAGCAGGATGGCCCGCAGAGTAAATTCCGGCAGGACCACATCAGCCGGAATGAACGGTTTGTAAGAGGCTGCAGCGTCTACCTGATTATGAGTTGTCGGTTCAGATGCCACGATTCACGTCCACAAAATTCCAGAAAGGATATTCCTTAGGGTGGTCCGGCCAGTGCTGAGGCTATCCGCCAAGTTTAGCGCGAACCATCTGGTTGACGCGCTTGCCGTCAGCGTTCTTGCCCGCCAGTTTCTGCATGGCGGCTTTCATGACTTTGCCCAGATCCTGTGGCCCTGCAGCGCCGGTCTCCACAATGGCTGCAGCGATGGCATCGCTGATTTCTTCTTCGCTGGCCTCAGCGGGCAGGTAAGCCTGCAGAATTTCCGTTTCCGCTTCCTCTTTGGTGGCCAGGTCTTCGCGGCCGCCCTTGCGGAACTGGTCCACGGAATCGCGCCGCTGCTTGACCAGCGTCCGCAGCACGGCCATGGCCTGTTCGTCGCTGAGCGGCTTGCCGAGTTCAACCTGTTTGTTCTTGAGGGCGGTTTTGGCCATACGCAACACGGAGAGCCGAAGCTCTTCCCTTGCCTTCATGGCCGCCACCAGGTCTTTTTCCACTTTTTCGGCTAATGTCATTAGCAGAATCCTTTATGAGAACTCCCGGCGAATATATCACAAACACGCACGGTCGAGGGTATGTTGCCGCATTCTCTTAGAATCACCATGCCCCCCAGTAAGATACTGCAAGGCAAAGCCGGTGGGGTTCAAATCATCAAATACGGTCATTGGACCGATGGCTGGGCCAATTGTACCCCCCAGCCCTCATCCAATGCCATTCTCGTTGATTGCAATCGTCTCTCGCACCCTATATCCTGCTGGTAAGCTGGCATTCCAGATAGTGAGGTGCTATGAACAGCGCACATCTGCCCGTTGGAATGGCCCTGGTTGGCGTTACGGTTGGGTTTCTGAGCTTAAGGTTTTTCAGCGGACCAAAGGTCGGGGGGTTCCGCCTGTGGGGCTGGGCGGGACTGGTGATGCTTGTCCTCTTTGAGAACTTGCTGGTTTTTCACGTGGGATGGATCTCCACCTTTTTTACTCCCTTGTGCTGGACGGGCTACATTCTTATGGCCGATGCCGCCGTATATAGCTTGAAAGGTTCGTCGCGCCTGTCGGATTCGCTCCGAGAGTTCCTGCTTCTGGCGCTGACGTCCGTTCCCCTTTGGCTGATCTTTGAGGCCTACAACTTGCGGATGCAGAACTGGACTTACGTGGGGCTCCCGTCGAACGTGGCCCTACGCAGTTTCGGGTATGCCTGGTCGTTTGCGACAATCTGGCCGGCCATTTTTGAAACGGCGGATTTGCTTCGGGCGATGGGCCTCTTCAGCAGGCCCATCCGTCCCCACGCCCCTTTCAGCCTGGCTTACCGAAGGGTACTGGTTCTGGTGGGCGCCCTGTTTCTCACTCTGCCTGTGCTGGTTCCGGTAGGCTTCGGGCAATACCTGTTTGCGCCGGTCTGGGTGGGTTTTGTGCCGCTGCTCGATCCGCTGAATTACGCTTGGGGAGGCCGATCGCTCATGCGCGACTGGGAAAAGGGCGATTCGTCGCTTTTCTGGAGCTTCATGGCGGGCGGTCTTGTCTGTGGTGTCTTCTGGGAGTTCTGGAATTACTGGGCCACGGCACGGTGGCTCTACATCTTTCCCATTCTTCAAGGGTGGAAGATTTTTGAAATGCCGCTGCCCGGATTCCTTGGGTTTCCGGCGTTTGCTGTAGAATGTTTCGTCATGTTTGAATCGGTGAAAGTCCTAGGAAGCAGACTACTCCAGTCGCGGCAGGGCGAGCAGGTTTCCTGGTCCTCCACCGCTGGTTCGGATTAGAGCGATGAGTAAACGACCACCTTCTTTAGTCAAAGTCGCAACCACGCAGGAGGTCCCCTCGAGGTCTGTCCGGCACATCGTGGTTCATGATAAACCCATGGCCCTGTGCAATGTGGAAGGGCAATTCCACGCAGTGAATGCTGTGTGTCCCCACATGGGAGGGCCTCTGCCGAGCGGCCACCTGGAAGGCTGCGTGATCAAGTGCCCGTGGCATGGATGGACTTTTGATGTGCGGACGGGCCTGCCCGATCATCCCGGTGGACACTCCATCTCGGCCTATGAAGTCCGCGTGGAGGGGCAGGATATTCTGGTCGGCTGGCTCAAGCGGCCAGGTTCATAAGGTATATCTTCTGCTTTTAGCATCCAAAAGAACCGGACCAACAGGAAATCATTCAGCCGAGGCGACGGGTTCGTGAGGAAAGCTCCCACATACATGAAAGCGATGAACCCACTGCTCCTTCTGCTCGTGTCCCTGCTTGCCTTCAGCTTCACCGCCCGTGCAGCAGCGCCCGCGCAGACATCATCGGAAGAACAGATCAAGGTGGCGCAGCAGGGGCTCGACCTGCTGATGAACGGTGAACCCGACGCGGCCATTGTAGTCTTTCAGAAAATCCAGGTGGAGGACCCTGATTCCGCGCTGGGCTATCTGATGGAAGCGGATGCTGTCTGGTGGAAAATCTATCTGACTACCGGGAACCTGATCGATCCGGACGTCTTCGAGGTCGGCCCCAATTCCTCGTCACCTTATGACGCGCTTTTCAACAAGCTTGTTGCAACAACTATTGCTAAGGCGAGGGCGAATCGAAATGCTAATCGCGACGTGGCAAGGAACTATCTGTACGAAGGGATGGCCTATGGCCTCCTTGGAAGGCTTGCTTCCATGCGCGACAGCAATCTTGCGGCCGCACGCGCGGCCAGACAGATGCGGTCGCTTCTGATCACCGCTGTGCAAAAAGATCCCAACCTTCGCGACGCTTATGCGGGGCTGGGACTCTACGACTACTTCGTGGATACCCTGCCGACCATCGTCAAACTCCTGCGGTGGATGATTGGCCTGCCGGGCGGGAGCCGTGAGCGGGGCCTTCAGGAGATCGAGTACGCTGCGAAACACGGCGAACTGACGCGCGGTGAAGCGCTTTACTACTTGGCCAAGGATTATTCCCGCAGCAGTGAAAATCAATTTGCAAAGTCACTGGAACTTTTCAAGGAGTTGCGCAGTCAGTATCCGCGCAACGGTTTGTGGACGCTGATGGTGGGAAGCTTGGAAATCCGCATGGGCCACGCCGAGGAGGGCGAAGCGCTTTATCGCGAGGTCTTAAATCAGGAACGCGGCAAGGAAACCGTTGCGGGTAAAGCCCTCTACAAAGCCGCCCGAAAAGCGCTCAAGCTGCGGTATCCGAGCGAACGGATTCGATAATCGCTCTTGCTTTTCCCCGTGTTTTCTGTCGCCTGAAAGCGATTAACGCAGCGGACACCGGGAATCCTCTGTGCTCTCTGTGTTATGGCTTTACCCGTAGAAGAATCGTTCGCTTATTGCTTCAACTCTTAATCGAGAGACGAAGACTGTTCGTGGGCATGGTAGGAACTGCGTACAAGCGGCCCGGACTCCACGTGCCGGATACCGCGCCGCAGGCCTTCCTGATTCAGAGCTGCGAATTCTTTTGGAGTGTAGAAGCGCGCCACCGGCAACTGCTGGCCTGAGGGCCGCAGGTATTGCCCGATCGTGACGATATCAACGCCCACCCCGGCAAGGTCGGCGAGCACGCCGAAAAGCTCTTCCATGGTTTCACCTAGGCCTACCATCAGGCCGGATTTTGTGGGAATGGAGGGAGCGATTTCGCGCGAATGCTGCAGCAGTCGAAGCGACCGCTCGTAGCGGGAACCGCGCCTTGCCACAGGGTACATCCGCGGGACGGTTTCAATATTGTGATTCAGGATGTCCGGCCGAGCCTTGAGCACGGTGGCAAGGGCTTCATCTGAGCCGCGAAAGTCCGGGATGAGGACCTCGACTTTGCAGCCTTCAACCCGTCGCCGCAGGGCTTCAATCGTTTGTGCAAATAGGGTTGAGCCGCCGTCTTTCAGGTCGTCGCGGTCCACCGATGTGACCACGATGTACTTGAGCCCCATGTTTTCGGCGGCCTCGGCAACGCGTTCAGGCTCCGCCCAATCCACCTGACCGGTCGGCAGTCCCTTGGGTACAGCGCAAAAGCCGCAGCGGCGAGTGCATAGCTCGCCCAGAATCATAAAGGTCGCTGTCCGGTGGTGCCAGCACTCGGCAATGTTGGGGCAACGCGCGCTTTCGCACACCGTGTGCAACTTGAGCCCGCGCATCAGGCCCTTCAGCTCAAAGTAATTCTCGCCGGAAGGAATTCGCACCTTCAGCCACTCCGGTCGCCGCGCCGGACGTGAATTCGAGCCGATTTGGATCAGATCCGCCATCGTTAAAGTTTCATTCTAGCTTGAACAGCAAGTGCGGACAACCGGGGGAGCTTTGCGGCTGGCGTAGCGGCGGCTTTACGCCGCCAGATGGCGAGGTAAGCTCGCCGCTACGGACCCGCGTCCGCCTCCCGCTACTTAACCTCAAGCAGCGCGCCGGCGCCCGGCGCCAGCCAGTTCATTTCTCCAACCAGAGAAACTGGCTGCCCGGTGTATGGAGAAATCAGAACGAGGTGCTGGTTCTGATCTTTAAGGTCGATCGCGTAGCGCATTGAAAATCTCAGGGATTTGTTAACGATCATCAGGAAGGGACGGCCCTCGGCGTCCCTGAACTCGCCAATCAGGTATTTGGGGGCAATGGGAGGACTCTGAAAGGTGGTCGCCCGCACTTGCTTCACCAGTTTGCTCTTTTCGATGGGCATCGTACCTTCCGGCAGCGGAGCGGAATGATAAACGCCCGTGCTGTGCAGCTTGATCAACCAGGGTGCCAGTGTGCGAATCTGGTCGTTCAACCGCCTCAGCATGTACCAAGTGGCCGTGCGGTGGCCGAAGTGGTCCACCGGCGCCAACCTGAAGTTGCCGACCTTCGGAGAAAAATAAGTAAAGTACTCTATGCCACGCCCGCCGTAAGCAATGGTGCTGTAGGCCTGCAGGCGCAGCGTGGCGTCACTCGGTTCCATGTAACTGAAGTGGCTGTTGGCAAGGATCACGTTCCAGAACGGGATGCCGGCCTTTTGTGACTCGCGCCGGATGGTTGCGAGGTTGGTGTAGAAGCGGCCCAGCATTTCACCGTTAAACAGCGAATAGTTGTCGTAACTTAGCAACGGCGGGTGGACTAGTTCCACGAACTTTTGCACATAGGCATCGTAGGTTGGCGCTCCCAGTTGCGCGTCCGTCGCATAATTTGGCAACAGGTTGACGTAAGCCCATGCTCGTGGCATCGCTTGTCGCAGCATCGACGCGACGCTGGCCAGGCCCGGCATCAGCGTGGTATTCGGCTCGTCGCGGAGGAAAAATCCCAAAGCCGCAGGATAGTCCCGGACCTCTTGGACCAAGGCGTCGATCTTTTCTCTGAGTTCCTTTTTGTCAGGCATTTCGGTCCAGTCGTAACCGTTCGCCCGGTCGCTTGTAACAAAACAGGACAGCTTCGCGGCCTGCACCAGACCGAGTTCGCCCGGCGAGCAGAATCCCGAAATGTTCAACCCGGCCTGCCGCATCAGATCAAGCTGGTGCGGATCAGACGGCGACTGGTCCCAGGCCATCAGAGCAAAATCGCGTGGAGAGATCTGCGGTGGCTCTACGAAACTCTGCGCACATGCCGACATTGCCTCGCCACTTAGAAGAAACACAATCAAAGCAACCCAAAACCGGACCCTCATACATGCCCCCAACGGCATAAAACGTGAGAAATCAGAGACTGTATTATACCTGCTGTTTGGGAATGTGCCTGAAGTGCAAACCTTGGCGAGCTGCTGTTTTGGGGCAAAGGGACCGCGGTCTGTGAAGGCCTGCCCTGCCAAGGAGAATGGTAGGCAAGCATGGCATGGATCAAGACGAGGTTTCGGTCGCCGAGTTGAAAGAGGAATAAACGAGCGCTGTCAAAGGCGCAGCAGCAGCGGCCCGTGTGGAACTTGCGTGGATGGAAATAAGTGGAGACCTAAAGAAAAGGCCGGTTGATGCACAACCGACCTTCAAGGTGACCTCTATTCTTTGATTGGCTTCCGGCGATGTACCCCCGCCTGCGGAAGCGCCAAGCCGGTCCTAATCCTCGAAGTGGCCGCTCACACCGCGGAACCCGTGAAGCGCCTGCTTCAGGCCCCAGCGAATTACGCGTGAGGTGTCATAGCAGTGCGACAAGATGTAGTTGCACGTGGAAAGGCACGTGGTCGAGCACGTCTTCTTCATCTCGTCGAGTTGGTGGACGTCGAATTTGTGGTCCCCAACGGTCCCCCAGTCGTAGGTGGAGGAATACATGGGGAAACAGGGCGCCAACGTGCCCGCGGGCCGGATGATCAGGTTGTTCTGTCCCGCACGGCATGGCCAGGGTTTCACCTTCCCGCGCATCAACTTTTTCATGTCGTGCATATGCTGCTGCGGGTTGGCCATCTTGTAGCCCTGGCGGCTCTTGTCGATGAGATAATCGAGCAGCGCGTCCACCTTCGGGAAGTCGTCTGGCGTCAGGTAAGTGGTGTTGTCATCCAGGTGCTTAAAGTGGTCCTGCTCGAACATTGGAGCTTCGTTCAGGTGGTAGTCGGTGGCGATGCCATTTGCGCGCGCGATTTCGGTGAGTTCTTTCACATCATCCTGATTGATGTGGGTGATGTTGATGTTCATCATTACCGTGTAACCGTAGTGCCGCTGGCGCTTGATCAGATAATCGAAGTAGGGCCGGATTCGGTTCAGCGCCTTGGGCAGGCCCGGTTTCTCTTCCACGCAATCGATGGCCAGATTGACGATTCCGATACCGGCATCGCCGACCCGGTCTATTACTTCGGGACGCATCAGCCGGCCGTTGGTGGGCAGGTAGACGTAGAAGCCCTTCTTGGCGGCGTAGTAAACAACCTTATGGATGAATCCTGGCCGCAGCAAAGGCTCGCCGCCCATCAGCGCCAGCACGCGGCATCCGGTTGACTCCAGCCAGTCGATGGATCGGCGTGCCATGTCTTCCGTCATGCCTTTCACGTCGTTGTTATACGACCAGCAGTAGTGGCAATCAACGTTGCACTTGAACTCGGTGAAGAGGTAGGCGATGATCGGCCGCAGTTCCGAAGCGCGAAAACGGGACTTTACAAAGGGCAGGGCCCAGCACTTAAAGGCCCGCTTGGTGTTAATATTCTGGTACTGCCTCTCGTTAAAGTCCACACCTTCGGGAAGCGGGTGCTGTGGGTAAACGGGCTCCGGCAGCATGAGAGCCTGCGATTCCTCGGAGCGGGATTTCGGTTGCAGAGGAGGTGTTGCTGTCGGCCCTGTTTTGGGCTTCATCAACAGATCGTGCAATTGGACATCCACTCGAACCGGCACGGAAGCGCCAGTACGGCGTTCCAAATTCTCTACTTCTGCCATCGAGAGCTCCTTTCTTCACACTGGTTTAGAACCCACCGGGATGGTCTCTTTAAAATATAGTTACAAATTCAAAGACCAAAACAGTTTAATATTGCAAACTACCACTGTCTCACGAACGGATATATGCAAAGTTTTACATAACTTACATATAATATATACCAGAAATTCTCTGTCGGCACATGCTTCCGGGTTGGACGGAATATGCTGCCTTCTACGCTGAGACCTCAGATTCCAGCTCACTATATTCGGGCTTGATATTTACAATTCCATCAAACGGTCTCACGTGCCCGCCGCCGGACACCCCAGTTTGATCAGATGCATGTCCCAGGCTTTGTGATTCAAGAAACTTCCAATTCCGGCCAGCCTCTCCTATGAGTCCGAAGAAACATACACTGCTTCACCACGAAGCATCACTTTCTCTGTTACCAGTTTGTCCTTTTTCACGCGGAATAGAGTCAGATTTGCCGGCTGGCCTTCCGCAATTTCCCTGCACGTTTCATATCTGGCAAGCAAGCGCGAGGGATTAGCGGTGGCCGCCTGGATCGCCTGAGTTAAGGGTGCTTCGGTGAAGTCCATGAAGACCTTGACGGCGCGGTTCATGCTCACTGCCGAACCTGCCATGCTGTGCCGGTCTGCGGTCACCACTTGGCCCGTTGGCAGAAGTTCAATTTCCAGGTCCACCAGCCTGTACCGTCCCGGCGTTAATCTGGCAACATGGACTGCGTCGGTTATCAGGATGCAACGATCAATCCCTTTGGTCCGATAGATCACCCGTACCAGATCTGCAGGAAGGTGAAATCCGTCACAGATCATGCTGGCTGATAGCTGATCAATGGCAAGCTGGGCCCAGAGCGGGGTGCGGTGCCGGTCGACCAATTGCGGACAACCGTTTCCAAGATGAGTGTTCAACTGAGCGCCCGCCTCAGCTCCCGCATGGATTTGCTCCGGAGTCGCGTCCGTGTGCCCCAAGGCCACGACCAGGCCCGCCTCGCGCGCCCGGCGGATAAAATCAAGCGCGCCCGGAAGTTCTGGAGCGAGGGTCACAATTCCAATCCTCCCGCCCGCGGCCTCCTGTAGTTCCAGAAACTCTTCCCAGTTGGGCGGCCGCATAACTTTCGCATTGTGTGCGCCGCGGGCCCCGCCGGGAGATATATACGGCCCTTCCAGGTGATAGCATGTGGCGCACTGGGCAAACCGCGGATTGAGGTGCCGCGCTTCTTCGAGTGCACGGAAACAACGAATAAGCCCTATCTGGGTGTTCGTAATGACAGTGGGGCAGAAAGTAGTCACGCCGGTTTCCCACAGGGTGGGCAGGATTTCAGGCACCTTTCTGGGATCGAGATCGGGGTCGCAGAAGTTGATTCCAGCAAAGCCGTTCAACTGGATATCGATCAGACCCGGGCTGACGTAGGGCTTTGTGTCATCCGACGGCCCCACGCTTTGGACAGAAGCAATTCGCCCGTCCTGAATGCCGATTCTTACCAACCCTTTTGCTGGAACATTAGCGATGAATTCCATGGTTCCCCCTGTTGTAGCGTTACCGCCTGGCAGTTCTGGGGCATCCTGACGACGCTACAGTCCGCGACAGGGCCCTCACGATCTGTGGACACAACGCGAATGAATTTGCAACAGATTCTATCTCATCCCAGGCATTGAAGCGAACCGCAACAATCAATGTTGGAATGTCACATCAAACTGAGATTCAAGGCGTAGTTTCTAGCCTCTGAAATCCTCTGATTACAAGTGTAAAAGCACGCTGACGTATCGCCAGGGGTCGTGGTTACAGTGCCGCTTGCGGTATCGGACATGATTGGGTTGCCGGCCGAAATTCAGATTCATAACCCTTGGTGCGTCACGGCCGCAAAGGGGAGGCGATCATGATGAATATTCAATTAATTCCAGTCCTGACTGCCAGCGGCAGGAAGAGTGCCAAAACCACGGCAGAACAACCAGGAAAATCGATGGACACTTTGAACGATGCGGTCGTCGTTCTCTTTTTCAGCCTTGGTCCGGCCTTGGGAGCAACGATCTTCTTGATGTGGTCCGAAGGATTAGTCTGAGCGTGCTTTCATCACTTCTGGCTAGCGCCCTCCTGAAAAGTGGGCCCATCAACTTCCTCGAATTTTGGAGAGTGATCCCCGGGCATCATGACGGCCTGTGCGCAAAGATTTCGCCATTCCCGAACATTCACAAACCTCACTGCCTGCGCATAGGCCGAGGGCCCACGATCTTTCAGCGACAAGAAAATGTCAGGAATCTCAACTGGCCTTGTTGCCAGTGTCCTTGACCTCTTCAGTGACCCCTTTGAGGGCTCCCTTAAATTCCCGAATTCCCTTACCAAGCCCACGGCCCAGTTCGGGCAATTTCCCGGGTCCAAAAATGATGAGCACGATAATCAGAATGAAGATAAGATGAGTTGGTTCCAGTAATCCATCCATAATGGTCCTCCCGGCGGCAAACTGCTTTCCCGCCTGCTTCATTATATCGCTGCCCAACTCAAAACCGAAGGGAGGGGGAATCTTTTTTTTGCGGGCGTGCAACAGGATCTCCGGGAGGCTCCTCGATCGATAGATGGCCTAATCCAGCTTCCTGACGTAATGGTCAGTCGCCGGTCGGCCCGTAGCCTGTCCCAACCCGCCTACGCCGACCACCTGCCATGAGCATGATACTGGTGCAGTCCACTGGCCGCCGGCTCGCAGCGCCCAGGCCTTTGCGGTATTCGCCCCCATTGGGAGAGCGGAGCATTGTTCACCGCCAGGGGCGATGAGGGTCGTTTCAAAGAAAAGATTGGTGCAGTGTGTACAGCCGGCAATTCATCACATCACAGCTTTGCCGCGTTCTTGCCTCAAATACGCCCGAACTTCTTGATGGCTTCTTCGGCGGACTTGTACTTGAAGATGAACGGATACATCGAGTGTTCGGTGAAGTCCAACTGCTCGGCCTTTTTCAGTACCTCCTTCGCCTTCGCGCGCGGCACTACCACCACGCCGTCGGTGTCTGCGGCGATAATGTCTCCCGGCGAAACTTGGACGCCGTCGCAGTCAATCTGGATGTTCGCCCCACCGAAGACGTAGTGATTGACCGAAGTGGAGGGAACAATTCCCTTGGCATAAACCGGAAACTGGATCTTTTTCAGATAGGCAGTGTCGCGGGCTCCTCCGTCGATGACCGCGCCGACAAAGCCGCGTGCCGCCATAGCCGCGCCCATGATGCCTCCCATCCCCGCGATGTTGTTCCCATCTTCTACCTTCATGACGTAAACGTCATTGGTCCCGCCGTGATCGATCGCAGCCAGCATGCCGCTCAGTGCAGCCCCGCCTTCATGGTTTTCCTGTTTCTTCAGCAGCACCGTCACGGCGTAACCTGCGAACTTCGTTCTGAAGATCGGCCGCATCTTGTGGCTCATATACATTCTGCGGCCATACAGTTCTTCCTCTGCATCGGAAATCGAGGCAACCTCGGCCTGGCGGTAATCCTGCAGCATGCTCTGCTGCGCACTCAAGCTTGCCGGTGACACTGCGGCGCTTGACTGGCCTTGTTGTCCGTTGCCGCCGCTTACCATCCAGAGGAGAGCGGCACACCCAATCAGCACAGAAATTGCCAATTTTAATAAGTGACGGTGATTTTTCATTTTCTTCTCCTCTCCAAATTCCAACAGGATTTCAATCTCCTACCCGAATTCCGGGCCAAGAATTGCACAGAGCAGGTCCGGGCGTCCGGGATAAAGGTTAGGGCCTCGCACCATCCGCGTAAGCGGCCGCGAAACACTGAACCCCCGTGCGGTCAGCAACTCGGACAAAAACCGGCGCTCCTTGAGCGCGTCCACAAAGATATTTTCGCGCCGTGAGCGTCGCAGAAATTCATCCAGAAGTTCCGCGGCAGTTTCTTCGTCGCAGGCCATCCACGGCCCCAGATGATCTGCCAGCGTTCCGCGGCGCCCGAATGCGTATCCCGTAATTTCCGCGTCTCGCTCAGAGACTAGGGCGAAGCCCGGATTCTCTGCTGCAAGCGACCGCAGCAGGTGTCCACGGTCTGCCCCGAAAATCTCACGGTCGAGTTGCAGCACTGCGTCAGGAACAGGACGCGGCCCGGGCGCATCGGCGGCCTGTGGAACGGCCCGCTTCAGCAGCCAGCGCTCAATCTCGAATTCGTCCTCGAATCCCAGCTTTTGATAGATCGGCCGGCCTGCCGGTGTGGCGTCGAGCTTCATGGTGCCGATACAGATGCCGTCGAGGTGTTCGATGGTTTTTCCCAGCAGCCGTGTTCCGATTCCCTGTCCCCTGAATTCGCGATCCACCAGGACCATTCCGATCCATGCAAAGCGGTCTTCGTAAACGATTGTGGCTGCCGTGCCGACCACCATGCCCGCGACTTCTGCCACAAAACATCCTTGCCGGCTGCTCTCCAGAAAGCACAGCCAGTCGGCTGGTGTCTGGTTCCATCCGGCCAGGCCCTTCAGCCTCATCCCGGCTGGAATGTCAGCGGATGTCATCGTGCGAAGGTTCATGGCCTGCCTGTGCCGGGGCTACGCGCTGGCACCCTGAGAAACTCATTCAGCGCGGGGCGGCAAAGGATGTGCTTCGTTTGTATTCCAGAAGACCAAGGAAATTCTTAGCTGCGCTCAGAATGACTGACGGTCTTTTCCTGTATCCCAACCCTCCGGCTACCTTACGCCGTCTTGCTGCTGAGGTAGTAGTACAGGACTGGTGTTACCACCAGTGACAGCACGATGGCAATCAGGATGCCGCCGATCACCGCGATGGCCAGCGGTTGAAGCATCTGCGATCCCGCGCCGATTGCCAGCGCCAGCGGCAGGAAACCGAGAGCCGCCGCCAGTGCGGTCATCACGATGGGCCGCAGCCGCCGCCGGCCCGCCTGCACGATAGCCTCCTTCGCACTGAAGCCCGCCGTCCGAAACTTCCCCTCCGCGTCCAGAATCAAAATGCCGTTCTTGGCCACGATTCCGATCACCATGATGAGTCCCATGAAGGAAGAGAGGTTGAAGGTTGATCCGGTGATAAGCAGCGCGAGGAGTACGCCAGAAGTGGAGAGAGTGGCGGACGCGAGAATTGCGATGGGCGCGGAGAAACTCTTGAACTCAAACAGAAGCACGAGGAAGACAAAGATTACGGCCAGGAACAGCACCATTACAAGGTCGCGGAACGACTTCTGTTGCGTCTGGTAAAGCCCGCCGTACTGTACCCGGATCGACGACGGCATGTGCAGTTCCGCCATGGCCTGCTTCACCGCCGCGATGCCGTGGCCCATGTCCAGTCCTTCGAGGCGTGCTGAGACGGCGACGTATCGCTGCTGGTTGTCTTCCAGGATTTCCGTCTGCCCGGGCAGTTCCGTCATTGACGCCAGTGTCCCCAGGCTGGCCAGTTGCCCCGTAGGACTGATCAGCAGTGTGTTGTTCATGGCGCTCAGCGACGAGCGGTCGGCCTTAGGATACCGGATGCGCAGCGTGTACGGCCGGTCATTCACCACCACGGGCTGCGCCGCCGGAACGCCGTCCAGCATGGCCTGGGCTTCCGTGGCTACGTCCTGTGGCGTGAAGCCTGCCTGGGCCGCCTGCGCCATATTCACATGGTAGACGATGGCCGGGCCACTTGTAGTGGAATCAATCCCGTTGTCAATGTCCACTACGGGATGCCGGCCGCCCACTTGAATGTTGCCGATGGCGGCCGCCACCTTCGGCGCCCAGGAATTTAGCAGTTGGCCGTCCGGGGAGAAAAGTTCGATAAAGATCGGCTGCGGTGCACTGGTCAGGTCGCCGATCATATCCTGAAGCTTTTGGGTGAAATCCACTTCCACCGCGGGTTCCTGCTGGTTAATTTTGGTGCGGATTTCGTTCATGATCTGCCACACGTCGCGGCTGCGGTTCGTCTTGAGCTTGACGGAAATGTCACCCGTATTTGCCTCTGTCACGGCGGCCAGCCCCAGTTGCAATCCGGTACGGCGCGAGGTGTTCTCAACTTCCGGCACCGAATGTACAATCTGAAGAATATGGTTCAGCATTCGGTTGGTTTCTTCAAGCGAACTACCAGGCGGCGTCACGTAATCCAGAATAAAGCTGCCTTCGTCCATCGGCGGCAGCAGGTCAGACCCGATACGCCGGTAGCAGACAAACGACACCACGATCAGGACCGCGGCCAGAATTGCCAGCAGCCAGGGACGCTCCAGCGCGCGCCGGAACCAGTGGTCGTAGAAACCAATCACCCGGCTGATCGTCTTCCCCATCGAGCGTTCTTCCAGTTCCATCATTCGCCGCAGGTCGGTCTGTTCTGAGGACAGCCCGTTCAGATTGTCGGGAGTTTCACTACCTGCTCCACCGGCTGAGCCTTCAGGTGAAGTTCCGTTGCCCCCGCTTTCAGTGCTCGCTTCAGGCTTCGGTTTGTGCCGTAGCAGATAGAGGCACAGGTTGGGAGTCCAAGTGAGCGCCAGGGTGAGAGAGCAGAAAAGCGCCACGCCCACCGTGACCGCGAGCGCGCGGAAGAAGACGCCTGTTACCCCAGTGATCGCAATCAGCGGCACAAATACGACAATAGGTGTAAGGGTAGAACCGATGAGCGGCACAGTCAGTTCTTTCAACGAGCGCGCTACAGCTTCAAACCGGCCTTGCCCCGCCTCGCGCCGCAGGACGGTGTTTTCCACCACCACAATGGCGTCGTCGATAATCAGCCCCACGGCTGCAGCCAGGCCACCCAGCGACATCAGGTTAAAGCTTTCGCCAAGGAACTTCAGCGCGATGAATGTCATCAGGATGCTGATCGGGATCACCATGCCGGCGATGAACGATGATCCCCAGTCGCGCAAGAAAAGCACCAGCACCGCAGACGCCAGGATAATGCCGATCAGGATTGCGTCGCGCACACTTTTGATCGATTCGCCCACAATCCACGACTGGTCGTAAAAGTTGCCGACCTTTATTCCCGGAGGAAGCGTCTTTTCGATCTGGTGCATCTCCGTCCTGACTTCGTCGGCCACGCGCATGGTGTTGCTGGCGCGCTGCCGGTTCACGTTGATCAATACCGCCGGCTGGCGGTTCGCCGTAACGATGGTGTAATTCGGCGCAACGCCTGAAGTGACGGAAGCAACGTCGCGAATGTAGAGCGGAGTGCCACTCGGGTCCTTCTTTACGTAAATGTTGGCGATTTCCTTCGGATCGCGAACCTGTCCAGTGATCAGGTCAAGATACAGTTCGTGATCCCACGTCTGCAGGCCCGGCGACTGAATCAGATTTGAGCTGTCCACGGCGTTCAGCAGATTGGAGATGGTAACGTGCGTAATAAGAAGCTTGGCCGGATCGGGCGTAATGTGAAATTCCGGCACGTCCATACCCTGGATCACGACGCTACCCACACCCATAAGGCTGTTCAGCCTCGGCTTGATTGTGTAAGTCGCCAGTTCCCACAGTTCAGTTTGCGCGATCGTCTTCGAGGTCAGGCTGTAGCCCATGATGGGGAAACTGGAAAACTCGAGCCGATTGGTTTCAATCCTGGCCGTAGCCGGCAGGTCCGGTCGCACCTTGGCGATGGCCGCATTCACGCGCTGCAGCGTCTCAAACATGTCCACGTGCCAGTTGAAGAACAGGTCGATTTCTGCCGATCCGCGGCTGGTGATCGATTTCACGTCCTCGACTCCCAGTACGCCGCTTACTGCTTCTTCAATGGGACGTGTAATGGTCACCATCATCTGGTCGATCGGCATCACGCCGTTGTCGACGCCGATGATGACGCGCGGGAAATTCGTGGTTGGAAAGACCGCGATGGGTATGGTGAAGCCGAGATACGCACCGACTAGCGCCAGTGCGATGATAAGGAAGATGATGGGTTTGGTCCCCCGGGCAAACCAGTAGGAGGATGCTTCCTTGTCGCGCGCGCCGGAGGTGTCAGAAAAGCCTGGATTGGAGTGGGTGTGGTTATCCATGAAGAGCCTGATAATTTACTTTGGTGCTGTCCGGGAGACCGTAGGCGCCCTGGCCCACGATCAGGTCTCCTTCTTTCAGTCCCTTGGTGATTTGGATCTTGCCGTCCTGTTCGATTCCCGTTTCAACTTTCGTCTGGTGCGCGACGCTGGCGGAATCAATCACCATCACGTAAGGGCCGGAGTCGGAGTCTGACTGTAACGCCGATCGCGGAATCACCAGCGCGTCCGGAACCTTCTTTACCACCACGGTCACCGTCACCGGAGCGCCGGGTTTCAGTTGGCTACCCGGATTACTTGCCTGCACCCACACCTGCACCGTGGTGCTGTTTGGGTCGAGTGCGGGGCTCACCACAGTCACCTTGCCTGCCACCGGCTTCTCCTGGCCCGGCGCCGAAATCTCCGCTGTGTTGCCAACCTTTACCAGATCTGCCTCTGATGCCGGGACATGGGCGCGTGCCACCACCTGCGACAGATTCATCACCGTCATCAGCGGTGTTCCGGTCGCGGCCATCTCTCCTGGAAATAGGGGCCGGTCCGTCACAACGCCATCAATCGGGCTGCGAATCTCAGAGTACGACAGTTGCGCCGCGGCGTTCTCGTAAGCACCCTTGGCCGCCGCCAGTTGTCCCTTGGCCGCCTGTAATTGCGCTTTCATCCCCACGGATTGCAGTTTTTCAAGCTGCTGTGTGGCAGCCTCCAACTGCGCTCGCGCCTGGGCAAGTCCAACCCTTGCCTGGTCCAGTTGTTTCCCCGCCAGCGCACCTTGCTGATAAAGCCTCTTGCTATTGTCGTACAGTTTCTGGGCGGCTGCGAACGCCGCCTTGGCGCTTTCCAGGTTGCCCTTTGCCTGAGTGATCTGTTGCGGAAGGTTGGCGGCGGAAACGCTCTCGTAATTTGCCTGGGCCTGTTCGTAAGCGCCTTTGGCGCTGGCGGCTGCACCGGCCAGGTCGCTGTTCTCCAGCACCGCCAGCAGTTCCCCGGCGCGGACGTGGTCGCCGCGCTCAACGTAGAATTTCTGGACGGGCGCGCTGATTTTGGGCACGATGATCGCCTCGTGCAGAGGATAGAGGACCGCTTCCGCGGTGACCTGCTGCTGGATCTCGGCCCGCTCGACGCGCACTGCCTGCACCGTGACCAGAGGCTCGCTTTCTGGCTCTTTTTTGCTGCCGCACCCTGCCAGTATGAGAGAAGCACTCATGGCCACCAGCGTGAGCAATCGGGGATGAAAGCGAGGTTGTGTCTGTTTGGGCATCGGTTAGAAGCTCCCCGTCAGTGTCTGGAGGTTGGCAAGTGCCACTCGATAACGCGCCAGGCCAGCCGCGTAACTGTTGCGCGCTTGCGTCAAAGTGGTCTGAGCGTTCAGCACATCCAGCACGGTGGCATCCCCTGACTTATAGCGCAGCGTGTTCAGTCTCAGTCCTTCTGCTGCAAGGCTTGCCGAATTTTGCATGTCGGCCAGTTCCGCCTGAGAGGTTCGCGCTTCATTATAGTAGGAATAGAGGTTCTTCAACACCTGCCGCTGCGCATAACTCAAATCTATCTGTGCCTGCTGCTTCTGGTACCGGGCCTGGCGCAGCTTGCTGATGTTCGCGCCCCAGTGCCAAACCGGCACATTCAGCGTGGCCGTCACAAAAAAGCCCAGGTTGGGCAGCCGGCCTGCTTCCGGGAAGGCACTCGTCCGGCTGCGCAGGGCAAAGGCATTGGCCTCAATGCCGTAATCGACATCGAAGGAGAGCGTCGGAAGAAAAGCCGCCTTCGCCTGCGACACTCCGTAGCGCGATTGGCGTAAGGCCGCCATCGCGGCTCGAATATCCGGATTGCTGGCTTCTGCCATTTTCGTTGCGTCCGCAAGGGTGGGCAGTGGCGGCGTAGTGTCCAGATCATCCACTACGTTGAAGTTTTGATTGAAGTCAGGGAAAAGCATCACTGCCAGCGCCAGCCGCGCGTTCGCCATGGCCAGCTTAACCTCCTGAAATGCCTGTCGCGATTGGTTATACTGCACTTGAAAGGTGATCACGTCGCTGTGAGCCACCTCGCCGCCCTGCTCAAGTTCCTGACTGGTCTTGAGCGACTCTGCGGCTTGGGTCAACGCCTGCTGAGCCGTGGCGTAGCCGCGCTCCGCCACCACCAGCGCGTAGTAGGCCTGTGTTACCACCACATTCAGACCGCGTTGCGCAATCTCCTGCTGCGCCCGTGCCATATCTTCAGCAGCAGTCGCGGCCCGGTAACCCGCCAACGTAAAGGTATCTGCGGAAAAGTTCTGGTGAAATACGCCCCAGGCGCGGTAAACGTGAACACCGTCATTCGTTACAAAACGCCCGCTAGGCACTATCCCGTTGCCCTGCGTCAACAGTTCCTGGGTGGTGTAGTCCACCGATGGCAAAAGCGTGGAGCGCGCCTGCACCACATTGGCCCGCGCCATCTTCGTGGCCGTTACAGCGCCCTGGAATTGTGGGCTGTATTTTTCCGCGCGCTCAAGCGCATCCTGCAGAGTGAGCGTCAGTGGAGCGTTGGCGCTTGCGCCGGTGGCTGCGGGTTCCTGCGGAGGCGCGGCCTTCGAGGCCGGGGTGGAGGCAAGCGTGGTGAGAAGCTGCGCGTCGGAGACGCGTTGCCCCCCCACCGCGCTTTTGCCCTCCGCTGCAAAAGCCCTGAAGCCCATCAGCCCGAGCGTCAGCGTCAAAGTGAATGCCACCAGAACCCAGCGGGTCCGGAACGCCTCCAGCCTTTGCCGCGACCCGTTGCCGCTGAACTTGAAGACAAATGCCTCGAATGCCCGTTTGCACTGCATGATTTCGTTCCATCTGTTCTGCATGTTTGCCTCCTGTTCAGTGGATACTCGCCGGGTTTCTTTCCAGCGCATCAGTTCCCCGACACTACCGGGCTAAGCCTGTTTGATGATCATTCTCAGCCCCGCGATGAATCCCCGCAGCCGTAACGATCGCCTGATACATTAACTTTTTTGATGTGTCACCCGGTTTTGATCCTGGCCCTCGCTATCTGGTGATTCCGAAGGTAGCGGGAATGCCACCTCCCCCGAGTCGAGCTTCGCAGATTCTCTCGGTTTCTTTTTTAGGGCCTAACAGGCTGTTGAAATATCTCGCATAGAAGACGAAGCGGCGGGTTCACCCCGCCATTAGGTCAATGCTTTCAGCGCCGGTTGGCGGCGTAAAGCCGCCGCTATCGCCTCTTTCGACGGCAAATCCGTAGGGTACCCCAAAGGCGAGCGGCTTTGCAATATAAAGTGTTTTGCATTTTAAGAAGGCCTTCAGAATGAGCCCAGTTTCACAGACCGAGCCCGTATATCACGGGCCGACCTCTGGACCAAGGGGGGAACCCTTGAATTGCAGTTGCTGGATCGTCACCGCGCAGTGAGTTCTTCGCCGCTCAGGCGCGACGGAGCCTCTCAGGAGTGGTCGTCTTCTTCGAGGGCAGAGACCGCAGCGGGGTTCGTAGCGGTCGAGACTCGCTCCCAAGCGCTGGTTCGCCAGTTGTCGAGGCGGGGGATGGCCGGTCCCCATGCGGGAAGCACCATCAATAACCGGTCCGAAAAGCCGAACAGGTAGGGTTCATACATTCCGCGCAGCTTCTCCAGCGTTTCCCCAGCGGCGCGTTCCCTGCACATCGGAGTTCCACACGCGCCCAAGATCTGCCTCATCTCGGCGAGTGTTGCGGCCTCAAAGCGGTCGCTGGAAACAAGTCGGGGCGGAATGGAGAGTGCCTGTGCCAGGTCCACCAGCGCGTGCCGGCAAATAGCAAAAGTCAGTTCGGCCTGCCAGCGTAATGCTCCTTCTGTGTGCGCAATCAGGAGCGCGCACGCATCCAGAATGGTGGCTAGAGCCGACACCCATGACTGATTGTTGTGCTGCGAACGGAAATAGCAGAGCACCGGATAGGAAAGGTGGCTTTCCATCAGCTCAGCCGCCCAGCTTTCCCATGCGCGCAGGTATTGGTCCAGCGCTTCAAGGTTCTGCTGCCGGACGTGACGGCGCAGCAGCTCCGCGGCGGTGGGTGGCGACCCGGCGCGCGCATCGAGCAGGGAGATGTTGGCCTCGCGACGCGAAAATGCCCCGTAAAGCACCGGCAGATAGGAGATGACGACCGCTAGGAAGGCGAATCCCATACCGGCCTCGGCCACAGTCACAAATCGCGCAAATGGCGTGTGCGGGATCACGTCGCCTAGCCCCAGAGTAAAGAAACTGGTACCGCTCAGGTAAAGTTGCGCGTCGAATGACTGCACCGTCCAGGGTTCGCCTAAAATGTGGCCGACAGCCCATTGCACCATGGCGAAGCTCAGGATCAGCCCGCCGGCCCATACTCCGAAAAGTATCAGCACCGAAAGCGGACCGAAAACACTCAAGAACCCTTCGCGCCGTTTGGAAGACTTGATGCGACGCGCGATGGCAAGCCACGGCGTTCCGGTGTAGCGGTAAAACGCGCCTGTCAGCCGGAATCGCCGCGTAACGCGCCGCGGCAGAACGATCGTCTCAAACGCGTCCCAGAGGATCGCGCCCAAGATCCCGACTCCCAGCAAGCCGATGAACGCCGCCACAGATAATTCCTTTACCCAAAGCGCCTGCAAAGCAGTTCCTCTAACTCTAGCAGGTTGGCGAAAAGCGTTCCAGAGACGTGTCGGTCCGTGCCCCGATGATGCGTCCTTGTAATTGCAGCAAGCGGCTTCCACAATCCCATACGCGTAAGGCCATTGGTTTATCACCATGCCCTTTGTAAATGAAAAGCCCAAATCCAGAGACCACGGAGCGCCTCTGTATCCTCCGTGTTGCCCTTTTTCAAGACACCGAGGACGCAGAGCAAAGCGGCCAGTTTGACCACGCGATTAGCTGGGAAACGAAAATCCCGGCTCTTCCTGTCCGTCTCTACGCCTTGAACTGCTGGTCCACTTCAACCTGGTACGCGCCGGCGAGGCTGTTGGTTTCGTTCGCCATGCCGACTACTGCAATCAGTTCCGCCAGCATGGCGTCCGTCATGCCGGCCTTGCGCGCGCCGGCGGTGTGCGAGGCGATGCAGTAGTTGCACTGGTTGGTGACACTCACGGCCACGTAGATCAGTTCTTTGGTCAGGCGATCCAACGCTCCCTCGGTCATGATCTCCTTGAGGCTCTCCCAAGTCCGCCTCAAAGTCACGGGGTCGTGCGCCAGTGCCTTCCAGAAATTGTTGATCCAGTCGGTCTTGCGCGTCGCCATGATGTCGTCATACACCGCACGAACTTCCGGGCTCGCGTCTTTGTATTCAATCAGGCCCAACGTTGCCATCCTGCCCTCCATTGCTGTGAAGTGGATAAACTGCCACCCAATTGTAGCTCACGCCCCGCTGCGGTGGACGATTCAGGATCGCTGACCTTTTATCCGGTGCATGTGTTCAGCCGCGACGGCGCGGGCCACGTTTTCGGACTTCATCTCGTGTAGTGGCAGTCCGTGGATGTTCGCGAACACCAGTTCCTGGCCGCTACTGAAAGCCTGCCCGCGCCTTGCAGTGTGTTCCCGGTCACAGTAATGATGAGGGGCTATGTTAGAATGAACAGTTTTGATATTCAGTAAAGGAGATACCTGAGTGGCTGAAATAGACCTAATTGTAGGACGCGAGATTCTTGATTCCCGCGGGAACCCGACCGTCGAGGCGGAAGTCCGTCTTCGCGATGGGGCAACGGCGCGGGCTGCGGTTCCTTCCGGCGCATCTACCGGAGAACATGAAGCGATTGAATTGCGGGATGGCGACAAGCGGCGCTTCCAGGGGAAAGGCGTGCTGCAGGCCGTCGAAAACATTAACACAACCATTGCGCGCGAACTGGGCGGCCATGAAGCCAGCCGGCAGTCTGAGATTGACGAGCGGCTGATTGAACTGGACGGCACGCCCAACAAGAGCAACCTGGGCGCGAACGCTATTCTTGCTGTGTCTATGGCGGTCTGCCGCGCAGCAGCACGTTCGGCCAGCTTGCCTCTCTATCGCTATCTGGGCGGAATTTCGGCCCGCCTGCTGCCCGTGCCCATGATGAATGTGCTGAACGGCGGGGTCCATGCGGACAACACGGTGGACTTCCAGGAGTTTATGATTATGCCGGTGGGCGCCGAGACCTTTTCCAGTGCCTTGCGCATGGGGGTTGAGACCTTCCACACGCTGAAGAAAATTCTGAAGGAGCATGGTTATTCGACCTCCGTGGGCGACGAGGGTGGATTTGCTCCCAGCCTGAAGTCCAACGTCGAGGCGGTAGAACTGATCCTTGAGGCCATTGAGGCCGCAGGCTATTCTGCGGGTTCGGACATAGCACTTGCGCTCGATCCGGCGGCCAGTGAGATGTTCCAGGACGGCAAGTACGTCTTCTACAAGTCGGACAAGTCGAAGAAATCGGCTGAGGAAATGGTGGAGCTCTACTCCGAATGGGTACAAAAGTACCCCATCCTCTCCATCGAAGATGGTCTTGCCCAGGATGACTGGGAAGGCTGGAAAAAGTTGACGAAGGAGTTGGATGACAAGATACAGCTCGTGGGTGACGACATTTTCGTTACCAGCACCGAACGGTTGAAGCAAGGGATCGACGAGGGCGTTGCCAATTCCATTCTGATCAAACTGAACCAGATCGGGACCGTCACGGAAACCATGGCTGCCATCGACCTGGCCAGACGGAACGGATATACCTCCGTGGTCTCTCATCGTTCCGGTGAAACCGAAGATCCCTTCATTGCCGACTTCGTGGTTGGCCTCCAGACCGGGCAGATCAAGACTGGCTCGGCCAGCCGCACGGACCGGATTGCCAAATACAATCAACTGTTGCGCATTGAAGAAGAACTCGGCGAATCCGCAGAATTCCTGGGCAAAGCCGTCGTTGCTTGTGCATAGGCATTGGTGCAGCCGCGGCGATTAGCGATCAGAGATTAGTGTAAGGGCGCTGAATTGAAGCCCCGAGGCAATAATTCTGTAGCCTTCACTAATTCCCGATCCCCGACCCCAATCTCAAGAAGAGAGTCATGAAAATACCAAAACCAGTTGTACTTATCATCCTTGATGGCTGGGGGTATCGTGTCGAGCACGACAACAACGCCATCGCGCTTGCGCATAAGCCCAACTATGATGCAATCCTGAAAAAATATCCCTCCACGCTGATTCACACTTCCGGCAGGCGCGTGGGCCTGCCCAGCGGCCTGATGGGAAACTCCGAAGTGGGCCATCTGAACATCGGCGCGGGGCGTGTTGTCTATCAGGAAATCACGCGTATTGATGCCTCCATCGAAACCGGCGAATTCTTCAGGAACCCTGCCTTGCTCGAACTGATGGAAGCGGGGCGCAAGACTCGCCTGCACTTCATGGGCCTGCTCAGCGACGGCGGCGTCCATTCGCACCAGCGGCATCTTTACTCGCTGCTGAAGATGGCGCGCGAAAACCAAGTCAGCGAAGTTTTTGTCCATGTCTTTCTCGACGGCCGCGACACCGCGCCGACCAATGGCGCTGGGTACGTCGAGGCGCTGCAACAGAAGATGCGCGAATACAACATTGGCCGCATTGCCTCGGTTTCAGGCCGTTACTATGCCATGGACCGTGACAATCGCTGGCAGCGCACTCAGCTTGCTTACGATGCCATTGTCAACGGCGAGGGCGTGAAGTCTGACGATCCCGTCGCGGCCATCAAGAAATCCTACAATCAGGGTGTCACCGATGAGTTTGTGGTCCCCATCGTCATCACGGATTCCGACAGCCACCCAACGGCCACCATTCGCAGCGACGACGCCGTGATGTTCTTCAACTTCCGCGCCGACCGCGCCCGGCAGATGACGCGCGCCCTGACGCATTCAGACTTCGATGGGTTCGAGCGCCGCAACAATCCCGAGAACCTGCATTACCTCTCGATGACGCGCTACGACAAGACGTTCACCAACCCGCATGTTTTTTCGCCGCAAACGCTCAATCACATCCTGGCAGCGGTGATGGCGGAAGCGCAGTTGAAGAACCTCCGCGTGGCGGAGACGGAAAAGTACGCGCACGTGACGTACTTCTTCAACGGCGGCGTGGAGAAAGCCTATCCCGGCGAAGACCGCATTCTGGTGCCGTCGCCCAAAGTCGCCACCTACGACCTGCAGCCGGAAATGAGCGCGCGCGGCGTGATGGAAACCGTGGTCAAGGCGGTCAACGAAGGCAGTCGCGACGTCATCATCGTCAACTTTGCCAACGCGGACATGGTGGGCCACAGTGGCAAACTCGAGGCCGCCGTCAAGGCGGTGGAAACCGTTGACGCCTGCCTGGGCGAGATTTACAAGGCAGTCCGCGCCAAGGGTGGAGCGATGGTCATCACTGCCGACCACGGCAACGCCGAACTCATGGTGGACCCTGCGACAGGCGGACCGCACACGGCGCACACCACCAATCCCGTTCCGCTCATCATGATTGCGGAAGAGGTCCCGCCCAAACTCCGCGAGGGCGGAGCGCTGGCGGATATTTCGCCCACGCTGCTGGGCCTGTTGGGCATTCCTCTGCCTGCTGAAATGACGGGCCACGATTTGCGCGATGCCGAATACAAAGAGCCACAGCCGCGTTCCGCTAGTTGAGTTTTTCCGGTCTTTGCGGCTTGAATGATCCCCGCGATGCAGGCACGCGCCATGCGGTGCCTGCGTCCTCGCCGGCACTTCCGGGTACCTGAAGGTGGGCCATGAGCCGCAAAGCGTGGATAATCTTTCTGAGTTTGCAGGCGGCGGGAATCATTTTCTCTTTGGCGTCCAGATACACATTGGGCCCCAGCCCGCTCATCTCCGGAATTGGGGTTGGCCTCCTGGTTTCCGGAAACCTGCTGCTTTTTCCGGGGAGTCTGGTGGGGCTGATCGTTATCCAAAAGGTTCTTTTCCACAGCGGCCTCAGCGTTGATTCACTCTCATTGCTGGGAATCCTGGTTGCGGTGGCGGCCAACCTGGCAATTTGGCTTGTCTGGGCAAGGCTTTACAGGTCCGCATGAGGGCGATTGTCGCGGGTGGTGCGCTCAGCACAGGATTTGAAATACCAGGTCTGAGAATCCGCACGTCTGCCTTCTTCTGCCTTTTGATCTTTCGCGCCAGCCTTCCACTGTCGAGAGAACGCGGCGACGCGTGCATGCCTGGCCATAATTTGCTCTCGCGGAATATTCCTACAAAAGCGGCAGGGATACAGGGCGGTGCTCGCGCGCGGAGATTTCCGAGGCGTAGCAGATTTCGTGGGTGAGCGCAGCGTCATCCAAGTTGGCGTGCGACTCGCGATCTTCCAGGATGCAGTCGATGAAGTGGCTGACCTCCTCGCGGAAAGGATGGTGTTCGACGTCACCGCTATCGGGAAGAACGGTGGGAATGGCCGCCCAATTCTTCTGCCCGGGCCAGCGTTTGGAATAGACCTCGTTGTTGCGGATGGCGCCCTGGTCACCCAGCAACTGGATGCGGAATACATAGGGCATGATCGCTTCGACCGAAGATGCCACCTTGCCGATCGTACCGTCCTCAAAGCGGACCAGCGTGACGCTGTTGGGCTCGTACTCGTAGTGTAAAGGATTGTCCGGACTGGTGTTGGCGTAAGCAAAGACCTCGACAGCCTTTTTGCCTACAAACCAGCGCAGACCGTCGGCGGCGTGGCAACCTCCAGTCAGCAGGCTGCTGCCGGCCATCTCCTTCTTGATGTTCCAATAATACTGGGCGTACCACGGACCGATGCCGTGCAGGTAGTCAACTTCCGCAGCAAAGAGCTTTCCGATGAGTCCATCGGCCAGCATCGCACGGATGGTCGCGAACAACGGGTTCCAACGGAGCACAAAACTGACCACGGTTTTGACCTTGGTGGAGTGGACGGCGGCCTGAAGCTTTTGCAGCCCTTCCAGGTCGAGCGATACCGGTTTTTCAATCACCAGATGCTTGCCGGCCTGCGCCGCGGCAACGCCCTGCGGAACGTGCAGATGGTGGGGCGTGGCAATCACAACGATCTGAATACCGGGATCATCGAGCATTTTTTCAAGGTGTTCATAAGCCCGCGCGCGTTCCAAATGGAACTCTTCCGTTTTGGCATGGGCGCGGTCTTTTTCCCGGCTTACAATGGCCCGCACCTCGGTGCGAGGGTCGGCCTCAAACGCCCGGATGTATTCTGACGAAACCCACCCGGTTCCCACAATCCCCACGCCCAGCTTATCCATCCCGAGCCTCCCGCCTGATTTCTTCATGTTCGATTTTCTGGTGTGCACCGGCGGCTATTCTATCAAGGAGTGGGGCGGAATGTTCTCACAAAATCAGGTGACTCGAATCACTGTGCCATTTTGCGGCTGCCGGGATAATAAAAAGGGGAAGTTTCAGTCGGACTGGACCCTCCGGCGAGGGAGGAAGGAGGGATCAAGATGCCTACCAGGGATCTGACACTTAAATCTTTGCCAAAGTGGGCGGTTTTGGGGGCGCTGATGGTGGTCGTGTTTGCGTCGCTCGCCTGGATGAGTGAAGGACCGGCGCCAAGCAAAACCCTCGAGAACCTGAAGACTGCTTACCTGGGCGAGGCCAATGCCTATGTGCGTTACCTGGCATTTGCGGAACGAGCTCGGGGGGAAGAATTTGGCGAAG
>JAJYLL010000036.1 GCA_021787735.1 Acidobacteriota bacterium | reverse complement strand
GATGGCTGCAATCGCGTTTTCCGTTCGCCCCGAAACCCGGAATCCCTGGGGCACTTCCACGATGTGGTCGCCATGGCTGTTCCAGACGCGCAGCGGCGACTCCAACCCGGCAAGAAGTTCGCTGGGCGGGGTGATTTCAAGCTCTGCAAACCCGTACTCACGGCGTTCGGCCCGCTCCACTTTGCCTCCGAGCTTGTAGGTCATCAGGTGCAGCCCGTAGCAGATACCAAGGACCGGCACCCCAAGCTCGAAAACACGGTCGTCACAGGTGGGAGATCCCGGATCGTAAACCGACGACGGCCCGCCGGAAAGGATAATAGCCTGAGGCTGCATTTTGACAAGATCGTCGAATGGGATGTGACACGGAACGATCACTGAATACACGTGCATTTCGCGAATGCGCCGGGCGATCAGTTGCGTGTACTGCGACCCAAAATCAAGCACGACGATAGGACGAGGGTTTTGCATTTTTCCAGTTTGCTCCGATACCCCGCCGGACTACGATCTTGCAGCAGGGATAGTCTAATATACATGATATTGTACAACATCTTGTGTTAATGATGGCCAGTCGAGACCGGTTGTCGTGCTCGGCAGGGTTTATCTAGGTGAAGAAAGCGCTAACGAGCGACGGCAAGAATAGCGGCAGTGACGAACTTGCGGCGCTAATTCCGAAGCAGATCGGCCCCTGGGAATTCGAGTGGGCTGCGGGCCTGAAGTTCCACCCGCGAAGAGTGGAACTTCGGCCCATGCTGGATTTGCTGCTCATAACGCCTTACTGGGACCAGGCTCGCTGTCCCCAGGCGCTACAGCCACGGCAATTACTGCACTTTCAGCACCGCCTGACTTGGTTTGGGTCAGGCTGCCGAAAGTAGCAGTGACCGTCAGCGTGTAAGTACCGGTTGGTGTCGAGTTGCTGGTGGTTGTGCTCGATATGGTCGAACTTCCTCCGCAGTAACCTGCGAAAAGCGCCGCCACGAGAGCCAATGTGGCCCACGGTGCGGCCCGCCGCACCCGCCATCCCTTCGGACTGAATTTCACCATCGCCATCAAGGCCAGCAGGCCCAGTAGCGTCAGCCACGCCGTCATCGGCAACGAACCCGACGGCGGCCGCCCAAAGTTCTGCGGACCCGCCGCCATCATGGCATTGCCCGTGGTGTTCACCTTCAAACTCACCACAGTCCTATTGGTCCCGTCCAGCGTCACCGCGTTGGGCGTTAACGTGCAGGTGCCTCCCTGCGGTGCGCCCGAGCACGCCAAGTTGACGGCATGGTTGAATCCACCCTCGGGCGATACCAGCAAGTCAAAGCTGGCTGTGCCTCCGGGGGCGACAGTCTCGCTGGTGGTGCGGGGCGCCAGAGTGAAATCAGCGCCCTCGCCCGAAAGCGCCACAGTCTGAGGGCTGGTGCTGGCATTGTCCGTGATCGTGACGGCACCCGAGCGTGTTCCTCCTGATGTGGGCGGGAAGGTCACGGCGATGGTGCAGTTTGCGGAAGCCGCCACCTGCAGTCCTACCGAGCAGGTCGTCCCTGTGGCGTCAATCGCAAAGTCTCCACTGGACTTCAGGCCGGAAATCGTCAGTTCGCTCGTGCCGCTGTTGGTCAGTGTCACCGACTGCACAGATGAGTTGTTTGCCCACCGTCGTGCCGCCAGACGTCAGGCTGGCAGGACTCAACGTCACGCCGGGCGCCGTGCTACAGGTGTTCGAGGCGATTGCGAAATCCGCGGCGTTGGTTCCCGAAAGCGAGGCCGTTTTATAGCTGAAATTGCCGCTGCCGATATTGGTGACGGTTACGTTCTGCACCGCGCTGGTTGTGTCCGCTCCCACGCTGCCAAAGTTCAGGCTGGTGGCGGAAAGTGTCACGGGCGCAATCCCGAACACGGCCCCGTCGCCATAAGAGGAAGAGGCTGGCGAGAATGTAGGGCCACCGATAGGCGTGTTGCCTTAGAGGTTGCCCGCCGGATCCATGATCAGACCCGCATAAGGGTCAAACCCGTCGCTGCCCGTGAAGCTGTGCAGTACCGATTCAACCTGCGCCTGGGCGCGCTGCGCCGCGCCCGTGCCTAAAATAAACAACACGGCCACCGCCGCTGCAAACAGCCCGGCGCGCAGCCGCAACAAAGAGCTGTGGCCGGAACTTACCCGGCCCCGTCCCTTTTCAATTTCGCATGAACAGGCCTCAATCACTCCCTCTTCTGCTGATGTGCTCATTGAACTTTCCTCCCTTATAGCTGGCTCAGGGTCAGCAAGGCCCCGCGCCTTCGTCCCTTTTATTAATTCGCATTCTCAAAATGAACCGCCCCTGCACAGCCGATCGGGGACGTAAAAGATAGCTTGTGCTTGGTTAAGCACCACGCTGAAAGCAAGCAGAAACAATCAAGACACAACAATATGAATGCTTCGGCGTACGACGCCCACTCCCCTTCCCAACGGATCGATTCAATTTTTCGCACTTGTTTTTTGCCGCCAAGGTTGTGACTCAGCGGGTATCCCGCTGGTGAGTTCGGGTACCAAGAAAGGAATCTGAGGACCTACAGCGGCAACCGTTTTTTATAGCGCCCTCGGCAGACGGATACAAGCAGTTCCTTAGCAGATGTTCAAAATGGTTGTAGCGGCGGCTCTACGCCGCCAACCAATGCTGAAAATATTGGTCTGATGGCGGGATCAACCCACCGCTACGCCGTCTCTGTGGGATAAGCCCTCTTTCTCCAGGGGGCCCGCACCATCAGGCTCCCGATATCCGGCTCACCCCAGCCTAACAGACCGAAGGGATCTCAAATGGGCAAATGGGCACGACTTCTCTCCGCCCTTCCTGCTTGCAAGCAAAAACGGAACAAAGCGACTGAACAACCAGCGGGAGACGATCTATTTGACAACGATGTTGATAAGTTTTTGGGGTACGATGATGACCCTGACGACCTGGTGGCCGTCAATATACTGCGCGACTTTTTCGTCAGCAACCGCAAACTGCCGGATATCATCCTCGCTGGCATCCACCGCGACACGAATTCGTGTGCGCAATTTGCCGTTCACCTGGACCGGAAGTTCAAGTTCTTCTTCAGCAGCAAGCACCGGATCGTAGGCCGGCCAGGCAACGCGCAGGGTCGCCCCGGAATGGCCAATACCCTCCCAGAGTTCATCGGCGATATGGGGTGCAAAAAGCGCGAGGATAAGAACCAATATCTCAAGTGTTTCTTTAAGTACTTCCGTCCGGATTCTCCCTTCCGATATCGCTGCGTCCATTTCAGTGAGTTCGTTCACCAGTTCCATGGTCAACGCAATATCGGTGTTAAAATGCCAGCGATCTTCCATGTCTTTGGTCACGTGCCGAAGCACCTGGTGCGCCTTGCGGAGCAGATTTCGCTCCTCGGCGGTGTACTCGGGAGAGGCTGCCGGGCGTGGCAACTTCCCCAGAAGCGATTCCACCGCGCCGAAATTCTCGGCATACTTGGAGATCGTCCGATAAACGCGGTTCAGAAAACGCGAGGCGCCCTCGATGCCGGTGTCGCTCCAGTCCAGGTCCTTTTCAGGCGGAGCCGCAAACAGCATGTAAAGCCGGACCGTATCAGCCCCGTACTTTTCAAACATGGCGGTGGGATCGACAACATTACCCTTGGACTTGGACATCTTGGAGCCGTCTTTGATCACCATGCCCTGCGTGAACAACCGCGCCACGGGCTCGGAAAAACTGACCAGGCCGATGTCTTTCATTACCTTGGTAAAAAACCGCATGTAAATCAGGTGCAGGATGGCATGCTCAATGCCGCCGATGTACTGGTCCACTGGAAACCAGTAGTTCACGGCCTCGCTGCTGATCGGAGCCGAGTCGGTCTTGGGATCGGTGTAGCGGTAGAAGTACCACGAGGAATCAACAAAAGTGTCCATCGTGTCGGTCTCGCGCCGCGCGGGACCACCGCACTTTGGGCATGTTGTGGTCACAAATTCCCCAACACTCGCGAGCGGCGACTGCCCGGTTCCCGTCAGCTTGATATCGGCCGGCAGAAGGACCGGCAGTTCCGACGCCGGCACGGGAACCACCCCGCAGGCATCGCAATAAACCATAGGGATAGGCGTGCCCCAGTAGCGCTGGCGAGAAATACCCCAGTCCTTGATCCGGTACTGGATGGTTCCCTTTCCGAAACCGTCAGCCTCCGCATCGTGGGTCATGCGCTCGATGGCACGCTCAGAGGTAAGGCCGGTGTATGGGCCGGAGTTCACAAGCTTGCCAAATTCTGTGAAAGCGGCTTCAAGTTTTGCTTTAGGTTCTCCGTCTTTTGGCAGAATAACAGTGCGGATAGGTAGATTAAACGTCGTGCAGAATTCAAAGTCGCGCTGGTCGTGCGCCGGCACGGCCATGACCGCACCGGTTCCGTATTCCGTCAGGACAAAGTTGGCCACCCAGATTGGGACTAGTTCGCCGTTGTATGGATTGCGAGCGTGGAACCCAGTTGCAACACCATCCTTTTCAAGGTTCACTTCAACACGCGCATGGACAGAGGAATTTTTGATTCGCTCAACTTCGCTGCGGAGTTTTTCCGGTTCCTTCGACGCAGCAATCAGTTTTCCAATCAGCGGATGTTCCGCAGCCAAGAAAACGACCGTGCATCCGAAAATCGTGTCGACTCTCGTCGTAAAAACACGCAGCGGGAGACCAAGCTCGTCAATACTGAAACCTACTTCCGTTCCCTTCGACTTGCCAATCCAGTTCTGCTGCATGGTTAGAACGCGTTCGGGCCAGCGGACCAACTCCTTCATGTCCTCCAAGAGGCGCTCGGCGTAATCGGTGATCTTCAGGAACCACTGCTCGAGATCTTTTTCCACCACCGGAGTGTCTTCGTGCCGCCAGCAGCAGCCGTCCACCACCTGCTCGTTGGCCAGAACAGTCTCGCATTGCGGGCACCAGTTCACGCGGCTCTTCTTGCGATAGGCCAGACCGCGTTCGTACATCTTGAGGAAGAACCACTGGTTCCAGCGGTAGTACTCCGGAGCACAGGTGGTAACTTCCCGCCGCCAGTCGTAACTAACTCCCAGGCGTTTCAATTGCCGACGCATGCGGTCAATATAGGCGAAAGTGAATTCCGCCGGTGGCCGCTGGTGCTTAATGGCCGCGTTCTCTGCCGGCAATCCGAATGAATCCCATCCGATGGGATGAAGCACGTTGAATCCCTTCATCGACATGTAGCGGGCCAGCGCATCGCCTATGGAATAATTGCGAACGTGCCCCATATGGATGTCGCCCGAGGGATAAGGTAGCATCTCCAGCACGTAGTACTTCCGGCGGCCAGGCGCAATGTCAGCGTCAAAGAGTTTCTGCTCCTCCCAGAATTTCTGCCACTTGGCTTCAATTTTCTGCGGATCGTAGTTGGTGTCCATTGGTCGTCCTATTGTGCCGTCTCGGTGTGCCGCTTGTGAATCCGGTCTACCGCTTGCATTCCTTTCTCCGTAACATAAAAGCAAAGCACGCTGGCCATGTCGCGGCGAAAACTCACCGCCTGATACTCCTTTGCACCAGGGTCATAAATACTGGCTTGTGCAAAACCTTCCGCCGTCAATTCGCGCAAAGCATCGACGACTTCCAGACGTGAAACAGGCACAGCAGCCAGCGCCTTCCAGTCTTTCAGATCAGGCTCATCCCGATCGTATTGGTTAATTATCCTGCGAATTATCTCAACGTTCTCATAATCGTCGGAGATGGCATCAAGCACAAGTTCCAGGATTGCTGCAGCGCGGTTCCTTGTCAGATCATCCCACCAGCGATCAATGCTTGCCACGGGTTTGCGCTCCTGCCAGCTTGCGTATCATTTCGACGTTCCGCCTGTCGTCCTCCGGCTCATCCAAAGGAGTTTCGCATATAAAAGGGATTGCTCGGAGTTTCGGGTGACGCACGATCCTGCCGAAAGCCTCCGCGCCAATCTGCCCTTTGCCAATGTGCTCATGCCGGTCAACGTGTGAATCAAACGCCGCCCTGGAATCATTGGCGTGTATGATCCGAACCTTGCTGATTCCAACAGTCCGGTCTAGCTCCTTGACCGTCCTCGAAAGGCCATCGGGAGTGTGTATCGAATAACCAGCGGCAAACGAATGCGCGGTGTCAATACAGGCTCCAGCAGGCAATTCCCTGCCGGCTCCAGCCACTATTTCCGCAACCTCTTCAAAGCTCCTGCCTATGACAGAGCCCTGCCCGGCAGTGTTCTCAATCAGCACCATCAGGCCGTCAAGCGAAAGGCCCGTGGCGGCCTCTTTAAGCGATTCCACGCACGTTCTAAGCGCCTCAGAAACCGTTGAGTCCTTGGCACTGCCTGGATGCGCCACAAGGTAATCCGCACCAAGCGCCAATGCCCTCTCGAGTTCGCGGCGGAAGGCAACAACCGACTTCCCGCGAATTTCCCCGTCAGCAGAGGCCAGATTGATCAGATAATTATCGTGGATAACAAGGGGCGAGAGCTTAAACTCCTCGCGCGCTGCCCTGAACCGCTCACATTCCTGGGGGGAGGGATCCAGCGTCCTCCAGCCTCGGGGATTCGCAGAAAACATCTGAAAGGTATCACACCCGATTTCTATCGCACGCCGGACAGCATGCTCGATCGATCCTGCAATCGAGGTGTGAACACCAACTCGCAGTCGGCCACGCCGTGTTCTATGCATGAAGCATCTTAACAAAGCACAATCGGGAGCGTCAATTTGCGGAACTCCGTTGGCAGCGTCGCGCATTTGCCGCTTAATCATTGGAAGACAGGACGTTCCGGATTGCCAGAATATTTCCAGGCGCGGCAACTTCTCGACGCGACCGTACGATAGTGGTAGATGACTCATCAACGGTCCATGTCGGCGCGCCGACATCTTTAAGTTCTACATGAAAACATTTCCGTCGCTATTTTCAGACAAGCCACTCCGCATGCGGCTTTTCTATACAATTTATTAGCTGCAATACCTGAAGCAGTACATTGTATTTTTTGGGGACAAGGTATTGTGCTCAAATGTGATGTGTTTCCATCCTCTCTGCTTCGGCGCTATGAAGGTAACACATGTTTTGTGTATCCCAGTTGTTTTGCATCGGCGCATAGGCTAAACTTCGTCACTCCGGCATGAATGTTCTTGGATGTTTATGTTGCTCGTGTAGATTTCAAGTGACATGTTCATAAACAATTGAAGTTTACAGATGCAGATCACACTGGCCGGAACCATCACAGAGATGCCAATTATAGGTTTTGTCTGGACCATCAGATGCTCAATCCGCAAGGGACGCATCAGCACATGAAAAATCCCCGCCCTCATTTGATTGACCTCTCCGCAATTGACAACAATTTCGACAAATGCGGCTCCTGGGCTTCACACATCGTGCGGCTTTGTATTTGCATGGCAACAATCTGGGTTATATTTGCCAGCGCCGGTTGCCATAAGCACGTGGCGCCGCCCAGTCCCTACCTGGCATTCGTGGTCAACAAGCAGAGCCAGTCGGTAGCCGTGGTTAATATGGCAAGCACACAGATTGTGGCAAGAGTCCCCGTTGCACCAATGCCGTTCCAAGCGGTCCGCAGACCAAAGAGTAATGAAGTCTATGTCGTATCACAATCGGGCAAGATCAGTGTTATCGGCTTTCCATCCCTCGCGGTTTCAGCCACCATTGACATTGGCCAATCCGCAGCGGATACGGTCTTCTCACCTGACGGCAGCCATGCTTACACGCTCGATCCGCAAGCCGGGCAGGTTGTTTTTCTGGACTGCAACGCGCGAAAAGTGGTCGGCCGCGTAACAACGATCCAGAATCTGGCGCACATGGCGATAACGCCAGACGGCAAAACGCTGATTGCGAGCGATCCGATCGGGGACCAACTGTACTTTGTCAACACGGATTCTCAACAGGTGTTGGGATCTGTCAAAGTGGGAAAGACGCCCGGCCCGCTGGTAGTTTCCCGCGACGGGTCCGAGGTCTTTGTAGCCGACACTGGCGACGAAAAGATTTCCGCAGCAGAGATATCCTCCCGCACAATCCTGGCTCATATTGAGATAGGAACAAAACCGAACTGGCTGATCCTGAAACCTGACGGAGGCGAACTTTTTGTCCTCAGCAACGAAGGCTCCACCATGACCATCATCGATGCCTCGCATGACAACATAGAACAGATCCTGCCCACGGGGAAAGGGCCTGTGGCGGCAGCCTTTACGCAGGATTCAAGCATGATGTATCTGGCCACCGAAACAGACGGATTTGTGACCGCCTTCGATATCAATAACCGGATTGTCCTGAGTACCGTTCACGTGGGTGTATCGCCCCGGTCGCTGGCGTTGACACCGGATGAAAGGTTTCTGGCGGTTACGGACAGTGCAACCGGCAACCTGGCGATTCTTCGCGCTACTCCGCTCTCTCTGATGACCGTTGTGCCCGTTGGGGCAGACCCGGTGGATGTAATCATCCCCGGTTGGGAATGGCATAACCGCGAGCACTAGTCGAATTCTGCCCCCACACTGAAAAAGGCGGGGCAGCACCTCCTCGAATATTCTTAGCTATTACTTAAATTACTTGCCGCAAGCATAACTTTTCAAAGCTAATTTAAAGTCAATCAAAGCCATAATCATTTACAATTTCACTCACCAAGCTTGAAACTCTTCCGAAAGATCGAGAGTCAGCCAGCCCTCCTGCGGCATGATCTGGAGCGGCAGGTTGTCGGCCCAAAGAGACACCTGGAGATGAATCCGCTTGCCGGCACCGATACCCAGAATTCCATAATCGAACCGAACTTCAAAAATCTTGGAGAATTCAGCCTGTATCTTATCGCCCACGGCCAGAGGCTGCTCGCCCCTCCAGCAGATGATTCTGCTGATTTTGCCCTCTTGAACAGACGCATGCAGCCTGGCATTTGTATCGCCATCAATGGTAATTCGGGCCTCAAATGCGGAATGTTCCTGTAGGAGCGATGGAGGGAAATCCAGACGCAGGTAAAACGCGTCTTTGCCAGAGCCGTAATAGAGCGCATCCAGGTAATTTCGAACACCGTGCATTGCTCCCGAAGTAACATCGGGAAGAAGCAGGCCGGCCCCAAGCCACTCGAAATAATTCGTTTCCAGCCCGTCGATCACCGGCCCGATAACTCCGGTCGGAGGATAGGTCGCCGCGCGAAGTTCAACATGTTTGACAGGCACCGCGAGGTTGTCGGGTGGAGATCCACCCAAAAGTCGATAAATATTGCTCAAGTGCTTGCGGTAAAGAAGGTCGAATTCCTCGTCGTGATCGCTGGAGTGCTCCGGGCCGTACCACCAGCACCAGTCACTCCCTTCGCTGATCCAAACTTCATGCTTTGCCCGCTCGCGGATCGAAAGGTCGTGCCCGGGTCGGCCTTTGTTCTGGTCAAAGAAATCTCGAGCCTCAGCAAGCAGGTCCCAGGCACGGTTGTCTTCCTCATCCCCAATCCACACGTCAAAGTTGGAGTTGATCCATGAACCAGGAAGGACGTGCGACAAGCTTCCTGCTTCGCACAGTTCCAAGGCCTCACTTGCGGTAACCGCCTTCAGATCCGGATCTTCGATTACTCTTGAATAAAAGCTCTTCAGAAACTCCCTGCCGTTGCCCGGAAAGAACTCCCAGGCATTTTCACCATCCAGAATGATTGAAATCACCGTGGGCACTTCTCCGGCACATCGGGCTGCTGTACGAATTCGCCCAAGTAAATCCTCTGCCGCGGCCTGAGGGGGCATGTTTGCGTATACAAAACCGATCAGATCCGAAAGGTAATGGTCACGAAAGAACACGGAAATCTGCTGATTCTTTGTGCTGTAACGATACGGCCGGTAGAGCTCGCGAGCCCCACTGATCGTGCCGTCAGAGTGCCGGCTGAAGTCTGCCGGCAATGACCTCCCCAATACACCTTCATCGCTTGCCGTCCACGCAAACCCCTCCTGCGCGGCAAGCCGCAGCACTTCGTCGGAAACACTCCCTTCGCTGGGCCAAAGCCCCCTTGGCCGACAGCCAAAGACCTCTTCGTGCAACTGGACAGCAGCCCTCATCTGATCTACTGCATCCTCAGGGTGCCGAAAAGTACGCCGCGGCAAGTGCACTCCAGGGTGCGACTCGCTTGCGACCATAGAGTCACAAAGTAATGGTAGGATAGCGTGGTAAAATGGCGAAGTCGAGAGTTCAATCTGCCCGCGCTCGGAAGCACTCCGATATTCTTTAAGTGTTACATTAAATATCTCGATTTCCTTCTTGCGGAGCAATACCTTGTCATTCTCACTGTACCCACGCTCCTTTTGCACCAGATTGCGAACAACTTCGTCTGACGCCAGGTAGATTTCATCAAACCAGGCAAGTTGAGACAAGACCTGAAGGTCCAGAAAATCCCGAGGCACCCAGAATTGTGTAATGCCGCTGGTGTTGCCGGCGTGGACTTTGTCATAGAGTTCACGCAGGCGCGGAAAGCGATTCACAAGGTTTCTGACATTCATCTGGAACGAAAATTCGACCAGCTTCTCTTTTTCCGTGTGCGTCAATTCGCTGACAGGCTTAAATGCCAGGTCGAAGGCTTGCTCACGCGCTTCATCTCGGGCATACTCGTGAAGTTGGGAAACAAGCGATGGCACAAGGTTGAAGGTCGCGTGAAACTCGGGAAAGTCCTTCAGCGTGGAGACCATTCCGTAATAGTCCTTGAGCGCGTGGAGCCGAACCCAAGGCATGGAATAAGACCCTTCTGCCAGATCTTTATAGAAGGGCTGGTGCATGTGCCACAGCAGCATCAAATAAATTGGCTTCGTCGACATGGTCAGAAGATCGCCCTCTTGGCGATTGTGCTTTCTGGAAAGCTCAGATGCGGATACTGACTCGCTACATCTTTAAGGAAATCTTCGCCCACTCCCTGCTGGGCCTGCTGGTCTTTACGTTTGTTCTCTATGTTAGACCCCTCAGCCGCGTTCTCGAACTTGTGGCGCGGAGAAACCTTCATGCTGCGCAGATCTCATTCCTCTTTCTGCTGCCTCTTCCAAGCATCCTCGTGATCACCATCCCAATGGCGGTCCTGCTGGGAACGCTGATAGGTCTCAGCCGGATGGCGGCAGACAGCGAAATCATCGCCATTCGATCGACAGGTATCGGCAAGGCGCAACTGCTGTGGCCAGTTCTGATGTTTGCGTTGTGTGGCTGGGCGCTGACCGCATGGATGAGCCTGTTTCTGGCGCCCACGGCACTCCGTACACTGCAAAGGTCCGAAGCGAGTCTGGCGGCCACGCAGGCCAGCTACGAAATCCGGCCACGCGTTTTCATCGAACAATTTCCCCACCTCCTTTTGTACCTGAAGGACGTTGACAGTTCCGTCTCCCTGTGGCGTGGGGTTTTCATCGTAGAACGTAGCCAAAACCACAAAATGAAAGTTACCTTAGCGGAATCAGGCCGCCTTGTCAACGAGGGCCCGTCCGGCCGCCTTGCGCTTTACCTTGAAAACGGAGCGACGCACGAATTCGACCCCCAGCACGAGCAGCAATACACCGTCACGGCCTTTAAGAATTGGGAGATTCCGATAGCGGAACCAGGCAAAGTAGGAGCGGAACGTCTAACGCCCTCCATGCTCACCCCTATGATGCTCGTCAGCAACCTGCACAAAGCCGACCAGAAGCGCGCGGCACTGGTTGAACTCAACTATCGTATTGCCCTGCCTTTCGCGTGCCTGGTGTTGGCCCTGGTGGCCGTTCCTATCGGGCTGATCTCGCGCAAGGGTGGAAAAGCATTCGGCCTGATGCTGAGCATTCTGCTGGTTTTTATTTACTACATGCTGATGGCCTCCGGCCTGAACCTTGCCAAGGAAGGACGATTGAACCCACTGATCGGGCTATGGGTGGCAAACGTTGTATTTGCCGTCGCGGGCGTGCTGATGCTGCGCCAGACAAACCGGGTGAGAAGCGGCGTGGACTTTCTTCAAAGTACGCTGGGAAAAATCGGCAACGCTTTCGAACAGTTCCAACTTGGTGGCCACAAACCCTGCTACGAAAAGGACGGAGGCAGATCTCGAAGGTTCTGGGCCTGCGCTTTCCAAATCCTCGACCTTTACATCCTCCGTAGCTGGCTGTTTTATCTTGCGCTCCTGCTGGTAACCTTTACCGGGATTTATATGATCTTTGACTTCTTCCAGTTGCTGGGCGATATTGTGCGGAATCAGATTTCACCCGAGATGGTGCTGCAATACTACTGGTACCTGATACCGCAGGTTATCTATCTCATGCTTCCCTTGAGCATTCTGGTTGCAACTCTCGTTTGCTTTGGGCTTCTGAGTAAGTCCAACGAGATCACCGCCATAAAATCCGCAGGCATCAGCCTTTACCGCATCTCCGTCCCCATCCTGGTGGGTGCAGGAATTTTCAGCGTCGGCATGTTTCTGCTGGGCAACAACTATCTGCCCGAGACCAACCAGCAGCAGGATGCACTGCGAAACCAGATCAAGGGCAAGCCTGCCCAAACGATGTACAGCCCTGATCGCCAGTGGATTTTCGGAAAATCTGACAAGATTTATAATTACAGGTTCTTCGATCCCGACCTCAATGTCTTTGCCAACCTCTCGGTTTTTGAAATTGATTCGAGTACTTTCCGCATGAAAAGGCGAATCTACGCTGCAAGAGCGTCCTGGGAGCCGCACACTCGGCGATGGGTCCTTGAAGACGGATGGGTACGGGACTTCAGCGATGGCAGAGTCACCAGTTACGAGCCGTTTACAGTCCATACCTTCAGCGAACTTAGCGAACCACCGTCTTATTTCAAGAAGGAAGTTAAACCGTCGGAGCAGATGAGCGCAATGGAATTGAGCCGCTACATCAAAGGGCTCAAAGAGAGTGGCTTTGACGTTGTACGGCTCTCTGTTGCGCTGTACCGAAAATTCTCTTATCCACTGATCGCTTTTGTTGTCACCTTGATTGCAATTCCCTTTTCTTTTTCAACGGGCAGCCGCGGCGCATTAGCTGGAATCGCGCTCAGCATTGGCATCGCGATCGTCTACTGGTCGGTTTCGAGCCTTTTCCAAGCGATGGGGAACCTCAGCCAGTTGCCGCCAGCGGTTGCTGCCTGGTCGCCTGACATTCTCTTCAGCCTGGGTGGAATTTACCTCCTAATGCGGATCAAAACCTGAAAGCCAATGCCGGGCCGGTTGTGGAATGTCTCCAATCCAAGCTTAGGGCGGATCAGAACGAATGTCGACGCGTCGACATTGAAAGCTTCGCCGCTCCAAACCAGCGGATCAAAGTTTCCAGGCCATAAAGCAATAGTTAACGTAATACTTTATCTTAAAATTGCAACCGACAGGTTATCAACAACCGTGAAGGTTAATTATTCTCGCTCCAGCAATTGATGAACCGAGACCCAGCACGCTACGGAAGCATCTCAAGAGCGGGCAGCATCAATCCACCACGACGTGAAGTCCAAACGACCCTGCGGAATCCCGAAGCCGAAAAAAATGGCCACGACCGGCAAGTAGCCGACCGTGGCCATTGAAGGGTAGAACATGAATTCACGGACAACCGTAAACATGGTCAACCGTGTCTATCACACCTACGCAGTTGTATAACTTTCCCCGGCGCCACTTGACTGTGCAGCTTCCCGTAGCGCAGCCTGAGCCGCCGCCAAGCGAGCGATCGGCACACGGTAGGGTGAGCAGCTCACGTAGTTCAATCCAGCTTCGGAGCAAACCTGGATGGATGAGGGGTCGCCACCGTGCTCGCCGCAAATTCCAACCTTGAGGTTGTCGCGAGTCTTGCGGCCTTCCGCAGTCCCGAGCTTCAACAGGCGCCCGACCCTCTTCGGATCAAGCACTGCGAAGGGGTCAGCCGGCCAGATCTTTTGCTTGACGTAGGAATTGATGATCTTCCCGCAATCGTCGCGAGAAAGACCAAATGTCGTCTGAGTCAAGTCGTTTGTGCCGAAGCTGAAGAACTCCGCCTCGCCGGCAATTTCACCCGCGGAAAGCGCGGCGGCCGGTAGCTCAATCATAGTTCCCACCAGGTAGTCAACCCGGACTTCTTTCTTGGCGAAAACCTCTTCGGCAACGCGGTTGACAATTTCCTTTTGCAGGGCCAGTTCCCGAACTTCGCCAACCAGTGGGATCATGATTTCCGGTTTGGCGTCGATACCGCGTTTCTTGCATTCGGCTGCTGCCTCAAAAATGGCCCGCGCCTGCATTTCGGTAATCTCTGGATACATGATGCCAAGGCGACATCCACGCAACCCCAGCATAGGATTAAATTCATGTAATCCTTCAACCACCGCTAGCATATTCTTGAGCTGGTTAAGCTTGGCACCCTTCTTGCCCTTCGCTTCCAAAGTCGCGATTTCGACCATCAACTCTTCGCGCTTGGGAAGGAATTCGTGAAGGGGCGGGTCCAGCGTGCGAATCGTTACCGCCAAGCCGTCCATTGCCTTGAACAGGCCCAAAAAGTCTTTCCGCTGCATTGGAAGGATCTTGGAAAGCGCGGCTCGCCGCTCCTTTTGAAGGCGTGCGGCTTCCTTCTCATCTGCCGTGTCCTTGCAGGCCATGATCATGCGCTGGACATGGGGGAGCCGATCTTCGGCAAAAAACATGTGCTCCGTCCGGCACAGACCAATCCCTTCAGCACCAAAGCGCCGAGCGACAGCAGCGTCACGAGGAATATCTGCATTCGCACGCACACCCAGACGGCGTACTTTATCAGCCCATCCCATAAAGATGGCAAAATCGCCGCTCGACGGGTCAGGAAGCAGAGTCTTGGTTTGCCCAAGTATTACACGTCCGGTTGAACCATCAAGGGATATCCAGTCGCCTTCCTTCAGAGTCAGCTTGCCAATGCGCAATTGTTTTTTCTTTTCGTCCACCTCGGCGGCGCCGCAACCCGCAACGCAGCACTTGCCCATACCCCGGGTCACCACCGCGGCGTGTGAAGTCATGCCTCCGCGCGAGGTCAGAATTCCAGCGGCAACTTCCATGCCGTGAATGTCGTCAGGGACTGTTTCGGCCCGAACAAGAATGACCGGATGGCCCTTGCCTTTTTCCACAGCGTCCTCCGCTGTGAAGACAATACGACCAACCGCGGCTCCTGGTGATGCCGGCAAGCCGTTAGCAATCACCTTCAAAGGCTTTGATTCATCAAGTATTGGGTGAAGAAGTTGATTTAACTGGTCAGGCTCAACTCGCATCAGCGCTTCTTCAGAAGTAATGATCCCTTCATCCACCAAATCGACGGCAATCTTCACGGCTGCTTTGCCGGTCCGCTTGCCCGTACGCGTCTGGAGCATGTAAAGGTGGCCTTCCTGAATGGTAAATTCAAAGTCCTGAACGTCCTTGTAGTGGTGCTCCAGACGGGAGGTAATGTCCCGCAACTGGCTGTAAACGTCGGGCATGACCTTCTGCAACTCGGAGATCGGAACCGGGGTCCGGATGCCTGCCACGACATCCTCGCCTTGGGCATTCATCAGGAACTCGCCGTAAAACTTGTTTTCACCCGTCGCAGGGTTGCGTGTAAAACCAACTCCTGTGCCTGAAGTGTCTCCCATATTTCCGAACACCATGGCCTGAACGTTCACAGCAGTTCCAAGTCCGTCGGGAATCTTATTCAATCGCCGGTAGGTGATGGCCCGGGGGTTATTCCATGAGCGAAAAACGGCCTCGATCGCCATCTTGAGTTGCGTTTTAGCGTCCTGCGGGAAGTCAGTTCCGGTGGCTTTCCTGATGACCTTCTTGTAGCCCTCGATTACCTGCTTGAAATCATCAGCCGTCAACTCCGTATCCAGCTTAATCTTTCGCTTCTTCTTTTGCCCCGTCAGGATATCCTCAAACTTGTCCTTTGGAATTTCCAGTACCACGTTGCCAAACATCTGGATAAAACGGCGATAGCTGTCATAGGCAAAGCGCAGGTTACCAGTCTTGCGGCCGACAGCCTCAACGGCGTTGTCGTTCATTCCTAGATTAAGGATGGTATCCATCATGCCAGGCATTGAAAACTTAGCGCCCGACCGGACTGAAACAAGAAGCGGATTCTCTGAATCACCAAGATTCTGCTTCAGAAGTTTCTGGAGCCTTTCAAGCGCTTCCTCATATTCCGACACAACCTGTTTCGGAACGCGATTTCCGCCCTCGAAGTAAGTGCGACAGGCGGACGTCGCAATGGTAAAGCCCGGAGGGACAGGAAGCCCTGCATTGGTCATCTCAGCCAGCCCTGCACCCTTGCCACCCAGCACATCTTTCATTCCTCCGTGGCCGTCGGCCTGACCGTTTCCAAAAAAGTAAACGAATTTTTCCATAACTTCAGCTCTCCTTGTCATGATATCTGCGCACGGCCAATGGCCGCCAAATTCCCCATGTCACAACCAAGCCCACACCGTCGACCAGCAGGCTTTTCGGAGCCCGAACCCCCGAGGTTCCATCAAAAGTCGACGCGCCGACAAAGATCAAAGTAAACCTTTAGATACGCTCATCCTCAGCACACCCAGCGCACCCAACCCACCGCTATGTCACCGCAGAACCGCGGTTTTCAACTGCTATCTCCGAAAGATCAGCAAAACGGGCAAAGACGTCCCGGTTGAGGTGAATGAGCAAACGCAGGCGGTTTTCACGCACCGCCGGGTCCTCGGCCATCACCAGAACCTTGTCAAAGAACAGGTCCACTTGAGACCGGATCCCTGCCATTGCCCGAAACGACGCTCCAAAATCACCTGCCCTTTCCAGGGATTCCAAGTCCTTTTTCAAGCCCTCGTAGGCAGCGTACAACTCCCGCTCTGGTCCGTCGCCCAGCAGTCCCACGTTCACGGCGGGCGCGCCGCCTCCGTCCATTACACCGCCCGACTTGGTCAGAATATTCCGAGTACGCTTGGCGGCGGCCGCCAGCGCCAGGAAATCTTCTGTGTCACGAACCAGCTCGAGCGACCGGGCACGCGCCAACGCAGTCGCTGGAACATTGAGCCGGCCGGAAACATTCGGACTCAGAATTGAGCGCACAGTGTCATATCGAAGCCCTTCCACTTCGCGAAAATAAAATTCCATGCGCTCGCGAAGAAAGTTCTCTACCTGCTCCCCTAAAGCGTCCTCTTTTGAGCCAGCAAAGATCTTCCCGGCAAATTCGACGGCCGTGGCAATAGCCAGACCCAAATCGAGCCTGCTTAAGGACTCAATTGCAATCTTGACGATGCCATTCCCTGCCCGCCGCAATCCAAATGGGTCACTGGATCCCGTAGGCTCAAGGCCGACAGCAAACCCGGCCACTACACTGTCCAGACGGTCCGCCAGCGCCACCACCGCGCCGACCTTGCTCCGCGGACATGCCTCGCCAACACTCGTGGGCTTGTAATGGTCATAAATCGCGTCTGCAACCTCGGATGGCTCACCCTGTTCCCGAGCATAAAGGCCACCCACAACACCTTGGAGTTCGGTAAACTCCCGAACCATCTGGGTGACCAGATCGCATTTGCACAAGCGCACGACACGCATCACATACTCGGTTTCGTGGGCCTCGATTTCACCCTGTTGCTCCAACTGCGTGCAGATGCCGCCTGCTATTCCAGCCATCCGTTCGACCTTATCAGCGTAACTTCCCAATTGAGCTTGAAAAGTCACGCTTGCCAGCGACTCCTGCCTCGCTTCCAGCCTGACGCGCAAATCCGTTTGCCAGAAAAACTCGGCATCAGCAAACCGGGCAGTCAAAACCCGCTCGTGTCCATTGCGAATCAGGCCAGCGGCATCCTGCCCCAGATTCATAATCGTTACAAAGTTCGGTTGCAGTGCCCCGGAAGCGTCTTCGACAGCGAAATATTTCTGGTGATCGCGCATGACCGTCACCAGGATTTCCCGCGGGAGATGCAAAAACCTTGGATCAAAGTTTCCTAGCAACGCATGCGGCCATTCAGTCGAATTAATGACCCAATCGTGAAGGTCCTCGTCTTTCACAGCATTGAGATTCCTACCTTCAAGTACTGCCTTAATTTCAGACCGGATAATCTCCGAGCGCTTGCGAGGATCGATCTCTACCTGATGCTCATGTAGTTCTTCAATATACTGCCCGAAGCCTTTTACGGGTATCGCCTTGGAACCGGCCACTCGATGGCCGTAGGTCGACCTGCCAGACTTCACGCCAGCAATTTCAAAAGGAACCATCCGGGAGTTCTCACCCTCCCCGAGGAGGGCAAGTATCCACCGGATGGGTCGAATAAACCGGGGCCCCGCTTTCTCCGTCCAGTACATGCTCTTGGGGAAACTGACTCCCAAGATGACATCGGGCAAGGCGGCAGCGAGGATTTCGCGCGCGGCCCTTCCCCTGGCACGCTTTCGCAATCCCAGGTAGAGTCCTTTAGGGGTTTCGATCTTGAGCAGCTTGCGGACCGGAACTGAATTCCTTTCGGCAAAGCTCTCTGCTGCACGCGTTGGCTTCCCTTCCGGGTCAAACGCGACCTTAACCGGTGGGCCGACAATCTCTTCCAATTCGTCCGGCTGGCGCAGCACAACTTCCGGCACGAAGACCACAAGCCGCCGCGGTGTGGAAAAAGTGCTGGCCCGGGAGCCATCGGGGCGCACCAGGCGCAGGCCTTGCAGGGTTTCCGTAAGCCGCTCTCCGAGGCTTTGCTCAGACCCCGCAAGAAAGCGTGCTGGAATTTCTTCGACTCCTACCTCAAGCAGCAATGGTTCTGTAAGCTGAGCTTTCTCAACCGTCATACTTGTTCGACCTCTGCTGCAGGGATGGATTGTTCAAGATAAATCTGAGCTACCTCCGTCGCGATTTTTCTTATCCTTGCAATCAGCGCCACGCGTTCTGTCACGCTGATGGCGCCGCGCGCGTCGAGGATATTAAACAGATGGGAGCATTTCAGACAGAACTCATAAACCTTACGCAATGGGAACCGAGTCGGCCGGTGGTCACGATCCACATTAAAGTAATCCTTGAGCAATCGCGCTGCCTCCGATTCATAGATCTCGAAAAGCTGACGCGTAGAATCTGGTGAGGCACACTCAAAATCGTAGAGAGAGAGCTCGAATTCCTCACGATGGCGAAGGTCTCGGTATTTCAACGAGTTATTCCACTTCACATCATATACATTATTAACATTCTGGAGGAAGGCCGCGATCCTTTCGAGACCGTAGGTCAGCTCAACCGAAATGGGATCCAGGTCAACTCCGCCAGATTGCTGGAAGTAAGTGAATTGCGTGATTTCAAGACCGTCCAGCATCACCTGCCAGCCGATTCCCCATGCACCGAGCGTAGGAGCTTCCCAGTTGTCCTCCTCGAACCTGATGTCGTGGTGGTGAAAATCAATTCCGATATCCTTCAGACTGCACAGGTAGATGTCCTGAACGGTCTCCGGCGGTGGTTTCAAAATCACCTGTAACTGCGTATGCTTGATCAGCCGGTTAGGGTTCTCTCCGTAACGCCCGTCCGCAGGCCTCCGTGAAGGCTGCACATACGCCACACTCCAAGGGTTTGGGCCGAGGACACGGAAAAACGTCTCCGGACACATCGTCCCTGCCCCGACCTCCAAGTCGTAGGGCAGAGCCACCACCGCACCATGGTGCGCCCAGAAGTCCGTGAGCCGACGTACCATTTCCTGGAATGTAAGCCCATTTTCCGCTGACTTTGTCATGGATCGCGTCTCCGGCATATTCTCCTGCAGTTTTAGATATTCCCCGCGTTCAACACAGGCATCTTAGATCGCGTCTGCAAGCAAAGCGCGGGTTGTAAGCTTTTTCTCAAGGTGCGCTTCGATAATTTGTTCCAAAAGGCGCCGCAATTCCTGAGTACACGGAGGCGAAGATTCCTTTTCAATCCACTGCTCAATCCGGGTTCTCCGGAATAATTCAACCAAACCCAAGGCGCTTGCTGAGACCCGCTCGGTCGAAGCGCCCGTGCGGCAATTCTCACAAACCAAGGCAACCGCGACGGGATCGTAAAAGCCGTCTTGGCCTGCAAAGCTTTTCTGGCAGCCCATGCAGCGGCTCAGGTCCGGCAGGAACCCCCCGAGGCGCAACAACCAGTAATCGAAGAACAGAAGCGGGCGGTTAATTTCTCCAGACCTCTTCAAGGCCCGCAAAACCACTAGAAGCAACCGAAAGACCCTCTCGTTCACCTCTCGGTCGGGCAAAAAGCGCTCGCTGACTTCCGCCAGATACTGCGCGGCGAGCTGAACACGGTAGTCCCCCTGCATCTCAAAGAAGGACTCCAATATTTCGGCTGAGCCCACACGCTGAAGGTCCCGGTTCTCACGGTCGTAAATCCAGACCTTTATGTAACTCAGCGGTTCAAGCGACGCACCGTAACGCCCGCGCCGGCTCAAGGCTCCCTTTGCAACTGCGCGAAGGCGGCCAAGTTGCCGCGTAAGCAGCGATGCAATCTTGTCTGCCTCCCCTAACCGGTGAGTCCTTAAAACGATAGCCTCTGTTTCAATAAGGGGCATTGCAGCTTACTGTGTTCACAATCCGGCAAACTCTCTAAGTTACCACAAACCAACACTCTACGAAAGAGCTATCATCCTGAGCAAACGGCCAGTTCACCTATTCCAAGGTTAGCGCAGCCTCCAAGCGCGGCCACGACAGCAGGTGCGCGAACTGTCAAATTGGCTGGGATCCCTCCACACCGATACATCACTAATCGAGCAACAAGCACAGCCGAAAAGGCGTCCACGGCCCGACATGCAGGCAACCGACGCTCCAGACAAGCCTTGGCACGCTAGGGTCCCGGTCAAACTCGACTTTGAAAACCCGTGACAACTCTCGAGAACCCTACTTTCCCCCGAAAAGTCCGCAAGTTGTGGATAAAACGCGGAATCCTGTGAATAAGTCATTATGTTAACTCACGGCTCCGTTCCTAAATATTATCAGACGCGCCTGTGGATAACGCACATCCTTCTCGACGCGTCCCGTCGATCACTCCCGCATAATGTCCAGTTCTTGTCGTGGCGACCTGACACTCGCCTTCCCTTCCCCGCTACTATCCCAACGGATAATTTCCATCTTTTGGGCGAGGGTGCGATGGTTTGGCGTCCTAGCAAGTCTGCCAATTGACTAATGGCCCTTGCTGGTTCAGAGGTGCTTTGAGTTCTTCATGAGGTTTTCTAAACTGCTTTGCCACTCTCGCGAGTGATTGGACTCAAACCATGAGCGCCCTTACCGGGGGGTGGGGCTTAACCCTCTGGCGGCGTCTTGGAGGTTCCAATATCTCCCACTGATATTCCTGTTTCCTTTAGCCTGTCTATCGAATTCTCACTGAACGATTTTCCGGATTCGGCACACTTCTGCTTGAATGGCCCTGGGCAAGGGGACCATTGCCACGGCCGTCCTACTTCTAAGCGATGTGCCCGGCCAGGAGCATTTCATGGGTTGACTTCAGCAGGATCAGCGCTTAGCATAAGGCTTATGATTGTTTCTTTTTGCCGGGGGACTTTCCGATCATGTTGATAACTCCGCCTGTTGCTTGCTTAGCGTTCCCTGCCCTCTTGTCCGTCAATCTTGGAGTAATTGTCCCACTCTCCCTCTCCTGTCTGGTTGTTGTGGTTGTAATCCCGGCGGCGGCCTGGCGTGGAAAGCTGAATGTACCCGGCTATGCTCTTATGCTGTTTGCGTCAGCATTCATCGCCTACGTCATGGGAAAGCTGGCTGGCGCGCAATCGGTCCAAGGCACGGCGCTTGGTGTGGTGATTTCGTTTATCTTTTTCCTGCTGGTAGCAACGGCTGCCGGGTCTTTTTTCGGAATTTTCTTTTATCACCAACCCATGGATGAAGCCGAACAGAGTGCGGGCGATCATGAAGCATCTGCTGCCGTCGCCGCTGTGGATAAAGACCGGCACTAGCGGTTTTTGCCGCCTTCCAAGCGTTCGCTATCCCGCTCTCCAATTCGTTGCCCATCATTACTGCTTAGTGTCGTTCTTCAGTATTTCCGATCGATTCTGATTAGTACCTGCCCGAACATAACCCTCTTTTCTGACACAGGTCAAAGGCTACCTCTTGACGAGGCAACGAATGTAGTTCAGACTCTTCCCATTCAGCAAACGTTCTGTCAACCAATTTGGAATCGGAGAGTGGAGATGAAGATAATAAAAGAATTCAAGGAATTCGCTACCCGGGGAAACATGTTTGACATGGCCGTCGGCATCATTCTCGGGGCAGCCTTCGGAAAAGTTGTTACCTCCATGGTAAACGACATCCTCATGCCACCGATCGGGAAGTTGATGGGCCAGATCGACTTTTCAAATTTCTTCATTAACCTGTCCGGGACTCACTATGCGACACTGGCGGACGCCAAAAAGGCCGGTGCAGCTGTGATCAGTTACGGATTGTTTTTCAATACCGTCATTGAGTTCCTTATCGCGGCATTCGCGGTATTCCTGCTGGTGAAGCAGATCAATCGCCTGCGGCAGCCTGCTCCTGCGCCGCCCGCCCCGGAGACTCGGGACTGCCCATACTGTATTTCCACGATCCCACTTAAAGCTCTTCGGTGCCCCCATTGCACATCGGAACTCAAGGCAGCGTAAAGAGGGATCGGGATTCAATTCAAGAAGGCATTCGCCTGTAGCAAGGCAGTGGGCCTGGTTTCTCGGAGTGTGAGCACCGCCGGGCACTGTTCAGACACGGGACGGAAAAAGGCCAGGAGCGAGTGCAAGCCTCATTCCGCGAAAACTACACACGGCTGGCCACTGTGAAGAAGACGTACGACCCAACAAACTTTTTTCGTGTAAATCAGAACATCCTGCCCGCCGAGTAAGGGCGGACAAGTTCCGCAAGAGGGGTTCTCTTCGGTTCAGGGCACACGCACCGAACAGGCGTGTGCCCTGCCCTTGCTACCTTAACTTGGAAAGTCGCGCGGAAACTTCTTGTGCAAAGCGATCGATAAAGCTGTTGATGTATTTGGCAGGATCGAGTTGGTCATCCTTGATGAGGGGTGTTAGATCAACTCCAAAGATCACGGAAGTGGCCACATCCGTAGCGTGGGAAGCTAAGTAGGTGGCGTTGGCTCTGCGACGCCCGGCAGTTGCAAGGTCATACCGTTTGCCGCCGCAAATCTGTGAATCGAAAACACCTACGAGCGACATGGCAAGGTTTTCATGAGCGCTGATGTCAAAAACAACCTTATCCTCGTCATTCAGCCAATCAAGGCCCCGCCAGACCTCACAGCCGTAAAGCTTCTCCGGCCGCGCGCCGGGAGCAAAGTTACGAATCGCCTGGATCAATCGCAGAGTAACGCCGACGTGGGTGTCATGCTTGTCGGCCAGGTTGTGAGTGTAAACAACCTTCGCGTTAGCAGCACTCAACAGTTGCTGCAGGTCCGCAACAACGTCGGGGTTATTCTTGTCCTTTACCGCCCCGCTGGTGTAGTCAAGGAAAACCTGGGCTGAGTACTCGCCCACGTACGCGGCTTTTCGTTGCTCAACCCGCCGCACTTTTTGCATCTCCTCGTCCGAGTATCTGGCATAAAGGTCGTCACGCGGACTGCCCGCGCCATTGGTAACGGTCACGCCCGTAAAGTGTTTGTCCGGCTTGCCAAAACACTCAAGGATTCCATGGTAAGCCATGATCTCAAGGTCATCCTGATGGGCCCCGACAGCGAAGTGCGTTGTCCGCGCCACGGCCTGATCCGCCGAATCCCCGTCCGGAACGTAGATTTCTGATCCTGGGTTATGAAACTTCATCGCTTCCTCCTCACTTTAATGAGTAGCCGGCAAGCTTGCAGCTGCGACGGCCTGGCCAACCCTCCGAGTTTTCTCATCCGGCAAGTGCAGCTCAATCTTCTCCGCAAGTTCCGGAAATTCCGTTCGCATCACTTCCTGTGCCCTGTCCAGGACAATATACCCGCCATCGCCCGAGGTCACCCGGCCCAGAATCAGCACGTGCCGCAGTTCATAGAAATCGGCGTAGTGCGCCACTCCGTAGCCCACGTAAACGCCGATGGTCTCAAAGATACTCTTCGCCCGTTCATCGCCCTTGCTCAGCAGAGACTGCACTGACTTGAGTTGGTCCGCCGGTCCCAACTTGGGGTCAAGCTGAATTCCCGCAACTGGGGCGAGGCGGAATACCGCCTGCTGTGAAAAATACTGAGCACCAACGCCGGGATCGCCCGACCACTCATCCACAGGGGCTTGCGGATCGTAATCCACTGGCACAAACGCGAGTTCATCAAGCCAGGTACTGATCCCACCATTAGGCATCACATACCCACCGGCCTGGCTCGACCCGAGTGCGATCCCAAGTACCGCATTGTCGTTCAGCGACATGGATCCGGCAAGCGCCGTCACCTCGCCGTCGTTTACTACCACAAACGGGATGCCGCCCCAGGCTTGCTGCAGGTCAAGAAACAGCCGCGTTGTTTTTGCCTCAAACAGATCCTTGGGAATTCCGCGGAATAAAGACGCCACACGCGGGCGATTGTTAATGTAAACACCGGCTGAGCTCCCGCCGATAGCATCCACTCGGGGCATGTGGCTCGCCGCCGATTTCAGGCCGGCCATGATCTCGTTAAAGTGGTAACTCGGGTCCGCGGAATTCCGTGGGTCCCAGACAATTTCCTCACTGTAAACAGACTGCCCGTCAATTACCGCAGCCACTTTACGATCAGTGGCTCCAAGGTCAAACCCAATCCGGCATCCATCAAGATGGCGCCCAATCTGCAACGAGCCCTCGGACGCTTCCGGCACCTTGTCGGGCGATGTGCTTTCAACAGTGAATGGATGTTCATAAACTCCGCCCATGAAATCCGAATCAAACGCACGCGTGCCACCTGACGAATAGACTTTCTGAAGATGCTCGCCGATGCTCCTGGGGCCGCCTACGATCACATGCCACCCGCCTCTCTGCCATAGCAGCATTTTGAGAGTACGCTCGGCGTAACGAAGGTTCAACGGCGCCAACGGATGAGACTCATCGAATGCCTGGGTCTGGTAAACTGACACTTCCCCTTGACCGCGCTCAAGGCAAATAACCAGCGGTACGGCCTTGCCTGATTCTCTTACTTTCTGCAGGTAAGCCCGGTCCGCGAGCACGGCAGGCGCGAATTGTGGATGCAATTGAGGAACGATTCGGGGAGTGTCAAGTTCATGAAGTCCGATCATTCTAAATTTCCTTTCCAGATCGTAATGCTCATTAGCCTGAGGGGAAAAACTAAAAGCTCTTAATCATAAAAGGATGGGTGGTGACCGTCAAGAAGGAAGGCTCGGAGCCCGGACGAAATTCACCACGCCCGCGCACTGATTTGAACAACCCGCTGTGGGGCAGGACGCAAACTCAAGAGCACTGGATGCTAACCGCGCTCCATCTTGCGGATTTTGAAGTAAAGCCCTGAAATTGCAATAACAATCGCGATCAACGCCAGCGCCAGACCTTTTCTGCGGTAATCACGTTCGTGAAGGGCTGCAACGCCGGCTTCGTATGCTTTTTGGGAAGTTGCGACACCCTCATTGGTGATCTTGAGGACGTCGGCAGCATTGAAGCTGTGGACAGCCACCCGCGCCTTGATCAGATCACTGTGTGCGTTGGTCATTTCTACTCTGGCGTTTGAAACTTCCATCCCCGACTTCTCGGCTGTGTTGAGCACGGTATCAGCCTTTTGATAAGTCGACTTCAGCTTGTCGAAACCGTTTGATATTTCCTTCGCAGCCTTGTAGCCGTTGTCGCCTGCGACGTGGCAAGTAACGCATATAGCCTTCGGGCCCGTGCCCACCCAACTGTCACGCGGGGCAAGAATCTCATGGTTCGAGTGGCACTGGACGCACCCTGGCAGCCCCATCTTGGCAAAAATCGGCCCATGAGGACTCTTCTCGAATAATTCCTGATTCATCACATGGCAGGTGCCGCAGACGTTGGCCACTGAATTGAGGCCCGGCGGCGTGGCACCGTGATTGCCATGGCAGGTGCTGCAAGTGGGAGCTGAAGTATCGCCCCCTTCCATCGCCGCAGCATGAACGCTCTTCTCGTAAAGCGCATACTGGTTCGTGGGGATATTGTAACCCTTCATGTAATTCGCATCGGCGTGGCAGCGCGCACAGGTTTCCGCTACGTGCGTGGGGTAAACAGGAGCACGCGGGTCGGAAGGCGCAAGGATGTCGTGCACGCTATGACAATCAACACAGACAGCCACTTTGGCATCGCCCTGCTTCAGCTTCTTGCCGTGCACGCTGGTGAAATATTCGGTCTCCTGATCGGTTCGGAGGCTCGGGTTGAACTTTCGCATGTAAGCAGGATTAGAGTGGCAACGACCGCAAAAGGCCGGAATCTGCGCTTTGGTTGGAGCGCCCCGGAAACCCTTGGCCGGACTCATAGCGTTCATGGAATCGTCGTTGCGGTCCCCGCCATGACAATCAGCGCAGCTGAGCCCAGCCCGGTGGTGAATATCACCGGGATAAAGTTTCGCGGGCTTGCTGTATTCGTCGGGAAGCTGCGAATGGCAGGCCACACATGAGTCCTTTGCGGGCGCAGCCGACGCAACGCTCGGACCGCAAAATACTATGGCCACGCCGATGGCACAGCCGATTATCCATGAGCTGCTGGTGATTGATCTTTTCATAGTCCGTATCACAAAGGCCGATTTGCTTTCATTTGAGCTATAACAGCGCCAGGCACGAAAACACGATGATGTATCCCAGCGCGAAAATCCCAAGTCCAGTAAAAAAGCGGGTAACACGCCCAAACCCACCCGCTTTGTAATCAAGGAATGGCACGACCACCCAGATGGCACCGGCTACACCGAACAGCATCAGACCGAGAAGTTCCCCGTCAATAAAGAAAACCTTCGACGGCAGGTACTTCAATGTCTGAAACATAAACAAAAAGTACCATTCCGGGTGGATTCCCGCTGGGGCCGATCCAAACGGATTAGCCTTAGTCCCAAGCTCCCAGGGGAAGATTGCAGCCAACGCGCCCAGCGCACCCAGCGCACCGTACCATCCCAAGATGTCGCGCAGAAGAAAGTTCGGAAAGAACGGCATGGAGCGTTCCGGCTCTACTCCAGCCTTGATTTTCCTCTCCACCCCGGGTGGGACACTCATTCCCAGTTTCTGCACCAGCAACAGGTGAAAGGCAATGAGCATCGTTGCAATGCCCGGCAGCACGGCCACATGAAAACCAAAGAAACGCGTGAGTGTGGCCCCCGTAACCTGGTTCCCTCCCCGCAGGAAAACCATGATCCACTTACCGAAGATGGGGACAAATCCTGCCATGTCCGTGCCAACCTTGGTGGCAAAGAATGCCAGCGTATTCCATGGCAGAAGATACCCGGAGAAGCCGAACGCCAGCACAAGGAAAAATAGCAGCATTCCGCTCACCCAGGTCAGTTCCCGAGGCTTACGGTACGCCTTCATGAAAAACACGCTGAACATGTGAACAAAAATGATGAAGATCATCAGGTTGGCCGACCAGCTATGGATGGAGCGGATCAGCCATCCGAACTTGACCTGCGTCATGATGAACTGCACGCTTTCAAAAGCACCGCTGGCCGTTGGCCGATAGTACATCAGCAGCAGGATTCCGGTAAGGACCTGGATGACGAACAGGAAGAGAGCAATGCCCCCGAAGTAGTACCAGATCGTGTGACGATGGAGCGGGACCCTCTTGTGGCGAAGGAATTCCTCGATGCCTTCTCCTCCGAGGCGTTCATTGAGCCAATCTAAGGTACGACGTTTAAGGTCAGCCATAGTTATGCGTTCCGGACGACGACGATGTCTTCGCCTTGAATGTGAACTTGGTACTGCACCAGCGGACGCGGAGGCGGCCCACTGACGTTACGGCCATGCAGGTCATACTTACCGTTGTGACACGGACACCAAATTTCATGCAGGTCGGCACGGTATTGCACCGTACAGCCCAGGTGAGTGCAGACAGCAGTGAATGCCCGGTAATTCCCGTTAGAAGTATGTATTAGGATGGCGGGCTCTGACCCGAATCTGAAAACTTTCGCGGCGTTGTTCTTAAGCTCACCAACCTTTGCGGCCACCACGGAGAGGTTACTGGCTTCGCTGACCGGCGGTGGAATGACATACCGGATTGCGGGATAGATAAATGAGGCAATGGTGGCTACAACGCCGGTGCCCAGGAGCAGATTAACCCAGCGGCGACCGGAATCTACGTTTGTTTCCCCCGCACCTGTAGCGGATTTTCCAGAACTGGAATCAACCGTCATGCGAATCGTTCCTCCATTTATCCTTCAATCATCCACATTTGTCGTGCAGTCTTGCAGCCAACAATACCTAAGAAACCAATTCACTGCACAAATCGCCTGAAGCTCAGGAATTTCACTTCCTGCTGCGCCTTGGTAGCAGCCGTCGGGGAGTAATAGTAGATAAAATCCGCCTCGACAGTCGACTGGACACCCTGCGGAACGTTAAAGATGAAATGTTCCTTCTTTGTTTCCATGGGTGCCAGGCGCGTGTCCGAAACCACCTTGGCCGCTTTCATAAACACCAGGTCTTCGCGGTTGAGGACATTCCCTTTCTGGTCCGCCACAACCCGGGCAAAAACCCGCTCCGCGTGGAGCGTTTTCCCGCTGAACGGGGCAACCGTGACCTCAAGGATCAGCTTGCGCAACGGCGATCCTGTCGGAACCATGTGCCCCGCTCCCTGATTTGTAACGTCCACCTCAACTTGCAGTTGTCCGCCATTATGAGACACATGCAATTGCCCGCGGATTGCCTTGTTGAGCTGTGTCAGTGAATGACTGCCCGGCATTTGGTGGAGATTGATGCCGTCGTTGGGCGTCCTCTTTACTCTTGGGTCAACAACCTCTCCCTGAACACGATACATATGGCACGACTGGCATCCTTTGTGCTCCGCGGCGTAAGGTCCTTTCTCCCATTCGCTGTAGGTGGTCAGCACTGAAAATCCCTGCGCGTTTCGATACTGGTGGCACGTGGCGCATAGCAGCGATGAGGTATGCAACGCGGAGTAAGCTGTGCCATGCACAGGGGATACGACATCTTTCCAGGGGCCCTCCATAACGTTGTTGTACTCCACCAACGCCTTCGGGTTCGGCCCGTTCATGCTCACACTTCGGATGGAGTGGCAATAATCACACGTGATGCCTTCCCAACTCACCTTGAGAGCCAGGGCATAATCGCCCGTCGCCGCCACAGTCGGTGAATGGCAACCCAGGCAGACGGTGCGCGCGCGGGTGCCCAGATCGGACTTTGCCATCTCCAAAGCGTCCTGGAATAACCGGCTCTCCATCGCCTGCGAGTGGACAGACTCCTTCCACCCCTGCTCGATGGCACGGTGGCAGCCTCCGCAATACTCCGCGCTTTGCGGCCCTTGGGTCGGGGCAGCCAAAAGGAAAGGACTCGAAATTAGTATGAAAACAAGCAGGCATGAACATCTAAGCATGGCCTAGCCTCCGATGAGATTCATAGGTACCTCAAGCACCGCACAAGAAGCTGAATAACCTGCTAACCATCCGCTGATCAAAATCCCGCTGGCTGCTACTTGATAAGTCCTATAGGAATCGAAGCAGAGCGGGTACTACGATCCAGACGCACGGTGTCTTTTGCAAGAAACGAAACTTGCATTGCCTCTCGGCACCACGGAACTTCACCTCAAATATCACGCCGGTCTAGTCGGCTACACCGCATTCCAATTGTTTCTGAAATTCCAACCAATTCGAAACGCGCTTAATTTATAGGCCCAGTCGCGACAAGGCTGTGACCGACATCACAGCGAGCGGTGATGAACAGCACACTTTTGCGGAATCTCTCAGTAGATTCCGCTTACTAAGACACGCTCGTCGTTTTTTCAATTAGTTTGAAGATGTATCGATGTTGGTCGGGGCGCCCAGATTCGAACTGGGGACCTCTTGCGCCCAAGGCAAGCGCGCTACCAGACTGCGCCACGCCCCGAATATTAAGAAAGTGAATATGCTACCTTGTCATTGCAGCCCTTCAAAATAGCCTTACTGTGGGGACTTTTGAGTGGGCATCGCCTCACCTGGATCAGGGGAAAGCCCGTGCTCGACTCCGTCCTCGTCAATGAAAGAGTCATCTCCTTCTTCGAGATGCTGTACACGGTGTCGGGTTCCATCCGGCGCCTCCCAGTACTCCTCTTCTTCTTTCGGCTCTCCCCGCTTCTTCAATTCGTCCAAATAAGCCTGGAACGTCTTAACCGCATGCTTCCTCTCTTTGTGCGCAGGATGCACGTAACGCGTGGTCATCTCGAGGCTAGCATGACCCAGCAGTGATTTTAGCATATACAGGTCGCAGCCCGACTGGACCATTCTCGTGGCATAGGTATGTCTAAAATCATAAAGAACGAATTCCCTTCCCGCAAAGTGCTTCTTGACGATGCGGTCATGGGCTTTGCGGTAGGTCGTAACGTGGCCAAATTTCGCCGCGTGCTTGCCGCGCTGGTGCCCTGACCAGAACAAGTAACCCGTCGGAGTTTCCCCCGCCCGGCGCAGAACGATATCAAGAGATTGGCCCATCAACGGGACATCGCGCTTTGACTTGGGGGTCTTGGTACCCGGGACATGGATGATTTTCCGCTCAGAATCAAAACCACTTTTGTGAAGTCTGTATGCCTCGCCCGGGCGCAACCCCGTCTCGTAAAGCAAGCGGCCGAAGTCCTTCAGGTCAGCATTGGCATGAGAAAGATATAAGTCTATTTCCTCGGGCGTCAGCACTCTCAGCCGTCCACCGCTCTCTTTGAGGTATTTGACTCCCTTCACTGGACTCGAAATCTTCAGGTCTCTGAACGCAGCATAGCTGTAAATGCGCTTGAGGGTAGTGAGACACCGGTTTACCGTGGCACCACTTACGCGAATATGCTCACCATTCTTGGCGTCCCGCCTCTCTTCGCGGGATCGGCGGATCTTAAGGTCCTCGACCTGTTCTCTCGAAATCTTGCCGATGCGCCGGCCTTTGAAGAAGCGCTTCAGCGTACCGACATTTATGGCATGCAGCGCATGAGTCTGCGCAGCCTGATTGTTCTCGGAATAAAGCAGGAAGTCGTTGGCAAACTCTTCGAAGAGCGGAAGCTTCCCAACCACAAACCCTTGCTCCTCATCGAGAAGGCGTTTTTTTCATTCGACTCCACGAGCTGAGCAGCTTGCTTATTTCGCCGGTGTGGAAGCACGGTAGCGTCGGCCGCGATACTCAAATTCGTAGTGATAGTACCTCCCGCGCTTGAAGACAGACATAGCTGCTACAACTCCTTCGGAGATGGGCCCGTCCCGGAACGACAATCCGGGCGCGGTCCGCGAGAAATCTGTTGGGCGAGTTGGTCAAGGTCAAGCCAGCCATCCGGAACGGGAAAGAGGATGACGGTTGCCTGATGGGTGCACGAGAAATTGATGCTACGTCGTTCAGCCATGGGACCTCCATTCGGATGAAGCCTAGGCCCCATCCCCTTCATGTATCAAGTAAAGAAGTCGCCATGGCGATTGTGGACATTCGATCCCCCATGGTGTCCACAGCAACAACATTCAGAGCGACGCAACAGTGCTTCAATCTTGCCCTTTACCTTACCCCTCCTTATGTGTAAACTCCGAAATCCCGAGACTTCCCGCCAAGGCTCAGACCTTTACTCGGAAGGCCGCTTGATCTCTGCCCCGACCATGAGGGCTTAACGTGACGCAGTTCGAGCCAGCAAGTGTGTCGATCCGTTTGACATTTCAAGACGCGCGTAGAATCAAGAGCGGATGGAGACATTGCCGAGCCAGCAGCTCCGGACTATGCGATTAAAGACCCGGAAGTAGGCGGCCAACTAATCGCTGCCTGGATACGCTCCAACTTTAAACACCCCGATTGGTCCGACGTTATCGCCGACTTCACGACGGCATATTGGTTCACTCGGCCGAGTGCCCGGAAGGCGACGGAACGGGTAAATGATATCCCTGCAGGGCTCGCGCCCTCCGAGATGATCGGATACTGCCAATCCGCTGCAATCAAGGCAGAGCTGGAGGAAAGTTTCTTTCAAGATGCCGTGAGGAAATGGTTTGTGTGCTGGGGGTCCATTTTGTTGCCCGATCGGGCGATAAGGATGATCGCTGAAGTCACTATCCTGTCGGCGTTGGCTTGGCCCTCAGGCACGCACTGTCAGCACCGGGAAGTGAGCGTTACAGACCACGTCGTACGCGGTGGACCAATGGAAATGCCCGGCCACCTTGGAAGGCGATGCCAGATGCACACCCATGACAATCAGGTTCGCACTGCGCTCCGCGGCAACTTGCACGATACCCGCCGCAGGGAAATCCATGCCCACCACAAACTCGGGCGAACACCAAAGGCCCGCATCCGGCGGTATCAGTGCGCGGAGGCGCGCTTGCCAGTTGGCTGCCACCTCTTGCCAATTTCGGTCGGGTGACGCCAGAGCGACTTGGTGAACAAGAATGAGGCTTGCTTGATTCTCTTCGGCCAGGGAGAGTGCATATGGAAGAGCATGGAGTGAGGCATCCGAGAAGTCTGTCGCAAACAGGATCGGCTTCCAATCCTCGAAGTCGACGGGCTTGGGCGTGACCTTTGGGCCAACCGTCAGGACCGGGCAAGTCGCCAAGTGAAAAATCTCCTCTCCCTTGGAACCAAGGACCCACTTCTTGGCTCCCTGTCTCCCGTGGGTTCCGAGCACCAACAAGTCAATGCTGTGCTGTTCAATCACCGAGGAGATCACGCCATCCAAGTCGCCCACCTCAACTATCGGATCACAGACGGCATCCTTTGCGGGATGGCTTTCGATGTAAGTTGCCATTTTACGTTTGGCCGTCTGGCATGCTCCCTCGACGTTTGCGTCCGTACCTGGCGGAACGACATGTGCAAGAAAAAGCTTCGCGCCGAACCATCGGGCAAGTGTGACCGCGTACGGAAAGGCGGTGTCGGAGGCGGGGGAGAAATCCGTTGTGAACAGAATGTTCTTCAATCTCACCCGTGGGTTCGGCTCAGTCATCTGCATTCAGGCCTCCCTTGGCCGAGATCTTTGACGAGAATTTCCATTTTAGACTCCCACGCCGCATCCAGCGGTAAAAGGCCTCCCGGCTGATCCCGGAGTGGCGGCAGGTTAAGGCCACATTCCGACCGTGGGCATCATGGTAATCAAACCAAGCCAGCCGCTTGCGAGCCTCCCGGCTGAACTCGGCCGCGCCCCTCTTCGGGTACCCGGAGCGAGGCATTCCTGTCCCTTTAATCTGCATCCTGACAGTCTACCCCGAGTGTCAACAATCATTCTGAACGAACACAATGGAAAGGAATGACGCCTGCAAGTTTTCCAGACATCTTATTGCCGGGACGAGATGCTCGAGTGAATTCGTTAATCTGGAACGTACTGAGCTGATGGCCCAACGTACCTGAGTCTATACCCGATGGCGCTCGGATACAACGTCAAATAGTGTGCCCGGAATTCTCGGGAGGCAGCGAAGCCTGCCCGCGGCCCAAGGCCGATTACCGAAAGCCCGCGCCTACCAGTCGCGGCCCCGCCACTGCACGATTGACCTTGTGCATTCTCGCGGAAGGCGAGTTTCCTCAAAAGGGAAACAAGAATGTTTGAAGTTGAATCGGACTCCCACCCCTCTTGACATCTCTACCGAGCAGTAGTCACAAGAGATGTGGTCACCATGTGTCCTACGAAGCTGAGCCTCGGAGAGTGATCCAGATTTCGGACGGATGACAAGCCACTCGCATGCTCTGCAATCGGGCTTCAAGTCGGCGCGTAACGGCCTAACCTTGGCCAACCTGATCACGTCCGGCATCCAGGTCACAAGAGCAGCATGCCGACTCTTCGTCAAGTCGTGGCATGCTAGTGTAGTGCGTCCAACGTTTCTTTACATTTGGCGACCTTGGTGAGGATGCGTTCGACCGAGGCGCTCCAGACGAAGATACGCGCGTTTTGGTTATGGCCGTTGACGTAATCCTGAATCGCTCGGATCAGCTCCTTGACGTTATGGAACGAGCCGCGACGCAGGCGTTGTTGAGTCAGATTGCCGAACCAGCGCTCGACCAGGTTCAGCCACGAACAAGAGGTGGGGGTGAAGTGCAAGTGGAAGCGCGGATGGTGGCCTAACCAGCGTTTGACATCGGGATGCTTATGGGTGGCGTAGTTGTCCACGATCAGATGCAGGTCCCGCTCGGGGGGTGTCCCGTAGTCGATCCGCTTCAGGAAGCGGATGAACTCCTGGTGCCGGCGCTTCGGCATGCAGTCGCCGATGACCGCGCCGTCCAGCGTCGAAAGCGCGGCAAACAAGGTGGTAGTGCCGTGGCGCGTACAATCGTGCGTCATGGTGCCGCAGCGCCCCGGTTTCATCGGCAACCCCGGCTGGGTGCGATCGAGCGCTTGAATCTGGCTCTTTTCATCCACGCACAGCACCAGCGCCTTGTCGGGGGGATTCAGATAAAGCCCCACGACATCGCTGAGCTTTTCCACGAAGTGAGGATCCCGGCTTACTTTGAAGGTCGAGACGCGGTGCGGTCGCAGGCCGTGCTGCTTCCAAATTCGCCGCACGGTGGCTTCGCTGACGCCTTGGGCTTTCGCCATCGACCGGGTGCTCCAGTGGGTGGCGTGGGGCGGTTGGCTGTGCAGCGTGGCCTCCACAATCGCCGCCCACCTGGCGTCGCTGATGGGCGGGATGCGACCCGGACGGGGGGCGTCCTTCTCCAAGCCGGCTGTGCGCAGTGCCAGAAACCGCTCTCGCCACAACTGCACGGTCGGTCGCGAAGTACCCACCTGTTGGGCGATCTGTTGGCTCTCCATGCCAGCAGCAGCCAACAGGATGATCTTTGCCCGCTGAACAACCCGCACCGGCTGGCTTCGCGCCCTGGCCCAAGTTTGCAAAGTAACACGCTCCTGGTCAGAAAGAACAATCGGTGCAGCTCTTCGGCTCATCCACGGCATGATAGCTGAAGACAGCCAATAAGTACAGCTATCTACGACGCACTACACTGGAGGATAGGCGTCGTGTTAGGGACGACCATTCTCTGCTGTTTCTGAGCGACCGGACTTGGCGTATCGAATATAGCACTCGGGAGCTTTGCCCCCATGCAGGGGGTGCGGACCATGCGATGCCAGCAGCCGTTGTGAAATCGAACATTCACGTATCCCGTTCATGTGATTTCCAGGTTTGTCCTCTATACTGAAGTGTATTGGCGATCTGCAATTCGCAGACGCCGATGAAGTTTCTGAAAATGGGAATGAGGCGCATCTTGGGCGGGCGAATATCTGCAGGACAGTTGGTCGTAATGTGCGGGATTCTCTTGTTCCGATCCGCCGCGCTCGCAGGTCAGACCGCCGGAAGCATGCAGGGGACCGTGAAAGATCCTTCCGGCGCCGTCGTGCCCTATGCCTCAGTGAGCGTCATGGCGCAGCCGAACGGGCCGTCGCGGATGACGACCTCGAATGGTCAGGGCGTCTACAAGATTAGTGGGCTAGCGCCGGGCCGATACACAGTTACAGTTTCGGCTCGGGGGTTTGCAACCTCCAACGAAAACGTCGCATTGGCGGCTGGCCAAACGCTCACGCTCGACATCAGCCTGACGATCGCACTGCAAGCGCAGCAGGTCGAAGTTCGTGGCCAGGCGGTCCGCGTGCAGGTTGCGCCGGAAAGTAATGCCAGCGCCGTGGTCGTTTCTGGCAACAACCTGAATGCGCTGTCGAACGATCCCGACGAGTTGCAGAACCAGATTTCGGCGCTTGCCGGTCCCTCAGTGGGGGCGGGCGGAGCCAATATCTACATCAACGGTATGACCGGTGGCGATATGCCTCCGAAATCCGCCATTCGCGAGATTCGCGTCAATGCCAATCCTTTCTCGGCGGAAAACGATCGGCTCGGTTTCGGGCGCGTTGACATCATAACCAAGCCGGGAAGCTCGGCCTACCACGGAGATGTTTCGAGCGAATACAACGACTCCAATATGAATGCCCTCAGCCCGTTTCTGGCAGCTTCCGAAGAAAAGCCTCCCTCGTACCACACTTGGCTCTGGGGCGCAGATCTCGGCGGTCCCCTGGGCAAGAAGGCTTCCTTTTTCTTCGATTTCCAGCGCCGCAACATCAACCGCGCCAGTCTCGTCAACACGGTTGTGCTCGATCCCAGCCTGAATGTAGTGCCCTATATTACTTCCGTTCCGAACCCTCGCGTCCTTACGAACCTCAGCCCTCGGGCGGATTTCCAGCTCAGTCCGAACAATACGCTCAGCGTCAGTTACCGCTATTTTGAAATCAACGAGCGCAACGACGGCGTGGACACGCAGGCGCTTCCCTCGCAGGCCTTCGACCGGATGTTTCATCACCACAATATTCAGATTATCGACATCCAAGTCCTGGGCTCACGAGTGGTCAATCAAACGAGCTTCCAATACCTCCACTTCAACAACGTGCAGGCGCCGCAAGATATTTCCCCCACCATCGACGTCCTTGGAGCGTTCACGGGTGGCGGCAACAGTTCTGGAACCTTCAACCGCTACGAAACGCACTATACCTTCCAGAACTACACGACCATGACCCTTGGCCACCAGGTGATGCGCTTCGGAGGCACTCTGCTCGTTCTGCCTCGTAGCGAGTCCACCAACGGCGGTTTCAACGGGACCTTTACGTTCAATTCGCTTTCCGATTATCAGCAGACGGAGCAGGGGCTGCAAAATGGCCTGCCGATGGACCAGATCCAGGCTGCGGGCTACGGCCCCAGTCAGTTCAACATCACGGCGGGTAACCTAGGAGCTTCCATCAACCGTGTTAATGGGTGGCTCTTCTTCAACGATGATTGGACCCTCCGGCCCAACTTCACGGCCAGCTACGGCCTGCGGTTTGCTTCCGAAAACGACGTCAGTTCCCTTGCCTTCTGGGCTCCCCGGGTAGGCATTGCCTGGGGCCTGGGCCATGGCTCGAATGTCAAGACGGTGCTTCGGGCGGGCTGGGGCATCTTTTATCAGGATCTGGACGATGACCCGATGATGATCGCGGGGCGCCTGAACGGACAAAACCAGCGGACCTACATCGTGAACAACCCGTCCTTTTTCCCGGACGTACCGCCCCTCAGCGTAATCAGCGCCAGTGACGTGTCAATGCCCACGATCTTCCGCATTGCCCCCAATCTTCTCATGCCCTACGATATGGACGCAGCAGTGAGCCTGGAGCGTCAACTCTCAAACAGCACGACAGTCTCGGTCACCTATGTAAACTCCCGCGGTGTTCACCAGTTTGTAACCAATAATATCAACGCGCCTCTTCCCGGCACTTTCAATCCCAGCGACCCGACAAGCGGCGTGCGACCCCTCGGCAACGCGGCGGGAAACATTTACCAGTATGAGTCGGCCGGCATTTACCGGCAGACGCAATTGATTGCCAACATCCACGTCAATGCCAATTGGGCCTCGCTCTTCGGTTACTACGTCTTTAACGATGCCCACAGCAATTCGGGATTGAACGTACAGAGTAGTCCCGCCGGACGCTTCAGCTTCCAAACGAATCCTTGGAATCTTGCCGAGGATTACGGGCGAGCCGCCTTTGACATCCGCCATCGCGCGGTATTCGGCGGGAGCTTCGGGATACCCCTGGGCATTCGTCTGAGCCCGATGATCATGGCAAATTCGGGACAACCCTACAGCATCCTGCTGCCCCAGGACATCTACGGTACCGGAGTCCACGATTCGCGACCGGCGTATGCGACCTCCTCGACCCCGCCAGCCAGCCTGGTTGTAACGAAATACGGCGCCTTCAATATCAACCCTGGACCGGGGAATGCTCCACTCCCTCCGAACACCGAAACCGCGCCTTTCAACTTCATGCTAAACTTCCGCCTCAGCCGCACTTTCGGCTTTGGACGCGAGGGCGCCAACCGCCACGGCGGAGAAGGAGGCATGACGGCAGACGGAGGAGGTTACAGGCATCGTGGGGGATTGGGCGGACGCGGCCTAAGCAGTGGCGGCGGCAGTGGATTGGGCGGGGCTACGAAGCGCAAGTTTGCGCTCACGCTCAGCCTGTCCGTCCTCAACGCGCTGAACAATGTCAACCTTGCCCCTCCGATAAATGTTCTCGGCTCTCCACTTTTCGGTGCGTCGATCTCTCTCTCCGGCGGCCCATTCTCCGCCCAGGTCGGGAACCCCGTGGCAAATCGTCTCATCAACGTCGGTGCTTCCTTGAGCTTTTGAAGTTCCTCCCTGGAGCTTCTCCTTCGGTGAATATTTTCCAGAACAAAATCGCACCGCAGGCATTTCTGAAAATGGGAGCAACTCGCTCAAGCAGTGGCTGGATCTAAACTGCCCACAGGCGAGTTGCTATCCCGATGTTACGTTTACATCCCCCTGTCGGATAAGTGATCGGAACTACGGAGAACTGGTCTCGCAGTCTAGGGCGAGTTTACTCTCCCCCCAACCCTTTACCTGTAAACAAATGATTGCGTTTCAAGTACAGACATCCCAGCCGTATGACGAGGCACTCGGAAGTTTGACAAAAGTAGCCAATTGACGCGTAACGGGCTACCCTCCGATGCAATGCCCAGAGGACTCCGGGCGGGTGGTCGCCGGCAACATGGATAGAATCCGCCGGCTGGTTAGTTGGCACCGGAGATGTGAGCTTCATGCCGCACGAGGGCCAGCGAAAGCGGCTGTCCGCGGGCATTCAGAATCTCCCGTCTTCGGGAAGTTTCCATCGTTTCCGTCAATTCTTAAGAGCTCATCCGATCTTTGCAGTCCCGCTGCGCAGACTGCGCAGTCGGGATCGCTCTGTTGCGAACTCCTCTCGGCATTAAATCGGAGCGTAGCCCGTTATACGGCCAGGTGAATTCTTTCTGATTTCGTCGTCCCCAAAGTACCAGAGCGTCTGTCATGGCTATTGTGTTCGCTAGCCCCCGTTTAGTCGTGCAACCAGCTTCCGCCGACATATTGCACAGTTCATTAGTGAGAATTGTCGTCCAGGCCAAAGGCATGTGACTCAAATTCCAGCAAACCCGGAAAATGTGCGGCGAAGTAGCCCCAATCATGTCCTCCCGGGTAAATGTGAAATTCGTGTGGTATCCCGCGAGCGGTGAGGATGCGGTCGAGCGCTCGCGCTCCCCGGTCAAATCCGTAATCGTCTTGGGCGCCGCAGTCAAAATAGATTTTCATGTCGGCGAGCCGCGAGGTTCGGGCTAAAGTCAACGGGCTATTCCGTTCCCAAAAAGCAGGGTTGGGCGGTGATCCGAATGCTCCCCCTAGCATCAGGCGAAATGCCGTCGGTTGGGATCCTGCGACGGTCACCGAGGGGATGCGTTCGATGAGCGCCGCGCTTTCTGCGGCGACTGAACCGAAAAGGCGCGGATAAGTGAATGCCAGGTGAAGTGCTCCATAGCCTCCCATCGAGATGCCCGTGATGCCACGGTTCCTTCGACCGGCACGCTCATGGTAACGCCGCCCAATAAACGGCAAAAACTCCTGAATGAAAAAGTCTTCATATCTCTCGCGGCCATTTCGTGAATTGATGTAGAAAGTGGAGCCCGCATCGGGTGTAACAATCAGGAACTTGCCAATCCGCCCCGTGTCCCAAAGATCTTCCACCAGATTGAGCCCGCCGGAGCGGATGAGCATTTCCTCATTTTCGCCGAGGCCATGAAATAAGTAGAGGACCGGGTAGCGTCTGTTCTTGTCTGCGTGGTAGCCGGGCGGCAGGATTGCGCAGTAGCCCACTGACCGATGCAGGATGCGACTTGGCATGGTGAGACACTCGGCGCTCGCCGCCGCGGCGCCGGAAGGCAAGACACTGGTGCTGAGCCAAAGGAGCACCAACAGGATGGTCCCGAAAGCCTTCCCAGTCCTACTCATACCTCAGAGCCTCCACGGGATTAAGCCGGGCCGCCCGGGACGCAGGATAGATTCCGGCGAGAAGGCTTACGGCGACCGCGAAGACGATAGCCCCCAGCGCCAGCCACCAGGGTACGAAAGAGATATTCACGGCGGGCAGGTCGCGCCGCCGCAGGTAGAGGTCAGTTCCGAACGTCAGCGCCCTGCCGATGGCCCATCCAAGCCCGGTTCCGAAAAAGCCACCCAGGAGACCCATGACCGCAGCCTCCGAAAAAAAGAGCTGGCGGACATCCTGGTCGGCGGCGCCTAGTGCCTTCAGCACGCCGATTTCACGCCGCCGCTCGAGAATGGCCATGACCAGCGTGTTCACGATACCGAGCGTAGCAACCACCAGCGCCAAGCCCCCGAAAATTCCCAGCAGCAAGTCAAAGACCGTGAAAAAGAGCCTTAGATTGCGGGTGGTATCAAGCAATGAAAACGTCTCGAAGCCCATTCTCTTGATCGCAGCTTCGACCGTAGGCACTCGGGTCGGACTTGTGACTCGAACCGTCAGCACGGCGTAAGTTGGAACTGAACTCGGCCCTCGTAGAACTTGCCGTAGGTCCGTGACTTGGGTCGCGTGCAGCGCTTCGGCAACATCCAGAGGAACAAAGAGCTGGCCTCGGCCAAAACCGCCGAATCCCTCCGGGTCTGTTTTCACGATGCCGACGATCTGTAGGTCCTTTTCCTTGAGGACTAGGGAAAATCCTGCCGTGGGGGCGCTTGGCGAGGTCTTCCCGGTCGCCGGGCCTTTTCCACCGTCTGTCGCGGCAAGTGGTTCGCGCTTTGCGTAGCGAACCACCATCTGCTTCCCGATCAGCGTTTCGGGTTGGCGAGCTAAGCGCTGAGCAAATCCGATTTGCAGGATCGCTTCGTCCGCAGTGGGGCTTGAGAAAAACCGGCCCTCCATCCCATCGAATGCCCCGCTGGCGCGGTCGGATGCGGGGATCCCCGCGACTGCAGTTGGATATGAATTTCCTGCATATTGGATTTCAGTGGGAAATCGGATCTGTGGATAAACTTCCTGTACATCGGCGAGGTGGGCAATGGCTTGCCGGGCTTTGAGATCGAGCGGCGTTGGTTTCCCGGGCGCCGCGGGATTCGCCCCGCCTCCCATCCGGCGGAAATCCGAGGCCGGCCTCACAAAGATGGCATTGAACAGGCCCGACCGTTCCAGGCGCTGCGTAGCCAGGCGTTGCAACCCAACACCGAGAGAAAGCATGGCAACCAACGACGCGATGCCGACGCCAATCCCCAGCGTCGTCAAAGTATTCCGTAACAGCGCTTCGCGCAGATTCCGAACTGCAAGCTCGGTCAGGTCGCGGACTTTCATGCTGCCACCAGCTTTCCGTCTTTCATAAAGGCGATTCGCCCGGCAAAACGTTCCGCCAGTGGCTGCTCATGGGTCACCAGGACAATGGTCGCGGCGAGCGTCTGGTTGATCTCCCACAACAGATTGAGAATTTCCCCGCCTGTGGCGCTATCCAGATTGCCCGTCGGTTCGTCGGCGTAGAGAATCGTGGGGTGGTTCACCAAAGCGCGAGCGATGGCAGCCCGCTGCTGCTCGCCGCCGGAAAGCTCGCCGGGGCGGTGTGTTGATCGCTTCTCCAGATGGACACGCTCAAGCACTTCCCGCACGCGCGCTGCGCGTTCCCCGCGGTCCACCTCCGCCAAGCGAAGCGGCAGTTCCACGTTCTCTTCAAGCGTCATGCGCGGAAGCAAATTGAATGCCTGGAAAACGATCCCCACAGTTTGATTTCGAAATCGAGCCAGTTCTCGGGAACTCATTGCCGCCAGGTTGCGCCCCTCGGCGATCATGGTACCCGAAGTCGGGTGGTCAAGCCCCGCCATGAGGTTCAACAGCGTGGATTTTCCAGACCCCGAACTCCCCAGCAGTCCAACAAATTCGCCCTTGCGGACGGAAAGTGTGACTTCGTCTACCGCCCGGATCAGCGTCTGCCCCATTTGGAAATGCCGCGACACGTTCTCTGCCCGAATCGCGAAACCGTCCCTTGCCTGTAAGGTCGCTCCCATCATTTTGCGATTACCAACACCGCCTTAGGTGACTCGCGTATTTCCGGCTCTTTTCTATCTCGCGAACCACTTTCACGATTTTATCCCCAAGCGCGATAAGGTGTCAGCCGATAAACCAAAAAGGGAAAAAGAAATGAACGTTAACAAAGGCGCCAGGAGGATGCCGCACGGCCAATAGATATTGGCGGATAGCGTTATCGGAGTAATTCCGACGCTGGAGTTCCTCCAGCATCTTTCGACGAAGTGGGGTCATAAGTACCTCCTTATGACCTCACATTACTCCTGGTTACATGGAAGGTTTTAAAACGTGGGGGCACGCAACCAGAGTCCCCCGCGCCAGCCGGTTCGTTCAAGTCGGCAAATCAGACAAGTGCTGCTCTCTGACTCTTATGTAATCATGCCTGGATCACGAGCAACTCGGACGCTGACTGGACAAGCGACTATCCAAAGCGCGCGATATCAGGAGCCCTGTAAATTAATGCGAGCGTTCACTTTGAAGGTTTGTCGGCAAATCACCCGGCTTCACCCGGCGGCGATTTAGGGTTCGATGCCGATCCGATCGTTCACGGCGCCGTGAATCCGCTGCTTGCTCCCCAAGTACATCTCGGTTGTCTCGACCGAGATATGACCCAACAGGAATTG
>JAJYLL010000035.1 GCA_021787735.1 Acidobacteriota bacterium | reverse complement strand
GTTTCATTCAGCGTGTGGCGCTCGCCGGTCCCGACGTTGATGACCCGGCCGGTGGCTTCGGGAGCGGTACAGGCGCGCAGCGTGGCGTCAACGGTGTTCTCGACAAAAGTAAAATCGCGGGACTGCTCGCCGTCGCCGAAGATGGTGGGAGTCTTTCCTTCTATGTATGCCGAAATGAAAAGCGACAAAACCCCCGAATAGGGCGAGTCCGGGCTCTGACGCGGCCCGAAGATGTTGAAGTAGCGCAGCGCCACCGTTTCCAGATCGTAAACCTGAGTGAAGATTTTGCAGTAATATTCGCCCGTCAGTTTGGTCAACGCGTAAGGCGAGAGCGGCCGTGGTTCCTGCGTTTCAACACGCGGCAGCGCGGGATGATCGCCGTAGGCTGCGGACGACGCCGCAAACACCACCCTCTTGGCTCCGGCATCGCGGGCCGCAAGCAGGACATTCAATGTGCCGTCAATGTTGACGGCATTGGATGTCACCGGGTCAGCCACTGAACGTGGAACCGATGGGATGGCAGCCAGATGGATCACATAATCCACGCCGTCGAAATCCGGCCGGATACTTTCAAGATTTCGAATGTCGGCCTCGTGCCACTGGATCTTTCCTCTGACCAATACGAGGTTTTCGATGTGGCCGGTTGCAAGGTTGTCGAGCGCACGGACTGTTTCGCCGCGCCGCACAAGCTCGTCAATAATATTCGAGCCGATGAAGCCTGCTCCTCCGGTCACCAGATAGGTGGACATTTTTCTAACTCCAATCGTATAAGAATTCCTGCCGCCATGCGTGCGCTTTCCGGCTATCCTGCAACGTACTCATTGCATCGATAACATCCCACACGCCGGAATTCGCCAAGAAGTATATTGTAATAAGAACTTCGCTGAAGTACTCTCCTGTGTCGAAAAAAGAAATAGAATAGAGGATCGACTCCCGGGTCGATGTTAGTCTTCGAGCCCGCCACGGAGGCAGTAGCGTGCCGGGCGCATTCAGTTTAATGTGTTCATGAGCCTTCGCCAACATTCTGGGCGCTTTACAAACGCGCGCACAACCAATTTCTACTACTCTTTCATCTTTCTGCCTCCGGAAAAGCGGGAAGCGATTGAGGCCGTTTACGCTTTCGCGCGGCGCAGTGATGACGTGGCCGATAGCAATCTTCCCGCTGAAGAGGCCCGGCGGCAACTCGAGATTTGCCGTCGGAATCTTGACCGCTGTTACCAGGCTGAGGGCCCTCCGGCCCCGGAGTTAACTCCCGAGCTTGCCGCTCTAGCCCGAGCCGTCCATCGCTTCCAGATTCCCCGGGAACATTTCGAAGAGCTGCTCCGCGGCATCGAAATGGACCTTAGCCCGCAGCGTTACCGGACCTTCGACGAACTGTCGCTTTACTGCTACCGTGTCGCTTCGACAATCGGGCTGATTTCAATCGAGATATTCGGTTACAGGAACCTTCTGACTCGCAAGTACGCTGCCAATCTCGGAATGGCTCTCCAACTGGTCAATATTCTCCGCGACCTTCAAAGCGATGCTCGCCGCCAGCGCGTTTATCTTCCCGAAGAAGACCTCGACAGATTTGGCGTGGCGCCGGAGTCTTTTCTTGCAGGCAAGCCGGCCGGAAGGTTCAGCGAACTGATGGAGTTTGAGTTCGCCCGCGCACGCAGCTACTTTGCCTTGGCGCGGAAGACTCTTCCCGCTGAGGATCGCCGCTCGATGGTGATTGCCGAGATCATGGGAGCGGTTTACTGGCGGTTGCTCGCCCGCATCAGACGCAGAAACTATGATGTTTTTGGGGAGCGTGTTCGGTTGCCTCGGCCCCTGAAGCTCTGGATTGCTCTATCGGTTTTCTGCGGACGAAGCGGATATAAACCTTAAAGAACGTGCAGGTTTCCTTTTCAATAAGAGCCCACTTTGACCCTTGTGCCTTCCGTTTTCTGTTCGGGTCCGCCGCCTGAAATGATTTCCTGAACGGCGTAGGTGGCCTTCTGCTGTGATTCAAAATAGGTGCGGGTTACCATTTCGCCCACCAGCCCGACGGATAGCAACTGAATACCACTGAGGATCAGAAGGACTCCCAGAAACAGCAACGGCCCGTGCTGCAGCATGATCGACTGGCCCATGAACACTTTCTTGAAAGCCAGGAAGAATCCGATCAATGTTCCCAGTCCAACGCTGGCAAAGCCAAACAGGCCAAAGAATTGTAAGGGTCGAGTGGAGTATTCCAGCAGAAACTTGATGCTGATCAGGTCAATCATCACCCTGACTGTTCGCGACAGCCCGTAGTTTGACTTTCCGCTGGCACGGGGGATGTTCTTGATCGGAATCTCGGCAATCCTGGCTCCAAAGGAGCTTGCCAGGGCGGGAATAAACCGGTGGTGGTCGCCGTAAAGGCGCATGTGCTGCAGGATCTCGCGACGGTAAGCCTTGAAGGTTGTTCCGAAGTCGTGGATATCAACTCCCGACAATTTGGCCATCATCCAGTTGGCAATGCGGCTGGGAAGGCGGCGGGTCAGCCAGGTATCCAGCCTTTTCACTCGCCATCCGCTCACCAGGTCGTAGCCTTCGTTGATCTTGTCGATAAAGTGCGGAATTTCGGCCGGGTCGTGCTGCAGGTCGCCGTCAAGAGAGATGATGACATCGCCTTGAGCGTGATCAAAACCAGCCTGTAACGCGGTGGTTTGCCCGTAATTTTTGCGCAGCCGAACCGCGATCACGCGGTCGTCATTGGCACAGATTTCCCGGAGCAGTTCGCCGGTCCGGTCGGAGCTGCCGTCGTCAACAAAGACAATCTCGTAAGAGCTCCCCACCGATTTCATGTTTTCCACAACCTTCATGTAAAGCGGCCGAAGATTCTCTTCTTCGTTAAATAGCGGTATTACGACCGAGTATCTAGCCGCTTTCCCCTTTTCCATCAATGCCTTCCTTCAATGTTGAATACCGGGCTAAACCCTTATGTTAACCCTTTCAGATGGCTTCCTGCACGGGTTCGTCGCATTTCGACGGTGTCGGTCCCTTGGTCATGGGCAACTTACCATAAGAGATCAGATTGATTCCCAGTTCCCTCACAAGCTGCCGAATGCGAGGGTTGGTCAGGGCCTCAAGCTCCGTCTCACGCTGGGTGCGCAGCCTGGTGCGAGTTCGGAGCAGGGCCTCATCGACGTAGCCCGGGTGGCACATTATTTCGCTTGTTCCTTCCGGGACTTCCAGAATCATCCGTTCCAGGAGCCCCCGATCCAGAAAGCCAGTCTGGCTGAGCCCGTAAAAGTGGTCCGGCCTGTGCAAGCCTGCCTTCGCAACCTTCTCCGCTTGCCACCCCGCAAGGGAGGAGAGCGCTCTAGCCAGGAGGTATTGTTTGGCCATCCGCGGCCATCCCGGGTGTCCGGACCGCAAAGGTCCAAGTGCGCCTCTTGCAGGTTCAATAGGGCAGCGTACGCATTGGATCCCGAACTCACGTGCAAGCCTCACCACCACATTGAAGATGGGAGGTAATAGATGGATGTGTTTATGGCCGTCCAGGTGAGTAATTCGAATACCTGCCGAGGCAATCTTCTGAATCTGGCTTCGGAGTTCATTTTCGATGTGACCAAGTTCGACTTTGCGTGCCAGAATGCGCTGCGCCAGGATTCCCGGACTTGGATAAAAAGAACCCTCCGATGTGACAATCGTTGGGACCTGGGAGGCGGTACAGATCGGCCTGCCCTGTGTCAGGTTCAGGTGAACGCCGACGCCCAATGTTGGCACGGCCGAACTGACGGCAACAGCAGGCTCAAAGGCCATGCCGTTTGCCATCAGGGTGGTGCTGGTGATAATGCCCTTTCGGTGGCCGTCAAGGATGGCCCGGTTCACGCCCTCCGTCAATCCGAAATCATCCGCATTCACGATCAAACTCTTCATTTTCACGCAGCCACGACGGGATGGTCCTTATTGCCGTCTTTTTTCGAAGAGATTGAATACCGGCTGACTATGACCAGCCCCACTGTGACCCAGAACAGCATACGAATCTTCCGGATGATTGCCAGCGAGACTCCTTCCGCAGCACCGTAGCCAATGGTCTTAAGCACCAAGGCCGCTCCGCCTTCATCAACTCCAATCCGCATGGGAACGAACGCAAAGAATAAATTCACGATCCGGTTGACGGTCTCAACCATGAATGCGGCGAACAATGAAGTGCGATGTGCTGTCAGATAAAGGATAACCCAGGCTTCGATAATCCCGACAAGGACCGACATGATTTCAAGAAAGAGGATCCAGACTGACGCAGCTTTATGTGCGTGCCAGAAGCCATAGACATTCTCTTCAAACTGGACGATCTTCTCGCGTTTGTCACGGAACCTTTCCACCCAGCTAAGATTCAGCCTTTGAAGCCTGTCAAGAATCCTGCCGGCCACCTGGTACCGCTTTTTGACCGCCAGCCCGATCAGTGCGCCTGAAAGTAACAGGATCCCCATCGTGATGAGAGTTCCTGCCAGTACTGAGGATGGAAGCGGATACTCCAAGAGGAAAAGCACGAGACCAGTGACCACAAGCAGCCCGACGGCGAAGGTGTAGGCAAGGTTTTCTACCACCACAGAGGAGGCGCTATGCTCCGCCGCAACGTGTCTTGACAGGGTGATCCCCTTCACCGTTTCTCCCAGAAGTGGGCCCAGAAAGGTCAGGTCCGTAATGGCATCTCCCGCAATCCGGATTGCAAATAGATCTCTGAACCGGACTCGCCGTTCCTGCCGTTCGATCGAGTAAAGCCATGCTGTGGTTCGGAGCAGGTGCCTGCATCCGGAAATCAGGATCAGAATCAGAAAACCTGCGCCCACATCGTAAACCCGGGAGGCAATTAAGGAGGGCCCCGTCTCCTTAATTAGGAGGACAAACATGCCAATGCAGATTAACAGCATGACGAGTTTGATTTTTCTCTTAAACATCGGTACCGATGCCTCAGTTACAAACCCGTTGGAAATCTCGAATCGCCACAGCGGCTGAGACGCAAGTCAGGATGTAACAACTCTTCATGCTGTTTCACTTGACTTGAAGCAAGTCCGATTCATTGACCGTGGTTCGAGGTAAGGGGTTATGCCCTTGTCCTCGGAGGGCGTACCGGACTAGGGATTGTTCATCCATGCGTTGCCGTGCCCTTTTTGTATGGCGACTGCCCGTGATGCCGGGGAGTTATCCGGCCTTTGGTGGCTGAGCCTCCACCTGCCATAGTAAGCGACGCGGCGCAAAAAGACGAGCGAAAGAGGCCTGAGCGAATGAGGAGCAATGTGAGTATCAGAAAGGTTGAGTTCCCGTGAAGCGAAAGCGCGCAGATGGCCGCAAATCACCCTCCTTGTAAGGGCTCGTTGCTTATCAGCATCTGCCCGCCGCTCAGAATTATGGTATGGAGATTATGAAGGCCTACCAGATGCTCGAATCGGGGCAACGCCGATTCGTAAGCGACCAGATAGTAGTGTTGAGGAGAGAGCCAAAGTTTCTTGAAATCGGTGTCGTTAATAAATACGTCCGGGGCCCCCGGTTCGTAAGAACCGTATTCGAGATTATTTACCCGACCGTTCAGTAGCAAAGCACGGCGGTCCGTATAAAAAAAGACGGCGGAGAAGGCATAGTATTGGTCATCGACGATCAGTTTCCCCGGGGGAGCCTTTTTGAGCGCCTCGGCGAGCGGGTGCGAGGACATGTATGGATCAAAAACAGCCATCGCCATCCTGGCGGCATGGATGAAGAGAAGCATCATGACTGCAATCGCGATATAGGCCCGCCTCGTTCTCAGGAACCACGCGCCAATAGCGCCCAGCAGGAAGGCAACGCCTGCCAGCGCCAGCGGAGTTCGCAAGTAGGCGAAGGAGCGAAGCGTGAGGTCTTCCAGATGGCCCAACGCAAGGGTATAGGCGGCGGGATGGCTTGTAAGTGCCGACGAAATATCACCGGGTGTCGGCACGCCTCGGACCAGAATAAGTATCACGGCAGAGGCTACGGCGCAAAGAGCCGTCAGGACTGCCAGAAACTTGGTCCCATATCGAAGCCAGGCGCTCTCACTCTCTAAAGTCATGGCGGATCCCAGGAGCAACGCGAAAGCCGGATAGCACGGCATGGTGTAGTATTCCTGCGTTGTTGAAAAGGTGAAGAAGACCAGAATAAAACCGGCCCAGCACAAAGCCAGGAGGCGGGCCCGACCCGCGCGGTCCGTTGGTCTGTAAGAAAGGCGCATCGCGGCAGGAACGTAAACGCTCCAGGGAAAGAGCCAGACAAGGTTCAACAGCCAGAAATAGACACGCGGAACCGTATTGTAGTCGCGCGGATACCGCAGGTTCAGGAAACGCAGCAGTTGTTCATTGATAAAGTAGAACCATAAAAAACCATGATATTCACCCGGCCCGCTGTGCAGCGTGAAAGCGAAGTATGGAGGGTTACGCAGTGTGGCCAGCACGTGCCACGGGGCCGCAATCAGAATAACCACCGCTGCGCCACTCCAGACATGGAGCCGCTGCCATGTCCGCTTCAGCAGCAGTTGGTGCGTCACCAGAAGGTACACGAGGGCCGCTCCACACGGGAAGACGACGGCAATCAGGCTCTTCAACAGCAGCCCGACGCCCATGCTTGCAGCGAAAACCAGGGCCCAGAGGCGCGGATGGGGTTCGTCTTCCTCAAGAGCGCGCAGAAATGCCCATAGCGCAAGCGCAATGGTGCCTGTCAGCATCACGTCCGGGATGAGAATTCTTGTAAAGAGGTAGAGTCCGACACACGTAGCCAAACATAAGCCTGCATAAAATCCCGCACGTCGTCCGAAGGCCCATGTGCCGAACCACGCGGTCAGAAGACAAAGTGCGATCGCCGCCAAGGCAATGGGGATTCGCGCGGCCCAGTCATGCACGCCAAAAACAATGTAAGAGGATGCTATCGTCCAGTAAACCAGAGGGGCCTTTTCAAGGTAGGCAATGCCATCCAGGCGTGCCGTTACCCAGTCACCGGATTCAAGCATATTGCGAGAGATCTGGGCCTGAACCGCGTCCACGTCATCCATAAGGGACGGGGGCGAAATCACGGAGCCCAAATAAATTATTGAGGCAAAGAGAAGGACGATTACGTATAGGTAACGGCCCTTTCGAGTAATTCCTGTTGTATTTCGCACACCGGTGCTGTTTGGATCTGCCATTTGTCCAACCAAAGGAAAAGTATCATCAGGCCCCAAAGGTGGAACCCAAAGTTGCCACGCCGTTCCATATGCCGGCGGATAAAGCCCCGGATGACGTCAGCACGGAACAGTTTCTTTCGCTCAACCGAAGCGTCCGCGAGCGTGTCCAGCAGAAGTTCCCGCAGCGGGCCGCGCAACCAGTCGTGCGTAGGAATATCCAAACCGATTTTCCTGCGGCCGAGGACGCCTGCCGGCAGCTTGCCCTTCATCAGTTCTTCGAGCAAAAATTTCCGCCTGCCACCTCGTATCTTAAGATGCGCAGGAAGCGAAGCGCAAAATTCTACCAGTCGGTGGTCAAGGAACGGCGGCCTGACTTCGAGAGCGTGAGCCATGCTCATGCGGTCGGTCTTGTAAAGTATATCGTCCGGCAAGTAGCAGGTCTGATCAAGATAGAGGAACCTGTTCAGATCTTGAATCGCGTTGGAGTGTGGGGGAATTTGACTCAGGATCCTGTTGAGATACTGAGGGTCAGCACCTTCGAAAAGCAATTTCTTTTCGGCCTCGCAAAATGTTCCGTTCCAATACAGGTGCGCCTTTTCCGCCGAAAGCAGCGAACCCTCCAGAAAGCGCTTCAATTTGTATTCGAAGCCGATTTTTTCATCGGAAACGGGCAGACGTTGCGCGGCTTTCAGCGCTATCCGGCGCAGAAAAGCTGGAAATCGCCTGACGAGGCCCGCCCAGTGATCTGCCACGTAGGTCAGATAGCCGCCAAGAAGTTCGTCGCCGCCTTCGCCGCTAAGCGCAACCGTCACATGCTGGCGGCTCATCCTGGAAAGAAACCAGACGGGAAGTGCTCCGGAGTCGGCGCTGGGCTCATCGGAGAAGAAGGCGAACTCTTCGATGGCGCCAACGAGGTCCCTTTCCGGGTTTAAGTCGAACTCGTGATGATCGGTTCCATACTGTTCGGACACCTGGCGGACATGCGCTGTTTCATCAAAGGTACGGCCTCGGAACGTGATGGAAAATGTCTTCAAGCGCGATGGAGTAGCGCCCGCCGCGTAGTGCAGGATTGTGGACGAATCGATCCCGCCGCTCAGCCAGATACCCAGCGGTACGTCGGAAATCATATGCTCACGCATGGATTCGCGCAGCAGGAAATCCAGCTGTTCTTTGGCGCTTTCCAGCGTCCAATGGGGTTGCTCCTGGAAGGATAGGCGCCAGAAGCATTGAGTCTTAACCTTTCCGTTGCGCCATTCCAGCAGATGGCCCGGAGGGAGTTTTTCGATCCCATCGACCAATGTCCAGGGGCTGGGTACATAATTCAGGGAAAGGTAACAATTCAGCCCGGCCGGGCTGAGGCGCCGCTCGACTTCAGGATGAACGAGGATGGATTTCAGCTCGGAGCCAAAGAGAATGTCGTCTTTCAGGCGAAAAATGTAGAGAGGTTTGATTCCGAGGCGGTCCCGGGCCAGAACAAGCCGGTTGCTCGACTCGGTCCACAGCGCAACCGCAAACATGCCTCTGAGTCTGGAGAAACAGTCCGTGTCCCATTCCTGGAACGCTACTAGAACTGTTTCCGTATCAGTACGAGTTCTGAACCGATGACCAAGCCCCTCCAGTTCTCTGCGCAGCTCTGCGTGATTGTAGACCTCGCCATTAAAGGCAATGACGATGTCTCCGTCTTCAGACACGATGGGCTGGCTGCCTGAGGCGAGATCAATGATCTTCAGGCGTGTTGCACCAAGCGCAGCAAATCTTGACTGGTAGACCCCTTGCTGGTCGGGCCCACGGTGAATCAGCGTGGCGACAGCGTTGTGGATTCGACCGCTCTCTACTTCAAGATGCCTTTTAGTAAAACCAGTTATGCCGCACAAGGATGTTGCCCTGTAAACACCTCGGAACTGTTTAGAACTTCCTTGGGAACAGTTCCAGAGAATGAAGAATTATCCTGTCTCTGTATTAAGGGGTTATCATACGCTGAATGCCTTTCCCGTGCAACGAACTCCGGATTACTCCGAAGTTGACGTGCCTCAGCCGTGCCGTTAGAATGATTGTTGGGTCTGTTCGTGCCGAAGTCTGTGTCCCCGCGGGGCCCCCGGCTCGAAACCTATCCTTAATTTCTAGCGAGACATCAAAATGAATGCAAACGATCTCCGGCCAGGAATGGTCATCAATCATAACGGTGAGCTATTTTCAATCCACAAAGCTGAGCACCGCACGCCGGGCAACCTGCGTGCCTTTGTCCAGGCCCGGATGCGCAATCTGCGCACAGGGGCGATGATTGACCACCGGTTTCGCTCAGAGGACAATGTTGAGCGGGCCGTAATCGATGAAGTCGATATGCAATATCTTTACGCGGACGGAGATTCGTTTTACTTCATGAACACCAGCACGTATGAACAAATCCATCTTGCCAAAGATGTTGTTGGCGATCGCGCGCAGTTCATGATGCCGGACGTTATCCTGAAGATTGATTTCTATGAGGGACGGCCCATCGATATTTCTCTCCCGGGAACCGTGGACTTGAAAGTCGTTGAGACCGAGCCCGGCATCAAAGGCGCCTCCGCCACCAATGTTACCAAGGCCGCAAAGATGGAGACGGGCCTGGTGGTCCAGGTTCCACCGTTTATCGACGAAGGTGAAGTCATCCGAATCGATACCTCCAACGGTTCCTACCTCGCTCGGTCAAACTGATTTAAGTTCTTGGATTTAGATTCATAACAGGGCGCCGTGCCGGTCGCGTATCCGGCAGTGCACCGACCTGAAGCCATGCAATGGCTTCCCGGCAAATCTCTGCCGGCTTTCTTTTCTCAATTCCTCAGAAGTTTTCCCGGATTCAGAGTTATAATGGCCCAGAAGGCAAAGAAAAGGCGAACATGCGCTTCGCGGCCCCCACAATCCGGTTCGGCCCCGCCGGCTGGTCATATGAGGACTGGAACGGAATTGTGTACCCGGCTCACCGGCCCCATGGCTTTCATGAGGCTGAATACCTGGCCGGTTTTTTCGACACGATTGAAATCAACACCACCTTTTACAATCCCCCTCGCGCGGAAGTTGCGCAGGGTTGGGTACACCGCGTGCAACACAACCCGAATTTCCGATTCACGGTCAAGTTATGGCAGCGGTTTACCCACGAACGGACCGCAAGCCAGCAGGATGAGAGGGTGTTCAAGGAAGGCATCAGGCCCCTTTTCGAGGCGGGACTGTTGGGCGCGCTGCTGATGCAGTTCCCGTGGTCTTTCAAGAACAGCAAGGAGAACCGTGAATACATCGGTGGCGTGGTGATGCAGTTCATGGAATTTCCGCTGGTTCTTGAGGTCCGGCACGAGTCGTGGAACAAACCGGAATCCTATCAGATGCTCCACGACCTGGGTGTTGGATTTTGCAACATCGACCAGCCCGTTATCGGGCGATCCATCCGGCCCAGTGAGTGCTCAACTTCACCCATTGGTTACGTCCGTCTTCATGGCCGGAATTACGAGCACTGGTTTACCTCCGAAAACCATCCTGAAGAACGATATGACTATCTTTACAGTTCAGACGAACTGGAAGGCTGGGCTGAGCGAATCAGGCATGTTGCCGCGACCACCGAGACAGCCTACGTCATCACCAACAACCATTTTCGCGGTAAAGCTGTCGCCAATGCCCTGCAATTGATCAGCGTCATTCGGGGGCAGCCGGTGGCGGTTCCTCCCACATTGGTCAACGAATATCCCATGCTGGAAGCAATTGCCGCACCTTCCCCTGGTGCTGGCGTTCCGGAGCAGGCAAGTTTTTTGTTCGAGGCTGGCCGGAGCAGCGATTGACAGTTCTCCAGCGCAGTTGCTAGCATAGTAGATTCTGCAGATCGTCGGGGATTCCTTCGGGTTGCCAGCTTGCATTCCCCTCCGAAAAGAGGGCATACTAATGCCCGCCGGATTTGCAGAGCCCAGGTCCCCGTCGTCTAGCCCGGCCTAGGACATCGCCCTTTCACGGCGGTAACGCGGGTTCAAATCCCGCCGGGGACGCCAACGTTCTTAAGTAGTTAGCGCCAGTTGCTCCCGTAAGACGGGTTTCTCCGGGACTCCTACGGGATTTTCAAGCTCGAGAACTGAATCCAAAAGCCCAATGGCTTCCACCGTGTTCTCAACGGTCCAGCCTGAAACCCCTGCCCGCCCGCTCGAATGAAGAGCGCGAACCAGACGCCCATCGTCGGAGGTTGACACCTCAACTCTGGAGGCATACTATTCGCATGAGAAACGAAGGTCGAGGGGGATAACATGAAGAAACCCGCCATCAATCGTCGTGAATTCGTGGGGGCGCTCGCGGCGTCAGCTGCAGTGTTCCAGACTGACGCATTCGGGTCTCCGGAAACTCGGGAAGGGAAGAGAAACTCCGGAATGAAAGTCGGCCTTTATAGCATCACCTATTTGGGGATCTGGTATCGCGGCCAAGGGCTGCCGCTGGAAGACGTCATCAAGCGCGCAAAAAAGTACGGTTATGACGGGGTCGAGTTTGACGGTAAGCGGCCCCACGCCAATCCGCTCGATATGCCCACGACGCGCTGCCGCGAGTTGCGCCGTGTCGCGGACGGAGAAGGCATCGAAATCGTCGGCGTCGCTGCCAACAACGATTTCTCAAGCCCCATCCCTGAGCATCGCGAAAGCCAGGTGTGCTACGTGCGGGACCTGATTCAAGTAGCCTCGGATTTGGGCGCCCCGAAAGTGCGCGTGTTCTTCGCCTGGCCGGGCGTGGTCAAACATCCTCAGGTTGCTGAATACGAAACCGCGAAGAGAATCTGGCATTACACGCATCAAGGTATCAAAGAAGAAGAGACCTGGGCGTGGTGCCGCGAGGGCTTCAGGGAGGTATCGCGCTTCGCCTCTGATGCCGGGGTCACGCTGGCGTTGCAAAACCATGCGCCGGTTTACAAGGACACCCAGGACGTTCTGCGCATGGTCAAGGAAGTGAATTCGCCCGCCCTCAAGGTGTCGTTTGATCCCTGGGGTGTGCGTGATAAGACTCCCGAGTATATCCGCCAATCCGCAAGAGAAGTCGGCTCATTGCAAACGATTTGCCACTTTGGAGGTGTGTTCGAACGCGACAGGGATGGAAAAATCAAAGCCAGCGAGCCTCTCTTCCCGGAGTTCGTCGCCGCGATGAAGGAAATCGGTTACCAGGGTTACATGAACTATGAGATGTGCTCGGAGCCGCCCGTCGTGAACGGACAAGTTCCCGGCATCGAACGCGCCGAACACAATGCCGAACTCGCGGCGGAATATATGCGGGCACTGATTAAGCAGGCGTGATCGGCTAGGATTTGTTTGTCGCGTGGGGTGGCCAAAAAAGAAAAGGGAGGAGGAGTTGCCCTCCGCTTTCTGCCTCATGTCCCCTTACAAAGCAGGAGCCCCGCACTGGGCGGATGTGAAGGCGTTACGGTCAGTGCCTGGAACGTCCAGCACGCCGCAGGCGTCCAGATGGGTCATGGAGGGTCGCCGACCGCTTACAGATTGTGACCGAATGACGGGCTGCTCGGAGACTATCCTCTAATGCTGCTTGGTGCGCCCTCCGGCCTCGGTTTTGAAACGCCCTTCCCGGAAAGTGAGCATTCTGTGTCGGCGCCACAATGGGAAGTGCGCCCGAATCGCTCGCAGGGGGCGACGGAAGCGGTTACTACTGACCAATAAGCCGTGTCTGGAATGGTTTTCTGCTTCAGTACCCTACGCCAATATCACGGGGCTCCGACGGAACTTAGCCGCGCATATTGGGGCCGATTGAAGCATGTTCGTCACGCCTTTAGAATTGAGCTAAGTTTCAAACCGCCTAGAACTGATTCAGGCAGGTATCGTTGCCTTGCCCATTCACGGCGTTGACGCGGGTTCGAATCCCGCCGGGGACGCCATCATTCTTCATCCTTTGCCACCAGGGCCCCAGACAGTTTCTTCCTCCAAGTGATGTTCAGATGAGCTGGAACAGTCTGGACGCGCGCCGCAATAAGGCCGCAAGTCGCCGCTATCTTCGCACTGGAATTTGCAGCCGAAAGGGATTACTCTGACTGCTTCATAACAAAGGTAAGTATTCATGGGCCAGCTCGACGGAAAAGTTGCTGTTGTCACCGGCGGAGGCGGTTCCGGGATCGGGCATGGCATATGCCGGGTTCTTGCCAGGCAGGGTGCACACGTCGTCATTTTTGAAATCGACGTCGAGGCTGCCCAAGAAGTGTGCCGCCAGATAGAAGACGAGGGTGGCAGCGCAACCGTCGTCCTTGCGGACATCAGCCGCTCGGACAACGTTCGCCAGGCCGTCGAAATGGTTGTCGAGGAAAAGCATAGCCTGGATATCCTGGTGAATAACGCGGGCATTGGCCTGATCCGTCCTGTTGCTGAAGCCAACGAGGATGAGTTTGACCGGCTGGCTGCAATCGACTTGAGGGGAGTATGGCTGTGTTGCAAGTATGCCATCCCACACATGCGGCGGCAGAAGCAGGGCTCGATTATCAACATCGCTTCCGTGCACAGCCGCGCAACACTTCCACAGTTCGGGATTTACGCGGCCATGAAAGCCGGGGTGGCCGGATTAACTCGTGGTATTGCCGTGCAATACGGCCCTGACGGCATTCGGGCGAACACCGTTTCGCCCGGTCTTGTGGATGGCAAACAGACCCGCGAGATTGTGGCCAGAATTTCCGACGACGTGGAAGCCTACCTGGAAGACTTCGTCCACTCCGAACAGGCACTGCCGAATTTGATACAGCCGGAGGATATTGGGAACCTGGTTGCCTTCCTGGCCAGTGACGGGGGAAGGATGATTACAGGCGCCGAAATTCCCGTTGACGCCGGAATGTGGGTCCAGTTGAGCAGCAGGCGTTGACGCATCGTGCGGCTATCGGCAATTGAAAGGGTCAAAGGCAAGTTCCTTGTAAAACCAGGGCTTGGCATTTTTCCGGACCTCGATGCGCTGCAGAAATATCGCTTGGCGGATTCAGCAAAGCGGCCGTGCCTGGGCGAAAGACCGGCTGGATGTCTTGCGGGATCGTTGCTTCTCATGCGGTCTTGTCAGACCCCAGGCGTGTTAATCTAACCTCATGCTTCTCTACGAACTTACCTCACCGCAGGTAGCGAACCTTGATCGCAGCATGGTTGTCGTCATTCCTTTTGGCTCTGTCGAGCAGCACAGCCTTCACCTGCCGCTCGGGACGGACTCGATTATCGGGGAGACAATTGCCCGACGCCTGGAACAGGCAATTCCCGGCCAGGTTCTTCTGCTTCCCATGACGTGGCTTGGCTGCTCGCGCCACCACATGGATTTTGCGGGCTCGCTGACGGCGGAGATTGACACATTCATCGAGGTTGGCGAACAGCTTGTCTCCAGCATGGCTGAGCACGGCTTCAGAAACTTTATCCTGCTCAACAGCCACGGAGGCAACACTAACAAAGTTTCTCTGATGGCTGAAAGACTCCGGTACAAACTTGGTCCCACAACCAAGGTCGTCGGAGTGACATATTGGCATCTGATCACCGAGGAGATTCAAGCCATCCGCGAAACGCCCATCGGCGGAATGGGCCACTCCGGCGAGCTTGAAACGTCGGTCATGTTGGTGGCAAGGCCGGAGCTTGTGCGGAAAGATTTGATCGATCCCGACGGGCCGGAGAACCCTTCAAAGTTTGAAGGCAGCGACTTGTTTGTTCCGGGAAAGGTCTCAGTCGCCAAACCCTTTAAGGGGTTGTCGCGCCACGGTGGTATTGGAGACCCGAGGAAGGCCTCCAGAGAAAAAGGCGAAAGAATTCTTTCCGTTATCGTCGAGAAACTCGCCGAAGTTGTCGGAGAAATTCACAGCGGAAAGCTATAGCGCCTGACTGAACTCGGGTCCCAGCTTTGCAACCCGAAACAATTGCCTTACAGCGCCTTTGAGCACAGCCGGGAAGCGACCGCTCGCCAATCGGCTACGGACTCATGTCTGAAGTCAGGCCCGTCAGCACTCACAGACTGAGTTTGCGGACGGCCGGCGCCTTGTTCACGAAGCTCTGAATTTTTTCAACGATTCCGTCGGCGTCCAGACCATACTTGGCGTGGAGCAGATTTGGCGCGCCGTGGGGGATGATTCGGTCAGGAACAGCAATGCGGACCACGCTGGCGGGAATTCGCCGGTCCTGGAGCAGGGCAGCGACCGCGGAGCCGAACCCGCCGCACTCTGTACCCTCTTCGATTGTTACCAGAAATTGTTTTTCTGACGCCAGGCAACAGATCAGTTCCTGATCGAGCGGCTTCATGAAGCGCGCGTTGATCACCGTGGCGTGGATTCCGGCGGCTGCAAGACGTTCGGCCGATTCCATCGCCGGGTAAACCATGCTGCCGAGCGCCAAGATGGCGATGTCGCTCCCTTCGCGAAGAATCTCGCCTTTGCCGATTTCCAGCCGTTTGAATTCAGGGTCGATCGTTACGCCAAATCCGTTGCCACGGGGATAGCGGACGGCCGCCGGGCCGTCCACGCTGAGTGACGTGGCCAGCATGTGGCGCAATTCGTTCTCGTCTTTGGGTGCCATGATCACCATTCCGGGGATCGCCGACAGATAAGCCAGATCGTACAGCCCGTTATGAGTGGGGCCGTCAGCACCTACAATTCCCGCGCGATCCAGCGCAAAGGCGACCGGCAACCGCATCAGCGCCGCGTCATGGAAAACCTGGTCGTAAGCCCGCTGGAGGAACGTTGAATAGATGGCGACCATCGGGCGGATGCCTTCGCAGGCGAGTCCACAGGCGAAGGTCACGGCATGCTGTTCGGCAATGCCAACGTCAAAAAAGCGATCGGGAAAGCGTTGGGAAAATTCAACCAGCCCCGTCCCTTCAGACATGGCGGCCGTGATGGCCACGATACGCTTGTCTTTCTCCGCAAGTTCGCACATGGCGCTGCCAAATACGGAAGTGTAACTGGGGGCCTTTGCCGGGGCCTTGCGAAACGCTCCGGTAGCAACATCAAACTGGGTTACGCCGTGGAACTTCACGGGCAATTTTTCAGCAAGCGGGTAGCCCTTGCCTTTCTGCGTGACCACGTGAAGCAGAGTGGGCTTGGGATTGTCTTTCACCCGCGTGAGGACGGTCAATAGCTCTTCCATGTTGTGGCCGCTGATCGGGCCTACGTAGTCAAAACCGAGTTCCTCGAAGACCAGTCCCGGGATCAGCGCGGCTTTTGCGGATTCGACCAGGTCCTTGGAGAGTTTCAGCAGGCGCGGTCCAAGTCGCGGGACCGAAAGGATCATCTTTTCGACTTCCTGGGTAACGCGATGATATGCCTGGCCGTGTACCACCCGGTTCAGATAGCCAGCGATCGCTCCCACGTTCGGGGAGATTGACATCTCGTTGTCGTTAAGAACCACGAGGACTTTCTTCTGCAGTGTTCCGAGATTGTTGATTCCTTCGAGCTCCAGGCCGGACGTCAGGCCTGCGTCGCCCACCACAGCGATCACATGGAAGTCCTCGCCCTTCAGGTCGCGGGCCACGGCCATTCCGAGCGCTCCGGAAATCGCAGTGCCTGCGTGGGCCACGTTGAAGGTGTCATACGGGCTTTCGGTGCGCACGGGGAAACCGGAAATACCGCCGTATTGGCGAATGGTCGGCAGGCGGTCCCGCCGGCCCGTGAGAACTTTGTGGCCGTAGGCCTGGTGTCCCACGTCCCAGACGATCTTGTCTTTGGGCGTATCAAACAGGTAGTGAAGCGCCAGCGTCAATTCGACGGCTCCAAGGCTCGAAGCCAGGTGGCCGCCGACTTTCGACACTACGGAAATAAGGTAGTCGCGGAGCTCCTCCGCAACAACAGGGAGGTCTTCGCGCGGGACCTTCTTCAGGTCCGCGGGAGAATCGATATTTGAGAGATACCGATATTCCATCAGGTAGTCCTCTCGATCAGGAAATAAGCCAACTCCTGCAGTCTGCCGGCTGCCTTGCCATAAGGTTCCAGGCTTTGGCATGCTTCCTGAACCAGGAGTTTGGCCATGCGGCGAGATTCTTCGATACCGTAAAGCGCCGGGTAGGTTGCCTTACCTTGTTCGTCGTCCTTGCCGGCAGTCTTGCCAAGCGTGGCGCTTGAGCCCAGGACGTCAAGCAGATCATCCGCAATCTGGAAGGCCAGTCCGATCTTCCGTCCGTAGACTGTGATCCGCTCAATGTCGGACTCGGCCGAACCGGCAAAGATGGCCCCACACCGAACTGCAGCGCAAAGGAATGCTCCGGTCTTGGAGGAGTGGATTAAATCCAGCATACCGGCATCGGCGGCCTGATTGCTCGCCTCCAGATCCAACACCTGACCGGCCACCATGCCGTTACGCGTTCCTGTCGCATTTGCCAGTTCGTAAATAATTCGAAGTTGCTGTTCCGGCGTGGCTAACCCCGGTTCGGCCATCACTTCATATGTCAGTGTCAGCAGGGCGTCTCCCGTCAGGATGGCCGTGGATTCTCCGAATACACGGTGGCAGGTGGGCTTGCCTCGACGCAAGTCATCGTTATCGAGTGCGGGCAGGTCATCATGGATCAGGGAGTACGTGTGCACCAGTTCCAGCGCGGAAGCAATCCGCAGCAGGGAGGGACTTTCTGTGCCCATCAGCCGTCCGGTCTCGACACAGAGAATCGGCCGCAGCCGCTTGCCTCCCGCAAACACGGAGTACCGCATCGCTTTGTGAATAGAAATCGGGACGGTATCCTCCGGCGGAAGGATCCGGTCGAGTTCCTGATCGATCAGGACACGCTGTTCTTCAAGAAATTGTGAAACCGTAGTTGTAGTGCTCAAAGCGTCTCCGTTTCGTTATCTTCCTCTTCAAAGGGTTCAGCCACAATTTTCCCACCGGCCTTTTTCATCAGCACCTGGATGCGGCCTTCGGCTTCCTGCAACTGCTTCTGGCAAACCTCCGAAAGTTTCATGCCTTCCTCATAAAGCTGCAAAGCCTTTTCAAGTGGAAGGTCGGCATCTTCGAGCTGGCGCACAATGGCATCCAGCCTCTCAACATTCTTTTCGAAGGACTCTGGCTTGGCGGGTTTTGAAGATTGCGACATCTCGATTTGTTATGACCTCCGGAGTGAATCGTTACAACGCATCAGCTTTTCCCTGGGCCGACGGCTGCCGGCCTTCCACTCCAGGTTCGTGACCTTGCCGACCTAGCACTTCAATCACTTCCACAGCCATAGCATACCTGGAAAATGGCGCTACGATCTGAACTCCTTGCACGAGTTCGCGAACTTCCAGCAGCATTTCCCTGGCGATGCTGAGCCCTTCGGCGCGCGCTTTTTCACCCGTATCCACCCTGCGCATTCGCTTCAGAATTCCTGGCGAAACTGACATGCCGGGAACCTCATTGTTAAGGAATTCCGCATTCCGGTAGCTTGTCAGGGGATGGATTCCTGCAAGCAGCGGGATCTGCGGCACGTCAAGCGCCTGCACGCGGCGTAGAAAACGGGTAAGGCGGTCAAAATCAAACACCGGACGGATCACGCCATAATCTGCTCCCGCCTTGACCTTGAATTCAAAACGGCGCAGCTCCTCATCCGTATCAAGCGCATTTGGATTGAGGCCCACTCCGATCAGGAAGCTGGTCTGAGTTCCCAGCGGATTGCCTCCCAAATCAAGCCCGCGGTTCAGGTTGCTCAGAACATTGACCAGTCCGATGGCGTCCACATCAAATACCGCCGTTGCGGACGGTAGTGTTGCAAATTGTGGCGGTTCGCCCGTTACGGCCCAGACGTTGCGGATGCCCAGGGCATGTGCGCCCAGAATATCAGACTGGAGGCTGAGCACGTTGCGGCCTCGGCAACTGAAATGGAGCAACGTCTCGATTCCCGCCTGTTGCTGGATCACCACGGCCAGTGTCTGCGCGCTCATCCTTGCTGTTGCGCCGGAGCCATCCGGGATATTGACAGCGTCAATTCCATGCCTTTTCAGATATTGAGCGCCCTCTACTTCACGCACCGGGTCGCAGCCTTTGGGCGGAATGATTTCCACCACAACGGGGAATTCCCCCTGCACCAGTTTCCCGGCCAGGGTCGAACGGTGTTCGATGGGCAAAGGGTCAAGCGCCTGTGGCGGGCGAAGGGCTGTCTCGACGGTGGCCCGCGCAGCCTGCGGTCCCATTGACTTCACCGCTGCTTTGATGGCGCCGATGTGCTGCGGCGTGGTTCCACAGCATCCACCCACAATGCGGGCTCCGGCCTGGATAAAGCGGCCGGCGCGTTCAGCCATATATTCCGGTGAGGAAAGGTAATGCGTCCGCCCATCAATGGAATGTGGCAATCCGGCATTGGGCTGGGCAGAAAGCTTCTTTGTTGTCACTGCGGCCATTCTTTCAAGCGTTTCCAGGACGGTTGCAGGTCCCGTGCCGCAGTTCACACCGATAACATCCGCTCCCCAGGCGTCAAGCTGCCGGGCAAAACCTTCCGGGCTGGCGCCGGAAGGCGAGTTTCCGTCTTCCTGGATCGTCATTTGGACGATCACGGGCAGTGAACTGGCCTCCCGTGCGGCAAGCAGGGCCTGGTGCGCCTCTTCCAGGTCCATCATGGTCTCAATCACAATCAGGTCCACACCGCCCTCGGCAAGCGCTGCAACCTGCTCGCGGAAAGCGCTCCGCGCTTCCTCCAGTGAAGTTGGTCCCAGGGGTTCGAGTCGCAGCCCCAAGGGGCCGACGGACCCGGCTACATAAAGATCTTCTCCCGCGCTCTCCCGAGCCAGGCGCGCCCCGGCCAGGTTGATATCGCGCACTTTGTCGGCCAGGTCAAACTTGGCCAGGCGAAAGCGGTTTGCTCCAAAAGTGTTGGTTTCAAGGAGTTCGGCGCCGGCCTTAACGTATCCCATGTGGACTTCTTTGACGAGGTGCGGCGAGACAAGGTTCAACTCATCAAAGCAGCGATTGAGGGATACACCCTTAGCGTACAACATGGTGCCCATTGCACCGTCACAGACCAGCGGACGCTTCTCAAGCCGTTCAAGGATAGGTTCTCGCACGCTTAGCGTAGTTTAACACGCCGCTGGCGCCAGTGACGAGAGGCACCCGACCCTGGACCGGACGAATAAAGAGTGACCGAAAGCGCCCGATAAGCTATCATTGAAGTTGCGCCTTGGCCCGTCCGGAGAGGTCCTTAATCCCAATTCTCAAACATGGCACACACGATCTTCCAGACACTTGCGGGATTTTTTGCGGAGTACGGCTACTGGGTTGTTTTCGTCGGAGTCATGCTGGAGAACGCGGGCATTCCAATTCCGGGCGAAACAGTCCTGCTGTTTGCCGGGTTTCTGGCTTACCACGGGAAAATTGATCTGCTTCCCAGCATTCTGGTGGCGATTGCAGGGGCCACTCTTGGCGATTCGATGGGATTCCTGATTGGGAGTGTAGGTGGCCGGCGGTTTGTTGACAGGTTCATCCGAAGATATCCCGTCATCGCAAAATCCTTTGATCACTCCCAGATGCTGTTTCTGAAATACGGCCAGTGGGCGGTGTTCACCGGCAGGTTCATTACCGGCCTTCGCATGTTTGCCGGAATCCTGGCTGGACTCTTTCGGATGCGTTATCGTCGGTTTCTCATTTTCAATTTCACAGGGGCGACAGTGTGGGCCATTTCCATTATCTACATAGGTTTCCTGTTCGGAAACAGCTGGCGACTGGTCCAGCAGTACTTGGTGGAAGTCAATGAACTGGTGTTGGCTGTCGTGATTGTTGCCGTCGTAATTGCTGTGACCTCGTACTATTTCAGGAAGAAGCGGACTTCCTGACTCCTCCGGCTGCGGCATCCGTCGGCGCGCTGTGGCTCGCCCCCACCTGTTCTCCTTCCAGCCAGCCCTGCCGGATTTTTATCTGCCCCTCCGAGGCCCCGGGTACTTCCGTGATCGAATACTCGTCAGGCTGCGGCGGGTCAAGCTGAACGTAAATAAAGCGGTGCGATTCTCGACGCTGCACTTCAAACAGGACTTTTGCGCCTGCCGGGTAAATGCCGAGCCGGTCCTCAAGCGTGTCAGTTACAAGCGATTGATCGTCTACGGAAATCAGAATGTCGTCGCGGCTTAACCCGGCACGATCTGCTGCGCCACCCGGTATGACCGAAAAAATCTTGTCGCCGGTATCGACCGGCTCCACAAGTACACCCAGGCTCGGAGGCGCATTGGCTGAGGTCGCAATGTTGAGCGACATTCCGGCCTTCGCGAAGATTTCGTTGTAAGGAAGCGGCGCGGTGCCCGCAACGTATTTCTGGAAGAATGGCGCAAAGTCGGCTCCGGAAACTTGATTGACAGCGGTGAGGATATCCGCCTCCGTGTAGCCGCGGCCGTGCAGGTAGTAACTGGTCGCCGGGCTTTCGTAGAATTTCCTGTACATCAGCCGCATCACATCATCCAGAGATTTTGTCCCGTGCGTCGCAGAGCGAATCTCAAGATCGAGCAGCATCCCCAGCAAGGCGCCTTTGTTGTAGTAGGAAATAGTAGTGTTGGCAAAGTTCGTCTCCTGCATTTGGGGCGCGCGATCGTAGAACCATGCATGGAAACTGGAACTCTCCGCTGACATCAGCCTGCGGCCCGGGTCTTCACGAAGCGCCCGGATTTCACCCGCCAAGCGATCCAGAAATTCCTGCTGCGACCAGATGCCGCTGCGCAACAGGTTTACGTAGGAGTAGTAAGTCGTGATTCCTTCCACGAACCACAATGAACGCGTGTAAACTTCGTGGCTGTAATTAAAAGGACCGAGGCCGACGGGGCGCAACCGCTTCACGTTCCAGAGATGGAAGAACTCATGGGCGGCGGTTTCAAGGGCTTGTGATACTCCGCTGCTTGAAAGTGAACCACGCACGATGATGTCTGTTGAGTTCAGATGTTCCATCCCGTCGCCCATAGCAATGTCAGGATCGAAATGGAAAAGAAACGTGTAATGCTTGAAATCGGGTTCGGGCATCATTGCCATTTCGGAGCTGACAATCTTTTTTACCCCATCAACCAGAGACGAGCGAAGGGATACCTCATCAGGGCTGCTCCCGTAACTGTGCACGGCCACGCGAAATGTCTTTCCTCCCTCCTCGAAATCGCTCACCCAGCAATCAGGCGCAATTTCGAGCGGGGTATCGACAAGAATGTCGTAGTTCGGAACCTGGAATGTGGTCTCGGTGGGTGAGATCGAAAATCCGCTGATGATCTTCCATCCCTGCGGAGGATGAATTGTCAGTGTGATAGGGTCGGGTTTGTTGCCCGGCAGGTACATGAAGACGGAGGCTCCGTTGATGGCGCCGTGCGACGTGTCGAACTGCGAAAAGGAGCCGGTCAGATCATTGGCGAAGACCTTGTAGCGCACCACGACTGTGCCGCCGCAGTCGGATGAATTCACAATCCATGTTTGCTTGTCCGGCTGCGCCCAGGGAAGCGCCTGGCCGTTCGCCCCTTGAGCAGTGAATTCCTGTACGCCTTTTGCAAAATCGTAAATGGCATAACGGCCGGGCGCCCACACTGGCATCGCGAATCGAAGGACCGGCCCCGTCACCTCCTTTGCGGTGATTTCCACCTGCAGAAGGTGTGTTGAAGGCCGTTCCATGCCCAGGGTGTAAGTAAGCTCAAGCTGGTTTGGCCCTGCCTTCGGCGTCGTGAGTTGGCTCGTGGCCGCCTTCATGGCCGTTGTCGCTGCCGATACCAGAAGGCAGAACAGCACTACAAGCAGAGCCGGCTTGAGCATGCGAACCGCTTCGGCTTGCGCCGCATGACCCTTTGTCGCGAAAAAGGAACGATTTCTTGACATGGGATCTCCTTCATTCCGCTCGTGATTGACGCTTAAAAATTGCTTGTCCCATCAAGCCACACATTTTTCTGGAAGTGCGCTGATGTTGTTGGGTGTGTTGGACATCGCGCTAAAGGACAGAGGTATTATCCTGCAACATCTGTTCGCGAACCATTTTGACGGGCACAATACCATAACTCAGGAACTGGTCGTGGAACGCCTTCAGATTGAATTTGTCGCCCAACTTCTTCTCATAGTCTCCCCGCAGCTTCATGATTTCCAGTTTTCCCAACGTGTAAGAGAGGTAGGTGGAATCTGAAGTCCCGCGCAGCGCTTCACGCTGGGCGTTGGCCGGGTCCATGTACGCCTGCTGCTGGAAAAGGTTTGCAGCCTGCTCTAACGTCATGCCCTGGGTGTGCATCTGTATTCCGGCGATATAGCGGCACAGCCGGATCAGCGACATCTGGAGTTGCACCAGCAGCAGGCTTGGGTCTCCCTCGCCGTAGCCTTGTTCCAACATCATCTCTTCGCAATAGTGGGCCCAGCCCTCACTGTTGGTCGAGATGGGCTTCATGAAGGGCCAGAGCTTTCGCGCTCTTGTGGGCGCCTGCTTCAGCCACAGAAACTGCACGTAGTGGCCGGGATAGACCTCATGGATCGCGATGATGCGAATCGCGTATTGATTAAAAAAACGGAGCAGTTCCTGAGTCTGTTCCGGGCTCCAAGTGGGGTCGGGCAGTGTCACGTAAAAAAAGGACTGGATGGAATGCTCTTCGAAGGGTCCGGGCGTATCCATCGAGGCAAAGGTCAGTGCGCGCATGAAAGAGGGTGATTCCGTCACCTGCGGTATGGGCGCCGGTGGGACTGTCACAATCGCATTTGTGAGCAGGAATTCCCTGAGGTTATTGAGCACCGACTGCGCATTGCCAAGAATCTGACCCGCAGCCGGAGAACTTTGCCGGACGCTCTGCAGCACCTGGAGCGGAGTTTTTGTGGAGTCGATGATGTTGGCCGTCTGCGTGAAAAGCGATTGCACCCGGTGCATCTCGTCGTTGCTGATCTTCAGCAGGTCCTTCAGCGGAATATCCACCATCTCGTCGTACAGAAGTTTCTTCTGGAAATTGTCTGCGCCAATGGCGAAAGTGCCCTGCGATTGCGGAGTGAGGACCGTCTGCAGGTACTCAAGAAACTGCTGGTAAGCTGCAATGGCGGTTTGGTTGACACCAGCGAACTCTGTCTTCATGGCGGCACTCTGCGCGCCGGCCACGGCTTGCGGTAGAGCGTTCTGCAGAAAGTCGATCTGCGCCTGGACGCTTTCAATGGCAATGTTTGTGTAAACGGCAGGAGGGTTCGTCACATTGGCCCGGGCACTGTTCAGGATGTCGGGGACGCGCCGCTCGCGTGCGATCACTGATTTTAACCGCTCGTCAATCGGGGCGAAATCCCGTTCGACCAGGGTAAACAGCCCGGTGCTCACCTGTGAGTTATAGAAACTCGGGTCCTTTGCCCACATGCGGATGTTGGAAAGGTCCAGCAGGTGGCCGTTGATCAGGCTATGGAGCACTGTGGCATCCAGCAGGTTAGTCTCAGACAATCCACTGGAGGGAATGCTGCTGAGGTCCTTCAGCGCCCGCTGATTCCGGAGGATTTCGCGCTGGATGTCAGCTTGCGAATAGGCTGGAAGTTCGCTGTCGTATTTGTGGATTCCCGCGCTGGTGGCGCTGGCAGGATCAAAATGGAAATAGGCATCGAAATACTGGTCGACAAATTTCAGGAATGCCTGGTCGGCGGCAGAAGGTTGCGCAGCCTGGTTTGCAGGACCAGCACCCTGCGCGGCACTGCTGCCTGTCCCGGCCGCATTCGGTATCTTGGAAAGGGTCTGAGCCGCGGCCTTCGCTGCCGTGCCCCCTGCGGCAAAGGCCGAGGCCATCGCTAAAATTGATTCCCGGCGCGTCATCTTCTTCATCGCAAGAATAGCCTTCTACTGTCCGGCCTTCCGAGCTGCCCTTGGATTTGCATCTGCGGGCTCAAGCACCAGCCGATGGATCGCTCCTGCTTGAACGGCCGCATCGCTGAACAGCATCGGAAAGCTCTGGCCATGATACCAAGCTTCGAACTGATCTTTGTAGTATGGACTGAACGGCTGGCCTGATTCACCCAGAGTGATGTTCTGCACGGAGTTGTCCAGATTGCCAAGGTCCGCCACCATGCGCATGGAAGGTCCAACGCCGAGCGTGGCCCGCCGAATGGTTGATGCCGTCCCCGATTGCAGAAATGGGCCTACATTCAGAAACCACCCCAGCGGCGCAAAAGCTCCTCCCAAAGGGTGGCGGAAGGTTAACGGTATCGTGGCCCCCCATTTCCAGCCGTTGTGGTCGTCTGTTCCAACAAGTTCCGGAACCTGCCCGACGGCTTCGTCTAGGCTCTTCATTAGCGTTTGATTGAAGCTCTGGTCACCGGGCGGCAGCCATCGGTTCAGGTTGTTGTCGACGGCATTTTGCAGAAAGACCCTGCTCATCGGGCATTCGTATCCCGAGAGGTCCTTGCCCAGTCTGGGCCCCAGGACGCGGTAGAGAAGCGTTTCCCAGGTGAGTTCGCAAACCAGCGTAGCGGCGGAGTTGGCGGCTGCTTCGCCGTCCCACACGCGCAATTTCGACACAGCATATTGAACGTCACCTGATTCTGGCGGATATTCCTTTGCCGCGGCGAGCAGACGCTGACGTAGCCATTCATCATCCAGCGGATGGATGTCCATCTGGATCTTCAGCATGTCCGCCACAGTGAAAGATTTTCCGGCTTCCAGAAGCTGGTAAATCCGCGCAGTCCTGTACGGAGATCCCCACATGGACGTGATGAAGAACGGATAGTTGTCCGGAACTACGCGGCCGTTGGCCGTGGCAAGGATGCCGCTCTTTGGATTGTAAGCGTGGGGAAGGTCCTGAAACGGAATCATGCCCGTCCACCCGTAATCGCTGCTTGACCCGGGGACAGGAACACTTCCGTCACCCCGCTTCCGGATGGGCACCCATCCCGCCGCATAAAAGCCGATGTTTCCATCGGTGTCGGCGTAAACAAAATTCTGCATGGGTCCGGCAAACCCGCGCAGCGCGTCTGTGAACTCCTGCCAGTTCTGGGCTTCGTCGATTTTCAGGAATGGAAACTGCAACGCGCCGGGCATCAGGGCCGTCCACGCAAGAGCGAACGTGCGATTACCGGTGTCGGGAAGGATGGGGCCGTGACGGGTTGATTTCACCCGCAGGACATCATCAGGTTTCCCGCGGACTTTGATCCTTTCGGTCCTTTCGCTGGCCTTGACCCACTTGCCGTCGTAGCGGTATTCACGCGGGTTCTTCGGATTGAAGGTTTCTTCGTACAGATCCTGTACGTCCGGGTCGGTGTTGGTCACTCCCCATGCAATGTGGCGGTTGTGCCCGATGATGACCATCGGCAATCCCGGAAGGCTCACGCCGCTGACATCAAGGCCGGGAGCCTCCAGATGGACCATGTACCATACACTGGGAACGCCGTAGGGAAGATGCGGATCATTTGCAAGCAACGGCTTGCCAGAGCGCGTGCGAGATCCGTCGATCACCCAGTTGTTGCTGCCCACGCCCGTGTAAGAGCTCGGCAATTCCAGCGCCTGCAGCATGGGATCGAGATCTGCGAGAGTATCCTCTGGCGTGGCCATTACTACCTCCACAGAATCCGGAAGGCGCGGCTGCAGTTCTGTCGAGGCGGCATAGCGCCTGCCTGCGGGCGACACGGTTCCCGGTAGCGGTTGGGCCACAGGATGGTCGAGCGGCGAACTGGCGGGGAAGATGTCAGCTTCAAGTTGCGGATTGCCGAGTTTCGATCGCACGCGCTCGCGCATCAGTTCATCGGGCCAGGATGTATTCAGCAACCGGGCCATGTTCAGCGCAACTTCTAGGGAGTCGGATTCCTTCCATGGGTCGGGATGATAGCGCAGAAGCAGGAACTCGATCGGTAAGCGGCTCTGATGCGTCCGGATGAAAGCGTTCACGCCTCGCGCATAGTCGGCGAGAAGCTTCTGCTCTTCAGGATCAAGGTCTTTCACGCCGCGCTCGGCCGCCTGCTGCATCCCCAGAGTACGGTTCTCGATGTCTGAATGGAGCGTGCGGGAGCCGAACAGTTCTGACAGTCGCCCCTGGGCAATCCTGCGGCTGAGGTCCATCTGCCACAGCCGATCCTGCGCGGTGACGTATCCCTGGGCAAACATCAGGTCATCGAGCGAAGCCGCCCTGATGTGCGGAACTCCATGTGCGTCCCGCAATACTTCCACTTTGCCTTGGAGGCCCTGAAGCTGGATCATTCCATCGAGCCGGGGCAGGCAAGCATGGACGCTCCAGTAAACCCATCCGCCTGCCGCCACCGCCAGCACGGCAATCATGATCAGGGCCGTGTAGGTTGACCCTCGCCACAGCCTGCGCGCCGGACGAGAAGCTTGTGAAGCCTTTGGGGGATTCATCGCCATGGTCAGGAAGGAACTGAGACGTTTTGAAGAGATTTACCCGGCATGCCCGAAACAAGAATAGCACAGAAATTTCCGATGCCGTGTGGCGCGATGCACACGGATAAAGCTGCGTCTGCTGAACCTCGTGCCTGAAAGCGAACCTTCAGCGAGCAGCAAGCAGTCAGCCTTACGGGTTATCCACCATCGAAATCATAAGAAATCACCAATATTCTATGTGCGGACTACGTTGCCGATTAGCGTTTTCTATGCCACGCGGTAGCGGAGCAAACGGGCTCATGAGCTGTTATGTCAGCAGGTTGCGAGAAGGGTGTACTAACGGATCATCAATCGCTATTAGCAATAAACAACTCTAGAGTGCTGAAGCTTAGCGGCCGATGGAATCTACATATGGCGTTATTGAAGATAATGCCGAAGCCGCGAGTACAAAAAGGAATGGCCTTGCGAGGTCCGCAACCGCCCTGCGAGGGTGCTGTACCCGCCAGCGGTGCCACGCTCTGGCGGCAGACAAGTTCCTCTCTTGACACAGCCTTCACCATGCTGGAATCGCTGATTGTGGTGACGGTTGCAGGGATCATTGCGGCGATGGTTGTTCCCCAGGCATATCAGGCCGTCAAGGCCTACCGGCTACACGCGGACGCTTCGGCGCTTGCCGACCAGTTGAACCTTGCGAGGATGAGAGCCGCGTCGCAGTTTGCCCCGTACCGCGTGGTTGTCAATGTTGCTTCCGGAACCTACTGGCGAGAGGAACTCTGTGGCGATACGTCCACCAGCACCGATTCTACCTGCACGTCCGCATACAACACGTTCACAACGCCTGTGATTGAGGGCGGGACCCAGTATGCGCTGGAAGGGGACAGTTTCTCAGGCTGCCGCCCGTCGGCCATCGGCACAAGCAGTTACCCCGGAACGATTCAAGCCGACCCAACCCCTTGCCCGGACCCGGTTGAAATCTATTTCAACACGCGCGGAGCACCCGTCGACAGCAGCGGTGACCCGCTAGGGAGCGGCGGAGCGGTGATATACATCCGCAATCAGTACAACCAGGTAGACGCAGTCACGGTGGCCATCGGCGGGGCAGTAACCGTGTGGAATTGGGACGCGGCCAGCAGTTCGTGGGTGAAGCGATAACAGCATCCGCCCGGGATTGATGACGCGGGGAAACCATAATGAAACATTCATCCAGTGAAGACGGCGTAACCCTGATTGAGACCCTGATTGCTGTTTTGGTTGCTGTCATCGGGGTGTTTAGTGTTGGGGGCCTGATCTTTCAAGGAGTCGTCACCAACAAGAACCAGGGCACGGAGGTGACGCGGGCAACGATATACGCTCAGGACAAAATGGAGAAGCTGTTGTCGCTTGACTATGCCAATTGCACTCAGTCGGCTTCTGCGCAGCCTGCCAGTTGCAACACCACGAACATCAACGCGGCCGACTGGACGGACGGGCTGCTTGCCGGGGGCGCCATCGGGCCTTCGGTGCAAGCCACATGCCCCACTTCCGGAGCCTCGCTTGGATACATCGATTTTCTGGGCAGCAATGGCATTCAGCTTCCGGGTGCGACGGCGGCAACAGGCTGTTCGGCGATCGCTCCTTCAGACATTTCATACGTGCGCATGTGGCAAATCACAGATGTTGCTTCCACAGGCGGCCCGAGCCTGAAGCAAATCACCGTGGCGGTCTATTCCCAGTCTGCGGTGAACTCAGGTTCCGGCAAGCCGGTTGTTGTGCTGACCAGCTTACTGTCCGATCCGAACTAGGGGAAACGAAAAATGCTGCGGCGGGCCAACCCACTTTCGGATCTTCAAAAAGCTCCCCAGGCGGGATTTTCTCTTATCGAATTGATGGTCAGCGTGGCCATCATTATCCTTCTGATGTCTGCCGTTTTCCCTTTCCTTTTTGAATCGCAGATGAAATACCAGGAAAACCAGGTGGTTTCTGAGGCGAACCAGGGCGCCCGCGCGGCGATGGAGGTTATGACGCAGGAGATCGGACAGGCGGGCTTCAATCCGGACTTCACCACTGCCAAAACCTCTTCCGCCACGGTTGCCGTCAACTCAAGCCCACAATGCGTCACACTGAGTAACATCGACCAGATCAATCCAGGCGATTGGGTCGCTGTGGATACAGGACCGAACCACGAACTGGTGCAGGTCCTTTCAACATCGAACGTTTCCGGGACACCCTGCACGTCGCCCAACCAGATTCAGGGCGTTTTCCTGATGAATCACGACGGCTCCACAACTCCGTTTCCTGTGACCAGCTACAAGATGCCTTATGGCAGTGGCATTCTGCAGACCAGTGGCACATCCAACGACCAGCGCCTGGAATTCTTTGGGGATATTAACCAGGATGACGTAATCCGGTATGTCGTGTACAGCCTGTCGCCGGTCAGTCCCGCCACCACGGTCAGCATCAACGGGACCAGCTACACGCTTTACAATCTGTACCGGTCCATGACAACCGTGCCGTTCACGAACCTTCCGGCGTCTTCGACCTATACACCGCCAGCTAACAACCAGGCATCCCCTCTGGTTGCCAATGTCCTCTACAACGCCACAAACCAGAGCGGCCCTACTGGCGAGCCGCTCTTTGCTTATCCCAATCAGATTGTGATCGGCGTTGTGCCCAACCAGATCACAGTGGTCGGCACGGTGGTTGTTGCCATCAGCGTTGCCGTGAGCCCCAAAAGCTTGGAGTCGCAGTTGCCTCAGTGGTTTACCATGGCGACACAGATCCGGCCGCTGGACCTCCAGGCCGCTGTCACTGTTAACAACGCAGGCGGAGCCATCTATCTGCCTCCGCTGCCGAAAAGTTTGCCGATGACCTTCCCCTCGAATTATTACCCGTGAGGAGCAATCTCCGATGAAGACCACGCCCATTCCTGAAATGGCGCCGCCGCGCGACCAGTGCGAACGAGGCATTGCCCTGATTCTTGTGCTTCTGGCGATGCTTGTCCTGTCCGTACTGGCTGCAGCGATTGTTTTCACTGCGCGCTCTGAGACCTTTGCCAGCTACAACTACAAATTGGACACCCAGGCTGATTATCTGGCCAAGGCCGGAATTCAGCGTGCGATCAACTGGTTCCGCAGCAATCATTACCAGCCTGTCACGGAGAGTAACGCCGCCACCTACTACCAGGTGACTTCCACCGGGAGCCCGTTTAACCTCTTCACTGCCAACGGGTCGCCGGTGATTTGCATATCCGGTTGTCCCAGCAGCAACCAGCCTGTTCAACTGATCGGGTTTGGGGGCGGCTCTTCCAACTACCCGGACGTCAACGACACAGCGACCACGCCGCAGCAAGTAGCCAGTGCGTTTGCCGCTGATCTGAATGACCCCCACAACACACGTGTCACAGGAGACGCTGATGATTCCGGATACTTCAACGTTAACGCAGTCTTGTTGAATTACCAGACTGTCAACGTGGGTTATCAGCCTCCGCTGGCGGCTACGCCGGTGGAAACTTGGTTGATTACTTCCAGGGCGACCTGGACCGGTGGTTCCGGTTCGAGCACGCGCGTTGCCACCGCTGAAGAACAGGCGGTCGTACAGCCCATCTACACGCCAACCTGGGGCGACGCTCTCTACGGATTGTGCTCAGTCACAATGCAGGGAAGTTCGGGGACTTGCACGGACGCTTTCAACTCCTCGCTGGGGGCTTACGGCGGTGGCAATCCCAGCGTAGCTTCAGATCAGTGTGATTCCACCACTGCCAACAACGTGATCGGGGCGGGGGCCAGCGTCGGTGCCAATGGTGGCGTCACGCTGGGAAGCAATGTGACGGTGTCCGGCGATGTTGTCATCGGCACGGGAGGAACTTCCGGTTGCACCGCCAGCGGCTTCAGCGGAAGCACAAGTTCGGTGTTAGGGCAGGTGATTAACGGACCCTATAAGGCCCCACCACCCGCACCCACCTTTCGGGCCAATTTCCCGAACGGAGCCCCTTCTTTCTCTCTAGGTTCCGGTAGCGTCCAGGTTCTGCCTTCTGGAGCCTCATGGTCGAACAGCCCTTTTCCGCAAACCACCGGAGTGACGCCTGCGACCAGTTCGCCCTGCATGGACAGCACTTGTGACGGTACCTCTGCTCATCCCTACGAGATTGCAAGTATCTCGATGTCAGGCGGAGGTGGTGGCAACGCCCCTGTGCTCGAGCTGGTCGGTGGCTCCAGTCCTCTGAATCCGGTCTATTACGATATTGGCAGCCTGAGCGAAGCGCAGGGCCAGGTCAACGTTTCCGGCTACGTCGTGCTCAACATCCAGACGAGCCTGAGTATTTCTGGTCTTGGAATTTCCAATGGAGTTGCTTCCAGCATTTCGCCAGAATGCCTGGTGATTAACTATGCCGGGACGAGCGGCGTTTCGATCAGTGGCAACGGGGCCATCTCAGCGCTTCTGAACGCGCCCAACGCGACGGTCAATCTGGGCGGGGGCGGCAGTGGAGGATACTTTGTGGGTGCCATCCAGGCCAACAACGTTTCCGTACAGGGCGGTTATCCGGTCCACTACGACGTCCAGCTCAGACATGCTGGCGGCACCATGGGCGTGAAGGTGACCTCAGCCTACAGCCGCAAGAAAATGTAGAGCGTTTCTTCGGTGCGGCTTTCAGGAATAGCCATCCCTTCTGCGGGGATCGATTGTGCTCTCCTGCATCCATTCATTTACAGGGTTTCTAAGGTAGTTAATTTACTTTATTTACTCAAGCAGGCTCCTGGCCGTGCTTGCATGTGGTAAGGTGATACGTAGGGGAGGGGTTTGCCTGCATTTAAGGCTCACATCGTGAAGACAATTCTTGCTCGGCCGCAGATTTGGCGCGACCCCGGGTTAATGCAGAAGGAAACCCTTCTGCATTGCAGGCGCATCTTAGGTAATGGCAAAATTAAAATTGACCCGTCCTCGAATGGATTGAACTCTCGGCAGGAGAGTCAACGAAAGGAGAATTTTTCTAATGCCGCGTATTTCGAAACAGTTTTTGCGCGAGAATTTTCTGGGTTTGAGCCTGACTATGATCGGTGCTCTGTGCCTTATTCTCGCCTCCATCATGTACGTCGGGCACCGCAGCTATGCGAATATTGTGCTGGCCGATGGCCAGGCACTGAATGGGCCGGACATCGATCACCTTGAACAATTGAACAAGGCCTATGAGCGTATTGCGAAGGCCGTTACACCGTCGGTGGTTTACATCAGCACCACGCAGGTGATGAAGGCCCAGCAGTCTCCCTTTTTCTCTGATCCCTTTTTCCGTCGCTTTTTCGGCAACATGCCGGGTGGCGTACCGCAAAGACAAGTGTTGCACGCATTGGGTTCCGGAGTGATTGTGTCACCCCAGGGCTACATCGTGACCAACAACCACGTGATTGCCCATGCGTCAGACGTTGAGGTTATGCTTTCCGACAAGCGGACCTTCAAGGCCAAAGTGATCGGCGCGGACAAACCGACGGATATTGCCGTCATCAAAATCGATGCAACCAATTTGCCGGTTGCTTCTTGGGCTAACTCGCAAGATCTCCATGTTGGTGATATCGTGATGGCCTTTGGTAATCCCTTCGGGCAGAATTTTTCACTCACCCGCGGGGCCGTCAGCGCACTCGGGCGCTCAGGAATTGAAGGGCCTGGAAATCTGGAAAACTTTATTCAGACAGATGCTGCCATTAACCCCGGCAACTCGGGTGGACCTCTCGTGAATGTCAGAGGACAGGTGGTTGGCATCAATACCGCCATACTGAGCGGCAATTCCGGCCCGGGTGGCGAAGGCAGTTTCCTTGGTATTGGCTTCGCGATTCCTTCTAATACTGTCAAATACGTGATGGAAGACCTGATCAAGACCGGCAAAGTGTCACGTGGTTACCTGGGAGTGCTGGTGCAAGATGTTACGCCCGCGTTCGCGAAGGAATTTGATGTCCCTGATATATCAGGGGCCTTTGTGCAGAACGTCGAATCCGGCGGACCTGCGGCCAAGGCAGGACTTCAGAACGGTGACGTTATTCGCAAGTACAACGGCCAGACTGTATCGGACGCCGGATCGCTTACTGCGATGGTGACCCAAACCAATCCCGGGACGGTTGTAACGTTGGACATCCTCCGCAACGGGAAACCCATGACGCTTAAAGTGACGCTGAGTGAGCGACCCGCTAATGCCAGTGCCACTCCCGGTCTGGGCCAGGCCCCGTCGGGAAGCGCCCTGTCGGGTGTCACGGTTCAAAACCTGACTCCAGACATGCGCGATCAACTGGGGATTCCCAGCGATTCGTCAGGAGTTGTGGTTTCTGACGTGGACCAGAACAGCCCGGCGGCTGAATACCTCCAGCAGGGAGATGTGATTCAAAGCATCAACCGTCAGCCTGTCCATAATGTTAATGACTTCGACCGCCTGGCGAGCGAAGCCAAAGGGCAGGTTCTGCTGCGGGTCATTCATCAGGGCCAAGGGTATTTTGTGGTGATTTCCCCTGGCTCTGGCGACGGGCAGTAATGCTGTAGCCGCTTAGCGGACCCGTGGATGAACTGAAAAGCCCCTGGGGCGTTGCTGCAAGACTTGAGAAGTTGTTCGAACTGGTCAACAGCAGCGATCCAGGGGCTTTTTCATGCCATTTCGAACTATTAGGTTTTTCAGCGGTAGCGAAGATGCGTTGGTTTGCAATATGTCAGCGTCTGATGTGCGGATCGGGGGGGGCGTTTCACGCCTCCCACGGCGAGAAATGCACTCGGAATCGCTTGTGCTGATTAAAGAAGAGGTGCTCAGCGGAACGAGGTTAAGAGTCCTCAGATGAAGCCGCCGAGCTACCGGACTTTGTTGTTCCAGCAGCAACTGTCGCTGACGCGCCGTGACATTTCTTGTACTTCTTGCCGCTGCCGCAGGGGCAGGGGTCGTTGCGGCCGATTTTCTCCTTGCGGACAACCTGTTGGGGTTTTTCCATGACCCCGCCGCCCACCATACGCATTTCCGCCTGCTCGCGGCGCTTCCGCTGCTGATACTGGCGGATCATAACTTCTTCCTCTTCGGGGGTTCGCATCAGGAACAGGTAGCGAAGAGTCTCGTCCTCTGTGCGGTCCATCATGTCTTCAAACATATCGAAGGACTCGCGCTTGTATTCCACCAGTGGATCGCGCTGTCCGTAGCCACGCAGGCCGATGCCCTCTTTCAAATGGTCCATGGCCAGCAAATGGTCCTTCCACTGCGCATCCACCACCTGCAGCATGATCATGCGTTCGTGGAGCCGCATGCGCTCAGGGCCCCAGACCTGCTCGCGCTCTTCGTAACGTTTGCGAACGATGTCCTTCAACTCTTCTGCCAGAGACTCGATCAACTTTTGATCGAAATGCAATTCATGTGTGCGGAGATCGACTCCGAATCTGCCCCAGAATTCGTTCTGCAACCCCTGAATGTTCCATTCATCCGCATGTTGGGTTTTTGGACAATAGGTCGTCACCAACCAGCCGACAACGCGGTCGGCGGAGTCAAGCAGATATTCTCGCTGGTCGTCACCCTGGAGCAGTTGTTTCCGCAGGCCGTAGATCGTCTCCCGCTGCTTGTTCATGACATCGTCATACTCAAGCAGGTGCTTGCGGGACTCAAAGTTCTGTCCCTCGACGGCCTTCTGAGCGGCCTCGATGCGCTTTGTGATCAGCCTTGATTCAATCGGCACGCCCTCTTCCATGCCGAGCTTGTGCATGATTTTGGAGATGCGATCGCCGGCAAAAATCCGCAGCAGGTCGTCCTCAAGTGAAAGGTAGAACCGCGACGATCCCGGGTCGCCCTGGCGGCCGGCGCGGCCACGCAACTGATTGTCAATCCGGCGGGACTCGTGGCGCTCGGTGCCGAGAATGTGAAGTCCGCCCAGGTCGATCACGCGGTCATGTTCGCTGTCGGTGGTGGCCTTAAACCGATTGATGAATTCCGTCCACTTCTCGCGCCAGTCCGAGTAGGCATTGATGTACGCATGGTAAATCTCATCCGCTGAGCCCGCAGCCGGACGCTCGGGAGGTTCCGGATCAATGCCCTGCTGCCGGTACTTTTCCGGCGACTTGCGGAACTCCTCCCGTGCCAGAAATTCCGGATTGCCGCCCAGCAGGATGTCCGTTCCGCGGCCGGCCATGTTCGTGGAAACGGTGACAGATCCAACGCGGCCTGCCTGGGCAACGATCTGCGCTTCGCGGTCATGTTGCTTGGCATTGAGGATGTTGTGTTTGATTTCCCGCTTCTCCAACACTTCCACCAGGCGTTCGGGGCTGCACTGGATTTCGATCAGGTAATCGAGCACTGGAACCACGTTTTCCGGAGATTGCGTTGCCAGCTTTACCACTTCGAGGACCCCGTTGCTGTCCAGCGGCGCCGCTTTTGGGGCGAAATACCGATCAACGTGGCGCTTCAGCAAAGCCCTGATAAACTCATCCTGAAGTCCGGCCGCCGAATTCCCCACGCCGGCAAAACGTCCATCTTTCAGTGTTTTCCTGACGGCCGATATCGTGACGCCGGCTCTTACCAGCCAGTTCATAGTGGGACCGCGGCTGGCCAGCAGGTCGGCAGTCCACTTCTCCAGCGCACGCCCTTCCAGTCCTGCCTGCTTCAGCAAATCCTGGAAATGCTGGGGAAGGAATCCGGCCTTGCGCAGTTGAGCGCTCAGGCGCTCTGATTTCTCAATGGCGATGGTGCCCACCAGCACGGGCTGGCCGCGCAGGTGGTACTCCTTGATTTCCTCGATGGCGGCGTTGAACTTTTCGCGCTCGGTGCGATAGACCACGTCCGCGTGCTCATAGCGGATCAGTTCGCGGTTGGTGGGAATGACTACCACTTCCAGCTCGTAGATTTTTTCAAATTCAGCCGCTTCGGTTTCCGCTGTACCGGTCATGCCCGAGAGCTTGTCGTACATGCGGAAGTAATTCTGAAAGGTGATGGTGGCGAGCGTCTGGTTTTCTTTTTCGATCTTGACGCCCTCTTTGGCTTCGATGGCCTGATGCAGGCCGTCACTCCATCGCCGGCCAGGCATCAGCCGCCCGGTAAACTCGTCCACGATGATGACCTCGCCGTCTTTCACCACATAATCCTTGTCGCGTATGAAGAGCGCGTGCGCCTTCAATCCCTGGTAGACGTGGTGGATAAAATCCATGTTGGCGGGGTCGTACATGTTTTCGAGCCCAAGGATCTTTTCAGCCTTGGCGATGCCGGGCTCGAGCAGGCTGACGGTCCGCAGCTTCTCGTCGATCTCGTAATCGTCTTTGGGTTTCAGGTGGGGGATCACCTTGTCCACGCGGTAATACTTTTCTGTGGATTCTTCCGACGCGCCTGAAATGATCAGCGGCGTCCGCGCCTCGTCAATCAAAATCGAGTCCACTTCGTCCACGATGGCGTAGCGGTGCGCGGGCTGCACGCAGTCGGCCAGCTCAAACTTCATATTGTCGCGCAGGTAATCGAACCCGAACTCGTTGTTGGTGCCGTAAGTCACGTCGCAGTTGTAGGCGATGCGGCGCTCCTCGTCGTCCAGGTCGTGGACAATCACGCCCACGCTCAGGCCCAACAGGCGGTAGATGGGTCCCATCCAGGCGGCGTCGCGGTTGGCCAGGTAGTCGTTCACCGTCACCACGTGCACGCCCTTGCCTTCCAGTGCATTCAGATAGACGGGCAGGGTGGCCACCAGCGTTTTGCCTTCGCCGGTCTTCATTTCGGCGATCTTGCCTTCGTGCAGCACCATGCCGCCCACCAACTGCATGTCAAAGTGGCGCATGTTCAGGGTGCGACGGCCGGCCTCGCGGCACAGCGCAAAGGCTTCCGGCAGCAGGTCGTCGAGCGTCGCGCCGTCGGCCAGGCGTTTCTTCAGTTCCTCGGTGCGATGGGGGAATTCCGCGTCGTCCAGCTTCCGCATCTCCGGCTCAAGCGCGTTGATCTCTTCCACGCGCGCCTGCAAGCGCTTCAGGTCGCGCTCGTTCTTTGTTCCTATGATTTTACCGAGTCCGGTTTGAAAATATGTTCCCATAGTCGTCAGTGGAGCGTATGCCCCGTATCTATCTCATCCATTCTACCTTTCCGATACATGATTGGTAAAGCTTGCAGGCTCTGTAGCACAGGATTTTATGGCCTGCGCTACCCCGCCTGCCCCGAATTCATGGCGTTCTCTTCGTCTTCCGCTGTTTGTTCAGTCGTGCGCGTCGGAGACGCGGTTTGGGAGGGCAAAATGTCCCGGTAAGCCCCAAGTGAGTCTTCATGCAGCCGGGGCAAACGTTTTCCCGGTTCTAAATTGACGGAACTGTAAAATCCTCAAGAGCGCGCGCTGGGTGCGTGGTAAGATTTGGCTGGTTCCCGAGCTGCGCCTACGAAGGGGTTTGGATTATGAATATTCTCTTTTGGAACGATGACCAGGAGGAAGGCCTTGTCTTGGGCCCTTTTTCGTCTGTCGAGAAAACAAGCGGTGAAATCAAAGTCCCCATCAACCCCGACACGATGGACGAGGAAGCGGAGCGTTTTTTCTGCGAGGCGATAGCGGTCGGCCTTCCACTCAAGAACCTTCTGGCCGTTTGTCAGGAAGCGGTACTTGGGAACTACGAGAGCTTGCAGGAAGTTGGGCCTACGAGATTTTTGAGAACGCAAGAGTCGTCGAAACCTAGTTTCAGCTCATCCCCATGCCACTATGAGGCTGCACGATATCATCCGTCAGCCAGGAACCTCCCGCCTTACAGCGTCGTGAACCCGATGTTCCGCAAATACTCGAAGGTCGGGTCATAATAAGCTGGATTGCGTGTGGCATCATCTCGATCACCAGGTGGAACTACGATGACCATGCCTTGGCGGGCACGTGTCAAGAGAACACGATAGGCATTTTTGAGGTAGATTTGCCGCTCCGTCTTCCTAACTCGATTCCAGCGGTCCCCGCAAAAGGACCAATGGTCCCAGCCATTTGCTGAGTACCTGAAATCGGCGTCCCACGTTACACAGGTCCAATCAAGCTCAAGGCCTTGCACGTGAAATTCAGTAGCAACATCTTCAAGGTAATACGATGAGCGCACGTCCTCTTTGCCGTCAAGAAACCAATGAATCGGGTCAACTGGAGTTTTCACATCGATCGCGTGTGGCTTTAACCGTTGAGCCTGAGAAGAAACCACAATGCCATACCGTTCCGTCCCGCCTGCTTGAGACCTTAGCCATTCTTTTGCCTTGCCAAAGTTCCGAGTAATGACGATGGGATATTTCGGCGTCACTCCTTGTAGCGTCTTGCGGGCCCCTTCAGCGTTTAGATCCAGAAGCTGCTTTACTAAATGGGATACGTTTTCAGCCCGGAAGGAACGCATCGAGACTGCAAGGTGCAGTTCGTCCTTACAAGCGACATTCGGATGACCCTCCAATCTGTCCAGCACTTCTCCCGCGCCATACTCGCTATCGGAAAGTTGGGAAGAAATGTAAATATGCCAATCCGGAAATGAACGATTGAGAGACTCAATCCATTCCGTGATCCCTGCCTCGCCGGTGTTGATCTCCTGCCCACCTCCAACGAGACATACAATTACTGCCCAATCCTCATGACGATTAAGGCAGGAAATCAGGAATTCAGGCTCGGACTGATTGAAGTCCGAAATATGTTTCTTCCCGCGCATAAAACTGGATGTTTGCTCCAGATTCCACGCCCGTTGCGCCTCGTCAAATAGCGCAACGTGTTCAATCGGTGCGGATTTCGGGTCAACAAGGCATTCGTCCCTGAATTGATGGACGTTCTGCACGAACATCTTGACCTTGCTCATCGCCGCACCCTTCTTGAGTTTCCGTCCGCGCTCTTTCTCGCGTCTGACTTTATCCCTTGCCAGCGCTTCGCGGAGAATCGCAACTAGCGGGCCATTACCAGAGAGATAAACACTGTAAAGTTCTTTGTTCTTATCTATGTGGGTGGTTGCAATGTTGAGCCCGACCAAGGTTTTTCCTGCCCCCGGAACTCCGGTCACAAAGCAGATGGCCTTGTGGCATTCTTCTTTTGCGGAGCGGATGATTTTGGAGATCGAGTCAGAAGTTTCACTGAGATTAATCGCACTCGCATCACTTCGGGAGATCTCTTTGACCGAGTGCCCGCCGTAAAGCGCCAAGGCGGCTTCAATTATGGTCGGTGTGGGACTATATCTCCCGGCTTCCCACTCTTTCGGTTCGATATTGTCACCTTCACAAAAGCTCAAGACTTGCTCGATGACACTTGCAAGTTGCTCTACGCCGCTCTTGATTGGGAGCAATAGATCATGGTGCTTTGGGGTCACAGCAATGGATGGGATGGCGCTGTTGGCTTTGGTCGCTATCAGGATCGGGGCAATGAAGCGGTCATGGCTCGTCTCGTGGAAGTTCTTCAAGTCCAAGGCATAGTCCCATACTTGATCGACAGCATGTGCGGGAAATTCTTTTTCGCCGACCTTAAACTCAAGGACAAAAATAACTGGTCCGATCAGCAGGAGAACATCAATGCGTTGACCCATCCGGGGAATCGAATACTCAAAATAGATGGCTCCCTGATAGGGCGACAAAATCGATTGGAGTATCCGTATTTCTTCTAGCCATGCATCACGTTGGGTCTGTTCCGATGGAAAGTCGTTGCCGAGCTCAATCGAGCCCAGAATTGCCCTGATATCAGATAATAGGAAGTTGGATATCGAGTCGGAGTAATACGCCCGCTTCAAGAATTTCCCCTGTTTTCTCCCCACCGGGTAGTAGTTGTCGATTCTCTCCTTCGCGTGCGGTGCGTTTTGGAATATACACCCGAAAAGCATTGGAAGTAAGGGACAGATAAACTGCCGGCGGTCCCCGGCAATGCCGGGATAGGCTCCGCCGCAACTACGGAAAACACCCCTCACCCGTCCCACGCTGCGGGACACCCTCTCCCCCGGTAGAGGGCTTCGGTATTCTTGATGCCGACTTTTGGCGGCACGGATGAATCCGTGTCCTTTCGCAAAAGACCGCGCCGGTGAGATACTACCGGCCTTTTTGCTTCAGGGCCTTTTCAATTCCGGCCTGGGCGAGGGGGGTCATGACGGCGAAGCCGGCGGGCAGGGGGTGGACGCCGTCGCGGCTCAGATTCGGGGGCAGGCCGCCGGCGGCGTCTTTCATCGCGGAATAGTAATCCACGTAAACGTAGCCGTGGCCGGCCGCATAAGCCTTCAGCCATTTGTTGACCGCTGCGATTTTGGGCGCGGGGTCTTTCAACTGGGGATGCCACGGGAAGCGGACCGACGGCAGCACGGAGCAAAGCACCACGCGAATGCCGTTGGCGCGGGCCAGTTGGGCCATTGACACGATGTCGCCTTCGGTCTGGCTGAGCGGCATGGGGCCGGTGTTTTCGGCAATGTCATTGGTGCCGGCCAGAATCACGACGACCTTGGGCTTGAGATCGATGACGTCCTGGCGGAAGCGCAGGAGCATTTGCGTCGAGGTCTGCCCGCTGATGCCCCGGTTGATGTAGGGCTTGCCGGGAAAGTACTTTTCAAGATCCCAGCCTTGCGTAATGGAGTCCCCCATAAAGACGACACGGTCCTGGCCTGGGGCCGGCGGGCCAAGCTTGAGATCGGCTTCGCGAAAATGCGCGAGGTCGCCGAAATCTGTCATCAACTGCTGGTCACGCTCGGTCCAGTAGCGGCCGTGTTGCCACGACGTAGCAGCCGCGGCCGGCTTTTGGGCCAATTGCGGCGCTGGCTTCGGATTCTGGGCCATGAAAAGGGCTGGAATACACAATGCCGCAATGGCGGCGGCAATGGAAAAAAGATTGCGCAGTCTTGGATGATTCACGTAACGCCTCCTTATTCGTAACAAGACAGGAACCGGCGCACGATCTGGCGGCGCCCGGGCGCGCTTCCTGCAAAAGCCTTGCGGACCTCAGGACCGGAGGTTCGCGCGCTACACGACTCTGTCACGCCGCGCGCGCATCTGTCAACCGCAGGAGACCACGGCCGGCACAGTTGGTGAAGGAAGGGGCGTGGGAGGGAAGATCGGAGGTTCTCCCAATCGGTCAATCGCGATTCGCTAAATCACCAAATCCTAATGCAGTGATCCTTCGTTTCACTCAGGATGACGGGCACGGCGGGGGGAAACGCCGCCGCTACGAACCCGTCACTTCCACGTTTCGTCGACGACGTCGAAGAGGTTGGGATCGGTGACGGTTGCTGCGAGTTCGAAATAGAGCGCATTGGGCTGGCCGGCGAAGGGCTCGATCAGGCGCTCGCGGGTCTGGAAATTGGGTTCGCGGCCGAAACGCGCGCGCAGGAAGCGGCGCAGCAGCCGCTCGGTGGCGGCCAGCAGTCGCCAGCCGCGGCGGTGCGATTCATCACGGTCGAGCAGCACGGCGAGCAGCGTGTAGGCGCGCAGCTTGGTTTCATTGGCGTCGGGTTCTTCCATTGGAGGAGCCTGGCTGAGGTAAAAGTTCAGCCGCTCAAGCTGCCGGGCGGCCTGGGCAAAAAAGATACGGTGCTGCCGCCACAGCGAGTCGGCAATCAGATGAGCCAGCTTTTCCTCTTCCGCGTTCTGCGGGCCGAAGTAGCGCGCCACCAGCCGGTGGACGGCGCGGTAATCGTGCGGATTTTCGCCCAGCGCCGCCACGGGACCGCGCAGGCAGCGGGCGAACAATCCGTGCTTCAGGACCTTTTCCGCCTGGCGCTCGATGCTCTTGCGGGTGCGGGCTGCGCGGGCCTTGGCGATCGACAGGCGAAGTTTCGCCACGTGCTCGGGGGAGCGGCCACGCGCACGGAGCGCTTCGCGGGCCCTGGCTACGTTGCGGCGCGCGGCCTGCTGCTGCGAGGACGAAAGCGAACGGCCAGGCTTACGGTTGGCGAGTGTGGTCTGCTTGATGGTTCGGAGCGAGGCTCGGCGGCGCGCCGGAGTGAACTCCCAGCGCGCGCGATTGGTCTGCCAGGCCTTTTCAAGGTTTTTGAGGGCCGCGGCGCGATGACGCGGCGATTGCTCGACGGATTGTGAGAGCTTCGGTTTTTTCTGTGTCATAGGGCGTGGCGCGGAAGCGCCGGTGAACCTTCGGACCTTACAGACAGGCAACTCAGTAGCGCCGGAGGGTGACGTTACAGTAGTAGGCTAGCATGTCAACCCGCAATTGTCAAGAAAAATCTTGAGCCGGCGGCATGGCACTTGCCTCGGAGTCGCAAAAGGCGGAATAAT